>DATGLT010000309.1:0-29512 GCA_035294005.1 Verrucomicrobiia bacterium
CTCCGGCATGGGCGGAGTTAACCCGGGACGACTTTCGCGCGTATTTGCGGTTCCTCGGCCGCCACGACCTGGGCCGGGCGGCCATTCAGTTGCGGTTCTCCGCTCTGCGGACATTTTACAAGTTCCTGGTCCGTCGTGGGGTTGTCGAAGCCTCGCCGATTAAGGATCTCTCCATGCCAAAACCGGCCCGGCGCCTGCCCAAATTCCTGACTCCGGACCAAATGAGAGATCTTTTGGAGGCCCCTCTGAAGTTGCCCGGGCCTTCGAAACAAACCGTTCAAAAAGCGCACGAGATTCTCATGCGCCGCGACGTGGCTATCCTCGAGACCATTTATTCCTGCGGCCTCCGAATCAGTGAACTGTGCGGTTTGCAGGCGCAGGATATCGACTGGACGGGGGGCGCGATCCGGGCGCGGGGCAAGGGAAAGAAAGAGCGGGTTGTGCCAATAGGCGAACCGGCGCTGCAAGCCATTCGGGAATATTGGAAGCGATTGCCCGGCGTTCCGGGCGGAAACCAGCCGGTTTTTTGTGCGCGTTCATCGCGTATGCGGCCCGTTTCGCCTCGTGATTTGCAATTGCGGCTCAAGAAGTACCTGGCCATTGCCGGGCTGGACCCGCAGTTGACCCCGCACAAGCTGCGCCACAGTTACGCGACGCATTTGCTGGATGCCGGCGCTGATTTGCGCAGCGTTCAGGAGTTGCTGGGCCATGCTCACCTGGTGACCACGCAAGTCTATACCCACGTGACGACGGAGCGTCTGAAAAAGGCTTACGACCAGGCTCATCCGCGGGCTTGATGGCGTCCATTCAAAACGGGGTAAAATGAAGTTGGTTTTGCGCAACAACGCGTAAGCTGTATCTGATGTGGGTCGCAGATTTTTGAATGTCCCGCGCTTACAAAGGTTTGTGCGGCGTGAATGGATGGTTTAGATTGCGCCGTTCTCTTGAGTAGCAGAGTCAAAACGGGGCGGCGCCGATTATGGGCCGGGGCTTCGCTTTGGTTAAGCGTGGTGTGGTGTATTGTCGGTGGCTTGCATTCATCGGGCGCCGATATAAAGGAAGCCCAGGACCTCTTTCTTTCCGGGAACTACTCCTCGTGCATCGAGCAGGCGTCTGAGATGGTCCGTCACCGTCCCGCCAGCGAGGATTGGCAGGTGCTTTTGAGCCAGGCACTGATTGCTTGCGGCAAATACCCCGAAGCCTACCACGCCATCACCAACGCGCTGGAAGAGAATTCCTGGAGCATCCGGCTGCAGTGGCAGGCGCGCCAGGTGTTCCTCTGTAACGGGTTAACCGAAGCCGCGGACCAAATGACGGACCGAATTGTCGACCGGGTCAATAGCCAGCCGGCATCTTTCCGCGATGCGGACAGCCTCGTGGTTGTGGGCCGGGCGGCCCTGCTGCGGGGGCTCGATCCCAAACGGGTTTTGGATTCCATTTTCGACCCGGCCCGCAAGTCCGATCCGAGCGCCCGGGAGCCGTATCTTGCCAGTGGGGAATTGGCTCTAGAAAAGCACGATTTTGCGCTTGCAGCCAAGCGCTTCGAAGAAGGTCTCAAACAACTGCCGGATGACCCGGACTTGCAGTGCGGCCTGGCCAGGGCATATGCGCCCAGCGACGGTTCACTGATGGCCGAAGCCCTCGATAAAGCCCTCGAGCGAAACAGCAATCACGTCGCCAGTTTGCTCTTGCTGGCTGACCGCACCATTGACGCCGAGGAATACGACGAGACCGACCGGTTGCTGGACCGTATTGAATCGGTCAATCCAAATGAGCCGGATGCCTGGGCTTACCGAGCTGTGGTGGCGCATCTGCGCAACCGGCCGGACGCTGAAGAATCGGCCCGCAACAACGCGCTGAAGTTCTGGACCAATAACGCGAGAGTCGATTTTCTCATCGGGCAAAAACTTTCGCAGAACTACCGCTTCGCGGAGGGTGCCGAACACCAGCGCCGCGCTCTAAGTTTCGATCCTAATTACCTTCCGGCAAAATCACAATTAGCGCAGGATCTTTTGCGGTTGGGCGATGAATCTGAAGGGTGGATGCTTGCCGACGAAGTTCAGAAAAAGGACGGGTACGACGTCGAAATGTTCAACCTGACCACGCTTCACGATACGATGGCCAGGTTCACGACCTTGACCAACGAGGATTTCGTTCTGCGCATGGGCGCGCACGAAGCTAAAGTTTACGGAACAGAAGTGCTCGACTTGCTCGAGTCAGCTCGAAGCAATCTCTGCGCGAAATACGGTTTCCAGGTCAAGCGCCCGACCACGGTGGAGGTTTTTCCCGAACAGAAAGATTTCGCTGTGCGGACGTTCGGAATGCCCGGGAACCCTGGATACCTTGGTGTTTGTTTTGGCAGCCTGGTCACCGCGAACAGCCCGGCCGCAAACCCGGGGCACCCGGTTAATTGGCAAGCGGTCTTGTGGCATGAGTTTTGTCACGTTGTCACCCTTCAGATCACCCGCAATCGGATGCCTCGCTGGTTGAGCGAAGGCATTTCCGTTTACGAAGAGGTCCAGCATAATACCACCTGGGGACAACGGATGATTCCGCGTTACCGCGAAATGATTATGAGTGGCGAGCTCACGCCCATCTCAAAGCTAAGCGGCGCTTTCCTGGCGCCACGCACGCCGATGCACTTGCAGTTCGCTTATTATGAGTCCTCGCTGGTTGTCGAATTTATCGTTCAAAAGTTTGGTCAGGACCAGTTGAAAGACATTCTGAACGATTTAAGCACCGGAAAAGAAATCAACGAGGTCATTGCCGCGCATACGGTCGCGATGGATCAACTGGAAAAAGACTTTTCGGATTTTGTGCGCCAACGGGCTGAGCAACTGGCACCGGGACTCGATTGGCAAAAGCCAAATATGGAGGAGTTGATTTCGGCCGGGTCAGAAGAGCGGGACCTCGCGGGCGTTTACCAACGGTTTACAACCAACCTGCCGCCCGTTCGGCGTTCGCCCAAAACACCTCCTGACAAAGGAACTTCATCGGACGAGGACACAGGGGTGAATTTGGGCGGCGGCCTGCTCAAATGGGTGGCCAGGCATCCCACGAACTATTACGGGCTGATGCAACAGGCCAAGGTTTCCATTTCTCGGAAGGAATTTCAGGCAGCCAAAGAACCTTTGCAGAAGCTGATCGAGCTTTACCCGACACAAACCGGCCCTGACAGCGCATACGCCTTGTTGGCGTCCGCGCACCGTGCGCTCGGCGAGACCAACGCGGAACGCGTCGTTTTGGAGACGCTTGCCCGGCAGGATGACGAAGCAAACGCGGCTTACCTGCGCTTGGCGGAGTTGTGCGCTTTGACAGGTGACTGGTCCGAGGTGGCAACCAACGCCGAACGATCCCTGGCGGTCGACCCGTTGATCGCCGCCCCGCATCGGTTCCTGGCCCAGGCCAGCTCACATACTGGGAATACCGCGGAGATAATCCGGTCCAACCGCGCTCTTCTGCAGCTTGACCCGCCCAACCCCTCGCAGGTTCATTTCGAACTGGCCCAGGCGTTTTACAAAGAGGGAAACCCGGAGGCGCATCGACAGGTGCTCGAAGCATTGGAAGAAGCGCCACGATACCGTGCGGCTTTGAATCTGCTCCTCCAGCTGGACGAGCCGAGTGGTTCCAACTCGGTTGCCGCTCCAAAACCGCACGCAGTGCCATGAAGAAATTTGCGCTGGCGCTGTTGTTTTTGGCCCTTGCCCTGGGAGCGGCGACGGCCCAGCGCTGGGGAAGATGGTGGCGGCATAATCCGGGAGGCGGCGACACGGGAATCGTCTACACGGAAGGTGAGGTGCCCGTCAACGTTGATACCGTGCGCACAGCGCGGGAAACCACTTCCGGGAGCACGGGAACCCCTGACTGGACTAATGCCCCTGGGTTTGCCAAGGACGTTTTTACTTTCGTGAGGATCATCTACCGCCGGGCCTCGGATGATTCGGGGATTTCGGTAACCTCCAGCGGCAAAGGTTGGATTACCGATTATCCGGACAGCGATCTGAACCTGTCTTACCGGATCCAACAGGTTACCTCCATGAAGGTCGACCCCGACGGCCGGGTTCTGCGGCTGACCGATCCCGCCTTGCTTGATTATCCCTGGATTTATATGGTTGAGCCCGGAGGCCTTCAGTTAAAAGAGGAAGAAATCCCAATTCTAAGAAAGTATCTCCTGAACGGAGGCGTGCTCATGGCCGACGATTTCTGGGGCCAGAAACAGTGGGACAACTTTGAACGGAACATAAAGAAAGTGTTGCCCGAACGGTCGTTCACAGATTTGCATATGGATCACCCGCTATTCCGTTCGATTTTCGAGTTAAAGGGGCCCATGAATTCGTTGCAAACTCCCAATATTCGCCAGGGTATCCAAAGCCTGGATCCGATGAGCCGGTTCTACGGAATCACCTGGGAGACCTATCACGACGATTATGACCGGTATGGCGCCCGGGACATGCACGTCAGAGCGATCTTTGACGACAACTCACGAATCATGGTGATCGCGACCCACAACTGCGACAATGGTGACAGCTGGGAACGGGAAGGCGAGGATGACGGTTTTTTTCATGAATTCTCAGAGAAACGCGGCTTTCCGCTTGGCATCAACATCATTTTCTACTTAATGACCCACTAATGAATACCACTATCGAAAACCAGCCGGTTGAGGCCGCGGCGACACAGGCGGATCGGGAAACTGTCGAACGCCTGACGGGGGGCCGGACTAAAATCGAGACGGAGCTCGCCAAGGCCATCGTGGGCCAGCGGGAGGTCATCGAGCAGCTCCTGATCGCGCTTTTTGCCGGCGGCCATTGCCTGATCACCGGCGCGCCAGGCCTTGCCAAAACGTTGCTGGTTAAAAGCATCGCCCGAATCTTCCATCTCAAGTTCCAGCGCATCCAGTTCACACCCGACCTGATGCCCACTGACATTACCGGGACGGAGATTCTCCAGGACACCCCGGACGGCCGAAAGATGACCTTCGTTCCCGGTCCGGTTTTCGCCCATATAATATTGGCGGACGAAATCAATCGAACCCCGCCAAAGACGCAGGCGGCGCTCCTGGAAGCCATGCAGGAACACCAGGTCACCGCTGCCGGGATTCGTCATCCCCTGGAAGAGCCTTTCTTTGTGCTGGCAACCCAAAACCCAATCGAAATGGAAGGCACCTATCCGCTGCCTGAAGCGCAACTGGATCGGTTCATGTTTAACGTCGTTATGGACTACCTCCCGGAAGAGGACGAAGTCAATGTGGTGACTCGGACAACGGCGCACAGCGCCCCGGAAATCGCCGCATTGTTTTCCGGCGATGATGTCCTGCGTTTTCATGACATTGTGCGAAAAGTTCCGGTTGCCGAAGAGATGGTGCGCTACGCGGTACGGTTGGCAGCCGCCTCCCGGCCCAGGCAATCGACCGCCCCGGATTTTATCAACGAATGGGTGAGTTGGGGCGCCGGAACCCGCGCCGCGCAATTTCTGGTGCTCGGAGCCAAGGCCAGGGCTCTGTTAAAGAGCCGCGCTCATGTCGCTGTCGAGGATATCCAAACCCTGGCGTACCCCATCCTGCGCCATCGTATTCTTTTGAACTACCGGGCCGAAGCCGAAGGCATTACCGTCGAGGCGGTCGTTAAAAAGCTCCTGGAAAAAATTAAGGCCCCTTTCGCCACGTGATTTCCCGCTGATTTTTGAATGCTTCACCCTCGTGAGAACTGACGCCGGCAGCCGCTTACCGCAGTCTTCGTTGATTGATCCGAAGACGCTGATGAGCATCCGCAACCTTGAGTTGCGCGCCAAGGTTGTGGTTGAAGGTTTTTGGAGCGGTATCCACCGAAGTCCGTACCACGGGTTCTCGGCCGAATTTACGGAATACCGTCAATATACTCCCGACGATGATCCTCGGTACTTGGACTGGAGAGTGTTCGCCCGCAGCGACCGGTTTTTTATTAAGAAATTCGAGGACGAAACCAATTTGCGCTGCTATTTGCTGGCCGATCAAAGCCGCTCGATGAGTTACGGGTCGGCTGGTTATAGCAAGGCTGAGTACGCCGGCACGCTTGCGGCAACTCTGGCCTATTTCCTTTATTTGCAGGGGGACGCTGTCGGTCTGCTCACGTTCGACAACGAGGTGCGGGAGTACCTGCCCGCTCGCCACCGCACCGGGCACTTGCGTCACCTCATGCTGGCGTTGGAGAAACCGTCAGCGGGAAACGCAACCGAATTAGGCCCTCCACTCAAACGGATTGTCGAGATAGTCCGAAAGCGGAGCTTGATCGCGATGATCTCCGATTTCCTGTCGCCGCTGGACCGCTTGGACCGGAACCTCAGCGCGCTTGCCGCCAGTGGGCATGATGTCGTCGTCATCCAGGTCCTGGATCCGGCCGAGCTCACGTTCGATTTCAAAAGTCCCGCCATGTTTGAAGATGTCGAATCGGGCAAAGTCCTGTTCATCGACCCGGCAACGGCGCGCAAAGAATACCTGCGCAAATTGACGGCGCATCAGGAGGAGTTGCGGTCGACCTGCCGGCGGCTGGGCGTTTCGTGGCTTGAAGTGAGTTGCGATAAGCCGCTGGAACTCGTCCTTTTTGATTTCCTCCGCGAGCGCATGCAACGCGGCAAAAGCGTCCAGCGCTTTTCGCGGGTGCTTCACCATACGACCGGACAACCGATGGCATGAGTTTCCTTGCGCCGCTATTTTTCCTGGGGCTCCTCACGGCGGGGCTGCCTGTGGTGTTCCATTTGATTCGGCGTACGACCCGCGAGCGGACGCCATTCAGTTCGCTGATGTTTCTGGCGCCCACTCCGCCGCGCCTGACTCAGCGCAGCCGCCTCGAACACTTGCTGCTGCTGTTTTTGCGTTGTCTCGCCATTGCCTTGCTTGGGTTCGGATTCGCGCGGCCTTTTATGAAGCGCGCGATGGCGCCGCCGCCAAACGCGAATGCCCACCGCGTGTTGGTTCTCGTCGACACAAGCGCGAGTATGCGCCGGGCTGGTGTTTGGGCTGAAGCTCGGCACCAGGTCGATTCTATCCTTCAGGGAGCCTCTCTCCTCGACCAGTTCGCGTTGTACACGTTCGACCGGCAAACCAAATCCCTCGTCGGGTTTAACGAGTGGAACGCCATGCCCGCGGGTGAGCGCGCCGCTCTGGCTTCTCGAAAGCTTGCGGAACAAGCGCCTGGGTGGGCCGGCACCCAATTGGGCAGCGCTCTGATCCAGGCGGCCGAGGTGCTGGCCGAACCAATAGGAAAATCTCAGGCGTCGTCGGGCCGGATCGAGGTCATTACCGATTTGCAGGAAGGCAGCCACCTCGAGCAATTGCAGGGGTACGAATGGCCGAAGGGAATTGAGGTGGCAGTACATACGGTTAGAGGTCGGAACGCCAACAATGCCTCGCTTCAATTGGTTTCAGACGAGGTGGATTCCGACGCAAATAAAGCCAACGACACCCGCGTGCGGATCTCCAACAGCCCCGGATCGAAACGCGAGCAATTCAAAGTTGGGTGGCGCAACTCAGATGCCGGGTTTGTTGGGCAACCGGTTGACGTTTATGTCCCGGCCGGCCAGAGCCGAGTGGTGGGCCTTCCGATCGCACCCGGCATCGCCGCTGACAGAATCGCTCTCGAGGGCGACGATGAGGATTTCGACAACGTCGTTTTTGCGAAACCGCCCGAACCAATTCAATTGAGTGTGCTCTACATCGGCAATGACGACCCGGGCAACCCGCGTCAGGGGCTGTACTTTCTGAAACGAGCCTTTCAGGAAACCCGTCGGCAAACGGTCGAGGTGGTAGCGGCCCACCCCGGCGAGGGGATCACCCAAGCGCAATTGCAGGGCGCTACGATTTGTTTTGTCGGATCGCCCGTCTCCAACGAAACCGCTGCCGCTCTGCACGACCAGGTTACGGCCGGCAAAACCGTGCTCGCGATTCCATCCGGGACCGGGATGGAGTCCACGCTCGGAAAGCTCCTTGGGACTGGGAGCCTCGCATATCAGCCGATCCGGCCCTCGAATTATGCCATGCTCGGTGAACTGGATTTTCGGCATCCATTATTCGCGCCATTTGCCGACCCGAGGTATAGCGACTTTACGAAAATCCATTTTTGGGCGTACAGCCGGCTCGATCCTTCCGGTATCCCGAATGCCCGCGTACTGGCCCGGTTCGACAGTGGCGATCCCGCGCTTATCGAAGTGCCCACCGGCTCCGGTCGCGTGCTGATTTTAACCTCAGGTTGGCAGCCGGATTCCAGCCAGCTGGCCTTATCGAGCAAGTTCGTCCCTCTCCTCTACTCGCTGCTGGAGACAAGCGGTGCACCAAGTCCGCTGCCGGCGCAGTACCGGATTGGAGACGTTGTTCCGCTGGGACCTCTGACTGGTTCCTCGAGCGTAACCCGTACTGTGCGGCTTCCTGGTGGCGGCCAACAAAATCTGGATAGCGCGCAGACCAACTTCCTGGAGACGGCCGTGCCGGGCATCTACACCGTATCCGCGGGGGGGCCGGCCAAGACCTTCGTTGTGAATCTGGATCCGTCCGAAAGCCGGACCTCGCCGATCGCGGTTGAAGAACTGGAACGATTGGGCGTGCCCATGGCGCAAACGGCCTCAAAGGTCGCCGCCGACGAGAACCGCAAGGTGCGCTTCCAAAATGTGGAATTGGAAAACAGGCAAAAGATGTGGCGATGGTTTATCATAGGGACAATTCTTGTGCTGATCATTGAAAGTTGGTTCGGGGGGCGGGCGGCCAGGCGGGTCTCACCCGTAGCCAGCCCCGCGCCCGGTTAACTGAAACAAATCTATGGAACTGGATCTTGAAATCCGGAGGCAAGTCGCCGGCATGGCTGAACGCCAGCGGCGTTTTGGACTATGGTTGAACCTGGCCATTTGCTGGGCGGTCACGGGATTTGCCGCGCTTGCCCTATGGTATTATGAGGTCGAAAGCGGCTGGCACTCCGTGCTTGGAGTGATCGTCGTCGCCCTTGCGGGAATAACCGCAGGAGTTCTCATCTTTGTCCGCCATTCCCGAAGAGAGCCTGATTGGGAGGTGCTCGTTGAGGCTATTGAACGCCACTATCCGCAGCTTGAGGGGCGCCTTGCAACTGCCATGCAGCAGAAACGAGGCTCCAACGGCAGGCTCGATTACCTTCAGGAAATGGTAATGGCGCAGGCCCTTGAAGCCGGTCGCAAACACGACTGGGCCGAGGTAATCCCGAGCAGCCGTTTGAGGATGGCCCAGGCCGCGCATTGGGCGGGCGCCGTTCTCTTGGTTGTAGCGGTGGTTGGGTTGGCGCGGGTTGGCGGCCCAACTCTTCTGACGAAGGTGGCGGGGGCGGGTGTTACCGTCAGCCCGGGTGACACTGCTATCGAACGCGGAAATTCATTGGTTGTGCTGGCGCGGTTCAAAGGCCGTTTGCCGTCCGAGGTTACTCTGGCGTTCGGCCAGGCGGGGTCACTTCAACGCGTGCCGCTGATCAAAACCCTGGGAGATCCTCTTTTCGGAGGCAGTATCCAGGAGGTTTCCACGAATTTTGTTTATCGAATCGAGTATGGCGGCCAACAAACGCGTGACTTCAAGGTCACCGTTTATGAGCATCCACGCCTCGAACGTTCGGATGTCGATTTGTCGTTCCCTGACTATACGGCACTGCCTCACAAACGAATCGAGAACACCCGGCGCTTGAGCGCGGTTGAAGGATCGCGCGTCGACCTTGCTCTGCTCTTCAACAAACCGGTGACTTCCGCGAAGCTCGTGGCCCGCGGGAAAGAGCATACGACCGTTCCTTTAGTGGTGAATCCTGCCGAACCAAAGGCCAGCTTGAACCAGTTTCAACTCGACGCGTCCAAAACCTTTGACTTGCAGTTGGTCGATGCGGAAGGTCGTACGAACAAGGTGCCGGCGGAGTTCGTGTTCGAAGCACTGAAGAATCGCCCTCCTGAAATGCGGTTGAGCGCGCCGCGAGGCGACATCAGGCCGTCACCTCTCGAAGAAATTACCTTTGACGGTACCGTTTGGGACGATTTCGGCGTGAAAAGTTTCGGGCTCGCGTACGGTCTGGACGGCCAGGCTCCCAAATTCATTGAGCTTGGGCGTGATGTTGCCGGGAACCAGAAACAGCCATTCCACCATGTGCTGAGGCTGGAAGACCTTGGCATCAAATCAGACCAGTTGATTTCGTGGTTTGTTTGGGCTGACGATCTCGGCCCGGACGGCCGGGTCCGGCGGACCATGGGTGACCTGTATTTTGGTGAGGTGCGGCCATTTGAGGAGGTTTTCCGGGAAGGCCAGGGGATGGAAGGGCAGAGCGGTCAGAGTGGGGGCGAGGACCGAACCGGTAAGCTGGCCGACCTTGAGAAGCAAATCGTGAATGCCACCTGGAAACTCCAGCGCGAACATTCCACTTCGCCGCAGTCGGGCGCAAATCCGCCCTCGTCCAGCTGGACTTCGCCTCGAGACGACCGCCGCCGGGGTTCCGCCACCCTTGACCGAATTCCAGCCGCCCTGAGGGATGTTATCTCATCGACTCACGTAATGGGCCGGATGGATGCCTCGTCGGCTTCGGATCCTTCCACGTCGCCAGGTTCTGCGGCGGACAAAGGCCCGAGCAAAGGATCGTATGTGGAGGATGCCTCAGTTGTAAAAGATTCGCAGGCGCAAGCTCTGGAACAGGCTAAAGAAGCGCTGCAAGGCCAGCGCGATCCACAAGCTGCCGCCTTATGGCAGAAGGCGGTGAGCGAAATGGAGTCCGCCCTGGCCCGGCTCCAGCGCGCAACCAATTCTCCGGCCGAGTTGAAGGAAGCGCTCGCAGCGGAGCAGTCAGCTTACCAGGCCTTGATTCGGCTTCAGGCCCATGAATACCAGGTCTCGCGGTCGCGCAGCCGCAGCCAGAGCGGCAGCAGCCGCAATCAACAACTGCAGCAGCAGTTGCAGGAAATGGATCTGAGCCAGTCCGAAAACAAATACGAAAATCAAAGGGAAGCCCAACGTAATCAGAATCCTGAACGGCGGGAACAGCTGCAGATCATGAGCAGACTTCAGGAGTTGGCTCGACGTCAACAGGACCTCAATGAGCGGCTCAAAGAACTTCAGACTGCTCTCCAGGAAGCCCGGACGGACCAGGAGCGCGAAGAAATCAAGCGCCAACTCAAGCGCCTGGAGGAACAGGAGCAGCAGATGCTGGCCGACGTGGATGAGTTGCGCCAGCGCATGGATCGGCCCGAAAACCAATCGCGTCTGGCCGATGAGCGCAAGCAGTTGGACCAGACGCGGCAGGAAGTGCAAAAAGCGGCCGATGCGGCGAGCCAGGGTGCCGCTTCGCAGGCGCTGGCTGCTGGAACGCGCGCGCAGGATCAGCTTCAGCAACTCAGGGAAGACATCCGTAAAAAGAATTCGAGCCAGTTTGCGGATGATCTGCGCCAGATGCGCGGCCAAGCCCGAGAGCTGGAACGCCAGCAGGAAGACATTCTCAAGAAGATCCGCGAAAACAATTCTTCCGAACAAAAATCATTGGCGAGCGGCGATAACCAGGAAGAAATACAGGCCCAGCTCGCCCGCCAAAAGCAGCTCATGACCAATCTGCTTGACAAGGCCACCCAGATTTCGCAGCAAGCCGAGGAAGCCGAGCCGTTGGCCTCGAAACAACTTTACGACACCGTCCGGAAGTTCACACAGGACACGGCAAAGGATCTGAAGGAAACGGAGAACGAATTGTTGAGCAAAGGCCCGATGACGCGCAGTCTGTTTGATATGCTCAAGGGCAACTCTGAACAGGGCGGGCAAAAGCTGGAGGAACTGACCTCGGAAATGCTCCGGCTCGGGTATCCGTCGCAGGCCGGGCAGATTGGAGAAAAGGCCCGGACGGGAATCGACAATTTGCGCAAAGGGGTGGAACGGGCTGCCGAAAGTGTTCTCGGCGATGACACAGAAGATTTGCGACTGGCCCAAAAGCAACTCGATGACCTTGCCGGCCAGCTCCAGCGGGAGATCGCGGACAACCAGGGATCGCAGACCAACGGGGCCTCTCAAGCGGGCGCCCAGGGTCGCGACCCGTCCCGCGCCAGTCGTGGTCAGTCAAAAGAACAAGCCAACGATCCATCCTCGGCTCAAAGCGGTTCCCAACAAGCGCAAAACTCCGGTTCATCGCAACAACAGCAACAAGACTCTACCGGGAACCAGGCTGGCCAATCTTCTTCACAGGCGGCCCAGGCAACCGGCCAAGGACAAGGCGGTCAGCAACCTTCTCAGCAGGCTGGTGAGCAGCCGGGCGAAGCCGGTCGGGGGACCCCCACCCCGCGCTCCGGCCAAATGGCCAACCAGGGCAGAGGAACCCAGCCGGGAACGCAAAGACAACCTCGTGAAAATGCAGCCGGTGGTGAAGCCGGCGGCGGCGGGGACCCTGTAGAAACGGCGTCGGCGATTGGTGCGGGTGGTGGCGTGCGCAATTTGAATTGGGAACGTTTGATGGACGAGAGCGCCCGGCGCCAAAGTGCGCCCATCACCGGTGAAGATTTCGCGTCGTGGTCGGATCGGTTGCGCGAAGTGGAGCAACTGGTTGATGCTCCCGACCTGAGGGATGACCTCGCCAAAGCGCGCGAACGCGCCCGGTTAGCGCGACAGGATTTCAAACGCGAGCGAAAGAAGCCCGATTGGGCTGTTCTGCAATTACAGGTGATGAAGCCCTTAACAGAGGTAAGGGATCGAATTACGGATGAACTGAATCGCCGCGAGTCTCGCGAGGCGCTGGTCCCCCTGGACCGCGATCCGGTGCCCAACCGCTATTCAGACCTTGTGCGGCGCTATTATGAGGAACTCGGCAAAGACAAACGAACCTCCCGTTGATTACAGCAGGCTCTACCCAGGTTAGCGGGATGTCCATTGCCGCGTTAGTTTTTTCGGGGTGGTCATGGTTATGGTTAGCGAGCGCCGCCACGGCACTCGCCGCCGTGCTGATTGCCTGGAGCTATTCTGCCGCCCCCGCCGGATTCGCCCGCTGGGTGTGCCCCTTTCTCAAACTAATCGGTCTTGCAGCCCTGGCCCTATGCCTGCTGGAACCGCTCTGGTCTGGTCAGCGCGTCAAGCCGGGCGCGAACCTGTTTGCCGTAGTCGCCGACAACAGCCAGGGGCTGCAAATTCGCGATAAGGGTTCCACGCGCACCCGGGGCGAGGTTCTCCGTGAGATGCTCACTGCCCGGCGAGGAGATTGGCAGGATTCACTCGATCAAAACTTTGAGCTTCGGCGTTATTTCTTCGACGCGCGTCTTCAATCCACAAAGGACTTTGGCGAGCTCGATTTTACGGGCCGTTCCTCGAGGATTGGCTCCGCGGTTCGCACATTGCAGGAGCGTTATAACAATCGTCCCCTCGCCGGCATTTTGCTCTTTACGGACGGGAATGCAACGGACCTGAAGGCGGTTTCTGACCTGCCGGGAATGCCGCCCATTTATCCCGTGGTGATGGGGAGCATGGACCCGATTCGCGACATTGCCGTTGAGCAGGTTCACACGACTCAAACGGATTTTGAGGATGCTCCGGTGTCAGTCCAGGCGGATGTCCGGGCGCGAGGCTATGAAGGGCAGGCGGTCGTATCTCAACTGATCGATTCGGACGGCAAAGTAGCCGCCGAACAAACCCAGAGGCTGGCCCGGCAGGACGAACTGCTCCCCTTCCGTTTTCAGTTGCGGCCGCAGAAGCAGGGGCTCTGCTTTTACCGCTTCAATGTTCGAGCGCGTGCGGAGCTTGGAAAACCCGATTCGCCGGGTCAGAACACCACGGAAGCAACGCTGGCCAATAATGCGACGGTGCTTGTCGTCAACCGCGGGCACGGCCCGTATCGCATCCTTTATGTCTCCGGCCGGCCTAACTGGGAATTCAAGTTTTTAAACCGGGCTGTTCAGGAAGACGATCAGTTGCAGCTTGTAGGGTTGATCCGGGTCGCCAAGCGGGAACCCAAATTCAATTTCCTGGGCCGGGCCGGCGAGAGCAGCAACCCGCTTTTTCGCGGATTCAACAACCAGGCTCCGGAAGAGGTCGAACGTTATGACCAACCGGTGCTGGTGCGACTGAACACGCGCGACGAACTTGAACTGCGCGCGGGCTTTCCTCGAAAACCCGAGGACCTCTACGGCTACCACGCTGTCATCCTGGATGATGTCGAGGCCGATTTCTTTACCGCGGACCAGGCAGCGCTCCTCCAGAAATTTGTGTCTGAGCGCGGGGGAGGGTTTTTGATGCTGGGAGGCATGGAGACCTTCGACCAAGGCAAATATCAGCGGACGCCCATCGGGGACATGCTGCCGGTTTACCTGGATCGAGTGGCTGAAGTGACGCCTCCAGGCCCCTGGCGTTATGACCTGACGCATGAAGGATACCTCCAGTCGTGGGCTCGTGTCCGTGACAATGAGGCGGACGAAAAAGCGCGGCTCCAAAGCATGGCTCCGTTCAATGTGTTGAACTGCGTTGGAGAGGCGAAACCCGGCGCCAGCGTAATTGCAAAGGTGAGCAACGCGGCGGGCGCTTCTTATCCGGCCCTGGTTGTGCAGCGGTTTGGCCGCGGGCGAACTGCAGCCCTCACCATTGGAGACTTCTGGCATTGGGGCTTCCACGACGCCGAAGCCCATCGTGACATGGACAAGGCCTGGCGCCAGATGATGCGTTGGCTTGTGACCGATGTCCCGAACCGCGTGGACTTGGCAGCCGAACCGCAGTCGGATGATCCCAACGGCGCTGTTCTTCTGCAGGTGCGCGTTCGTGACCCGAAGTTTCTTCCTCTCGATAATGCGACCGTAAGCCTCCAGGTTCAGGCTGTCATGGCCGATCCTGCTTCGGGAGCACAAACCAATATTGTGCATGTGCCGGCGGAGCCGTCCGGGGCCGAACCCGGGTTGTACCAGGCGACCTTTGTCCCGCGCGCCACCGGCGGATACCAGGCCAGTGTCGCCGTTACCAACTCTGAAGGCGTTGAAGTGGGTCGCGCGTCGGCAGGCTGGAGCACCGATCTTGCCGCCGAGGAATTTAAATCATTGTCCCCGAACCTGCCGTTGCTTGAATCCCTGGCAAAGAAAACCGGCGGCCAGGTGATTCGCGCGGATGAACTGGACCGGTTTGCCCGGGACCTTCCAAACCGCAAAGCGCCCGTCATGGAGGCATGGACGTTTCCCCTGTGGCATACTCCCGCGATGTTTGCCTTCGCGCTGGCTTGCTTTATCGCCGAGTGGGGCCTGAGGCGGTGGAAAGGATTGCCGTGACGCGGGTCCTTGCCACCCTGTTCATAGCCGCGTTGGCGGCCGCATCGGCGCCCCCTGCAGGCGCCGCGGACCCTCCTGTTGACGCTCGCACCAAAGTGATTCTCGTGGTAGGAGCCGCAGGCGAGGCCGAGTACGGCAGCAATTTCATCAACCAGGCGACTCATTGGAAAGAAGCATGTGCACAGGCGGAGGCGCAGGTTACCACGTTTGGCCTGGAGCAAACGGGGCCAACCAATGATCTCGAATTGGTAAAGCAGGAACTCGATCGCGAGCCCAAGGATTGTATCGCTCCACTCTGGCTGGTGCTCATCGGTCACGGAACCTTTGATGGCAAAGAAGCATGGTTCAACCTGCGCGGCCCTGACATGTCGGCCGCGACGCTGGGTTCGTGGCTGAAACCCTTTCACCGTCCCGTTGTTGTAATCGACAATGCGGCTGCGAGCGGGCCATTCATTAATAAGCTCTCGGCAACCAACCGTGTGATCATCACTGCCACGCGCAGTGGAAGCGAACAGAACTTCGCGCGGTTTGGGCAGTACTTTGCCGACGCCCTGACCAATCCCGAGGCCGATCTGGATCAGGATGGACAAGTTTCAGCTTTGGAGGCGTTCCTGTACTCCTCGCGAAAAGCCACTGAGTTTTACAAGAGCCAGGGTCGGCTCGCGACGGAGCATGCGCTTTTGGACGATAACGGAGACGGCCTTGGCACGCCGGCCGATTGGTTTCGCGGGTTGCGCGCAACGCGGCAAGCCAAAGATGGAGCGGCGCTCGACGGGTTGCTCGCCCAGCAGTTGAGACTCGTGCCCAGCCCTGCCGAACGGTCTCTCAGCCCCGAACAAGTCGCCGAACGAGATGCTTTGGAAAAGGCGGTTTTGCTGCACCGCGAGCGCAAGGCAGACATGAGTGAAGCCGATTACTACCGAGAGCTCGAAGCGTTGCTGCTGAAGCTGGCCAGGTTCTACGCCGCAAATTCTGCAACGAACGCCGCAAAATAATCTTCCCCACTCGCCGTAGCGGCTTCTCCTAAAGCTCCGTTTCAATCAAACGGGACCCCGCGGTATCTGGACTGTTCACGGCTATAAACTCTTGAAAGTTTTAGCCCGGTGAGGTCAGTATCAGCCATGGCAGCCCTGTTCCAATTTATTCCATTCGGAGGCAAGGTCCGCGCCGCCCGCCAGTCGCTTCTTATCCTGGCGTTGATGGCGGGCCTTGGCTCGCCCGTTTTTGGCGGAGACACGATTTCCCAAGGATACATCCACGCGCGTCCCGCGGCGGATCGAACCGCCCTGGACGCGTATGTCGCCGCTCCGGACACCAATTACAACTATCATCTCGTTCGCTCTTTCACAGGGAAAGACTACACGTCATTTCTGCTGGAGATGACGTCACAAGCCTGGTTAACGACCAATGAAGTCGATCGACCGCTCTGGAAACATTGGCTCCTGCTCACTCGGCCTAACGAAGTCAGCAGTTCGAGATCCCTGCTTTATATTTCCGGAGGCGCAAACGATGGGAAAGAACCCAAAGGCCCCGACCAGAGCATGGCCCAAATCGCCGTTGCCACGAAGACCGTGATCACGGAACTGCGGATGGTTCCGAATCAGCCACTCGTGTTCGCTGGAGAAACCGGAGGCAAATCTGAAGATGCCATTATCGCGTACACTTGGGACAAGTTCCTGCGCACGGGAGATGCCAAATGGCCTGCACGGCTTCCGATGACCAAGGCGGCGGTGCGGGCGATGGATACAGTCACCGATTTTTGCTCAGGCCCGGATTGCGGTAATCTCAAGGTCAGCGAGTTCATCGTCGCCGGCGGTTCGAAGCGTGGATGGACAACCTGGACGACCGCTGCGGTCGACAACCGGGTCATCGCGATTATCCCTATTGTAATAGACCTTCTCAATATAGAGCCCTCCATGCTCCACCATTACGCCGCATACGGGTTCTGGGCGCCTTCGATCGGTGACTACACGGCGCTGCGGATTATGGATTGGACGGGTACGCCACAATACCGGGCGCTCATGCGGATCGAGGAGCCGTACCAGTATCGATCCCGGCTCACCATGCCCAAGTTCCTCATCTGCGCTACCGGCGACCAGTTTTTCCTCCCGGATTCCTCCCAGTTTTACTTCGACGACCTGGCCGGTGTAAAATACCTGCGCTATGTCCCCAATGCCGACCATTCGCTTAAGGGGTCGGATGCCCGCGAATCGCTGCTGGCTTGTTATAACGCTGTCGTTCGGGAGCAGCCGCTGCCCAGGTTGACATGGAAGATCGAGCCGGACGGTTCCATTCGCGCCCATACTCCTGACAAGCCCGTTGCCGTCAAACTCTGGCAGGCGACCAACCCGGAGGCGCGGGATTTTCGCATCGAAACTTTCGGTCCAAAATGGGAATCCACGCCGTTAACGGAGCAGTCGGCCGGAGAATATGTTGCGAGCGTCGCCCCGCCGGCGAAGGGCTGGACCGCGTTCTTCATCGAATTCAATTTCCCCAGCAGCTGCCAGGTGCCGTTCAAATTCACAACGCCTGTGCGCGTCGTGCCGGATACGTTACCGTACAAGTTCGTCTCGGCCGGGCCCCCGAAATAGATCAATCCCCTTTTGCTGTTCTCGGCCCGGGTACACCACACCGGAGCATTCACCCCATTCGTCAAATCGTTGACACCAATCGGGGCTGGGTGGAAATTCCCTGCAGCATTCAGGGAATCTCTTTTTCGCATGGGAAGGATTATTCTGTGTTTAGGAGCGTTGTCTTTGCTTACCGGCTGCGCTGCCGTCGCTCCACTAACCTCGCTGGTAAGCTCTCCGAGCGGGTCGTCCCCGCCGCTCCAGGTTCATGAACAGACGACCGTCAAACTCGCTGAGGATAATTTCCAGCTCGTTCGGACAAATGTCATGGGCCGAAGCAAAGGATTCAGTTTGCTCGGATTTATAACAATTGTGCCGCCGACGTTGACAAAAGCGATGAACCGGCTCTACGCCAATGCTGAGATGCAGACCGGCCGGCCTCAAACCGTCGCTCACTTGGTCATCGAACAGACTAGCAGCTATTTTATCCTGTTTGGAATCCCGGAAATTGACGTCCGGGCCGACGTGGTCCAATTCGAGCCCGAAGTCCGCCCGCCCCCGCCTCCGCGTCCGCCTCCGAATCCTGCTCCTCCGCCGCAATCGTGAGATTTGCGAACCTCAGTGGGCCAGCCGATAGAACCGTGCTCCTGCGCTTGCCTGGTTTGTCACCACAAACAGGCCCCCTGCGACAACTGGGGAGGGTAAAACGGGGCTCCACGAACCTGCAGCGGGGTTCGCGGTCGATTGCAGGGTGTACCCCGCCAATGAGGAAGGCCATGCGATGACCACGCTGTCGGCTGCCGCCTCTGCGATCTGAAGCACGGGCGCGATCCCGCCGCAGCTGGTGCATGGAGCTGTGAGGATGCCGTCATACGTGGCGCCCCAACCTGTTGTCCCATTCACATGCAGGATCTGCGTCAAAGAAGTGTCGAAGAAAAAGACGCTGCCCATATCAGCGGGCGCGTTCCCTTCGAAACACGCGTTGGTCAGGTTTTGACAACCTGCGAAGGCTTCAAACCCCAGGCTTGTCAGGGTGGGCGGCAAGACGACGCTCCTTAGTGCAGGACAATAGAAGAACGCTGCCTGTTGAATGGTCTTGAGGTTGTTTCCGAGAGTTGCGCTGCTCAGGTTGATGCAGCTATAAAAGGCTTCAACGCCGATATTGGTCACTCCGCTTGCAAGGGTGATGTTGGTGAGTCCAAATGCGTCGCCAAATGCGCCGTCCCCGATATTGAAGACCGTATCAGGCACGACGAATGCCCCCGGTAAACCGCTCGGATATTGGATCAAAACCGTTTTGGCCTTGTCATACAACACACCGCCTGCCGTGGTGTAGTAGGCATTATTGGAATTCACGGTGATTGACGTCAACGCGCTGCAATCATAGAGCGCGAAACTGCCAATGCTCGTTACGTTCGTGCCCATGGTTACGGTGGTCACGCCCGTGGAGAACTCAAAGGACGCGCTGACCACCGTCCTCACCGTTTTGGGCACGGTGTAACTGCCTGGCGCGGTTCCCGGATAAGCAATCAGCTGGGTAAAGTCTTTGCTGAACAAAACCCCGTTTGTGCCGGCGTAGACAACATTCGCCGGGTCAACGAGGATCGAATTCAAACTGTTCCCAATAAAGGCCTCTCCGACATTTGTCACCAGGCTCGAAATGGTGTAACTGCCGCCGAGGCCGCCGGGATACTCAATCAGGTCCCGCTGGCTCTTATTGAACAATGCGCCGTTGGTCACGGCGTAGAATGGGTTTGAGCCAGGGAGCGTTATCGTCGTCAGCCCCTTGCAATCCACAAACGGTCCGTCACCAATGTTCGTAACGCTTTGAGGAATGTTCACCATTGCGAGGGCTGGACACTGAAAAACCGCGTTAGGCTGGATGGTCGTGACATTCGTGCCCAATGTCAGGCTGGTCATCGAGTTCGCCTGGAAAAATGCCTGGGATCCCACACTCGTCACTTTCAATCCGTTGAGCGTATCCGGGATCACCACGTCTCCGCCCGGGCCGGTATACTGCAAGATCGTGATCGTTCCATTGTTTGTGGCGTAATTGAATTGCGCTTGCGCTGCCAGAGGAACTGCCAGGACAATCAACAATTGTCGGAGGGCCCTCAGGCGCAAACAATATCTTATTGGATGCCGGAGTGTGCTGCTCATTGATTGCCGGGAAGCTCCGCGAATTACCCGATGCATGTCAATCAATATGAAACGGCCGTCGGCTGCAATTTCACCGCAGCCATGCTCGTAAATCGTTCGTGAACGCGTTTACAAGCCAATGCCGGGGCATTTGTAAGACAAACTCCTATGCGAGATTGAGATTCTCTCTCAATGGCGTTGCCTTGTGAAAGCGGCATGATAAAGGCGTGAGATCAATCAAAAGTCACACCTCTCTTCCAATCGGCCGCACGGCCCGCATGGCTTATGAACTGGACGCTCTCCGCGCTGCCTGCAGCAAAGCCGCCGATTGTATGGTGAACAGGCGATCCCTTGATGAAACGGAGTTGGATGAATGCGCGCAATTGGATGATGCCTTGGCCGAGGCCCAACGGGTGCTGAAGGCGGCAGTTCGCAATGTGATGCTTTCGCGGTTGAGCCGAAACAGCCGCGCGCAATAGCAGAAGCTTGGGCCCGGTTACCGGCCGCTTTTCGCAAGATCCTGCCTCAGTTCGTAATTGAAGGCTGTCGCTCCGAGCAAGTCCTCGATGAACAAGTGCATGCGGTAGCGCCAGTAATTTTTCGCGTCCGCCGGAACATTAATCCGATCCTCGGCAGGGTTGGGCCGGCGCAGAGATGGGTCCATTCCCAAAAGGTCCTGCAGTTGGAAGATGCTCCACATGGCCGGCGAGGCCAAATGCTGATTCACGATGGCCCGATTGATCCAGGGTTCGCACTCAGACGGCGCTATGCCGGGCTGGCCTAACGCCTGGTTGTAGAAGCGTTGAGTCACGGCGCGGTCTTCGGTCCACCACCCCCGAATCGTGCTCATGTCATGGGTTGACGGGGTCACCACGCTCAAATAAACCGCATGAGCAGGATTGGAAAACTTGTGGTTCAGGCGTTTCGGCATGCGCTGCACCTCTAAGGCCAGAAGGCCCAGCTGCTTCATGGCTTCTGGCACGCAGGCAGGCACCATCCCGAGGTCTTCGCCGCAGATCAACATATTGGTGACCCGCTTGAGCGCAGGCAGCTTTTGCATAGCTTCTTTCATCCAGAAATCGTCCTGCCTCCTGAAAAAGTAGTCGAGGTACAGCTCCTTTAAATGATGCTGCGTCTCGGCGTCCAGATTCCTGAATGACCCGGTTGTCTCCATCGAGAAACGAAAGTGAAAGTTCTCGGAAGGGTTTTGTTCGTCTTCGAAGAGAATGACGTTGCTGATCAGATCAAAGAGGCCCTCCTGGAGCCGCGCATGGCGCGGACTTTGTTCCAGGCCTTGAAAGTAGCGTTCGACCTGCCGTTGCGTGGCAAATTCCGGGCGCAGTTTGTAAGAGCCGGGCCGGTCAGATTTCAAAAAGGTTTTCCAAACGTATTCGGCATCTTCCTCACCGAATATTTCCCGCAGGAGCGTGTCGGTAATGAAAGGTTGGGTGAATCTCTCGCGATCGAACAGGATCCCGCGCGAGGTGAATTCGCGGGCGCTGACCGGAATTGCGGGGACGAAAGAACCCATGATGCCTTCGACCGCATGAATCGGGATGCTCCAGATTCGGAAGAACCCCAGGATATGATCGATGCGGAACGCGTCGAAATACGCGCCCATCTGGGCAAAACGTTGTTTCCACCACGCAAACCCGGTTTCCTTGAGCTTCGGCCAGTTGTAGGTGGGAAAGCTCCAGTTTTGGCCCTTGATTCCGAAGGCGTCCGGCGGGGCGCCGGCTTGCATTTCCATTCGGTACAAATCGGGCTGTTGCCAGGCGTCGGATCCGAAACGCGACACGCCGATGGCAATGTCACCTTTGAGGATGACGCCTTTGCTGTGGGCGTATTCGGTGGCCTCCTGGAGTTGGAGATGAAGATGGTACTGGACGAAGAAATGGAACGCCACGTCCTCCCAGGCGGGTGAACTTTCGCCGGCCAGAGCCGCCACTGCCTCAGAATTGTAGACACTGTGGTTTTTCCATCTTCTGAAATCCGCCGTGCCGTTCTGGTCGCGTAAATGGCAGAACACGGCGTAGGGAACGAGCCAGTGCTCGTTCGATTTAAAAAACCGAAGGTAATCGGACTGTTTAAAGACCTGGTCGCGTTGCGATTGGTATAGCTCTCGAAGCAACTGAAGCTTCCGATTCATCACGGTTTCATAATCCAAATCTTTAAGCCCATTCAATTGTCTGCGCTCCTCTTCAACCGCCTCCAGAAGTGCCCGATAGGTTTTGGTGGCGACCTGTTCCAAATTCAAATAGAGCGGATGCAGCGCAAACGCGGAAATCGCCGCATACGGATACGAATCAGCGCAAGTATGGGTCGAGGTGGTGTCGTTTACCGGAAGGATCTGGATGAGTTTGAGACCGGCCGCCTGGCACCAGTCGGCCAGCATTTTCAAATCCGTGAATTCTCCCACACCGAAGCTTCGCCGGGTGCGCAAGCTGAAGACCGGGATTGCCACCCCGGCGCCGTGCCAGTTCTCGTGAGGTAATCGCACGAACCCATCATTCACGACGGTTTGTTTTTCCAACACGATTCGATCGAACAACGTCCGATTGGGTCCCTCTTCGTAGCGAACGAACTTTTGCGCGTCGATATCATACACGCCGTATTTATAAGCGACGGGAAATTGAGTTCCCGTGAGGTCGAGGTCTGCCGCAAGCCAATCGCTGTTCTCATACCGGTTCATGAGCACCGGATGCGCTGTGTCCCAGCGGCTGAGCGCGTCCGTTTCTCCCAGCAGGCAAAGAGTTTGGCCTTTTTGAAGAAGCGGCGCTTTGATTTTGAACCGGTGCGTCACAACCGGGGGCGGGGAAGATGTGAATGTTGTGGCCCATTCCCTCAGCAGCACAGCCCGGAAGGGTTCGGTATAAAAAGCGTTTTCAACCAACCCGGGAGGATTCCAGGCGTCCACGATCAGCAGTTCGGCTTTCTTGGACGCCCCCGGGTTTACCGTGCGACCGTTGCCCCAGTCTTCGAATATCGTTCCGTCGGGCTGCCGGAGGATATAGCGGTAGGTGATCTCGCCGCTTTGCTCTCCCGGAAAATCAAGAGTCACCCGCCAAAACTGTTCATCAACATACTCCAGCGGGATCGCCCGGGTGATTTCGTCACCGCCCAGCAGCGGGTGATTTCCCGTGATGAACAAGGACTGGCCCGGGTGCGTGTAGAAGCGCAGTTGGAAAGTCAATCTCACGAGGTCAGTCTAGGCTCGGAGCTATTCATTTCCAGTCGGAATGCTCCCCAATCAATCTATAGTGCCGGCGTTCGGCCGGGTGCCGCGGAAAGCCGTCGCCCTGGAGCAGGGGACGCCAGGCGTGGGTAACTTTAATTGACAGAGCCCTATCCTTCACCACAATCCCCCGGCAGGCTACTGCAGGATTTTTCCAGACGATATGACGAGATTCTTTCCATCGACCATTGCAATGCTCATGCTTTTGGGTATCCATCTGCGTGCATCCACAAACGATGTTTTTTCGGTCCTGGAGTTCGGCGCGCGCGGGGACGGCCAGACGGATGACACCGCGGCTTTTCAGCGCGCGCTGGATGCCGCAGCTAAGTCCGGCGGCGGGATCGTTTATGCCACGCGAGGAGTGTACCTGTTTTCGGGACACCTTGTCATTCCTTCGGCCGTCACGCTGAAGGGCGTTTGGGAGTCGGTGCCTTCGCACGTGGGCATCCGCAATCCTGGAGCGCCCAAGCCCACGGACGATGGCACGACGTTCCTGGTGACGGAGGGCAGGGGCCAGGAAGATGCCGCGCCGTTCA
Source organism: Verrucomicrobiia bacterium (assembly GCA_035294005.1). GTDB lineage: Bacteria > Verrucomicrobiota > Verrucomicrobiia > Limisphaerales > UBA8199 > JANXQE01. Next base: position 23,706 of record DATGLT010000309.1, read on the forward strand.
TCACGCTCACCCACAACAGCACGCTCAAGGGAGTTGTTCTTTATTATCCCGAACAGAAGCCGGACGAGGAACCCGCCGCCTATCCCTGGTCCATCGCGATGCGAGGCAAAAACCCCGCGGTCCTGGAGGTGGAACTGCTAAACTCGTACAACGGCATCGACGCCGGCCACAATGAACGTCACCTCATCCGCGACGTGCAAGGCCAACCCCTCCGCCGCGGGATTTTTGTTGATGATATCTACGATATTGGCCGCATCGAAAACGTTCATTTCAATCCGTGGTGGAGCATGAAACCCAAGCTGCTGGAGTGGCAGCAGTCGCACGGCGAAGCGTTTGTCATCGGGCGGAGCGACTGGCAGTATGTCTTCAACACCTTCTGTTTCGGCTACAATATCGGCTATAAGTTCATTCAGACCAAAGCGGGCGTGTGCAATGGGAATTTCCTCGGGATTGGGGCCGATGATTGTTACACCACCCTGGTTGTCGAGAACTCGGCCCCATATGGACTGTTGATCTCAAACGGGGAATTCGTCTCCTTCCACGGCCCGGATCCGACCATGGTGCGCGTCGAAGCGACGAATCGAGGCAGCGTCCGGTTCAGTAACTGCGCTTTCTGGGGGCCTTGCAACCAAATTGCCAGGCTTTCCGGGAAAGGAACCACGGGTTTCAGTGATTGCACGTTTGTGCAGTGGGACCGCAAGAATGAGGGGAGGGCGGCGGTGCAAGCCCTTGAAGGCACTGTTCTGGTTCGCGGCTGCGAGTTCCGTGAGAACAAACCGCAAGTCGAAATCGGTTCCGGTGTCAAACGGGCGGTAGTGTCCGATAACGTGGTCACCGGCGCGCTTCGGATTTCCAACAAAATCGGAACAAGAGCCGTTATTTCAAACAACAGCGGCGAGGAATGAGGAAGCAATGAAAACCAAGTTCATGAGTGGCATCCGGAGTTGGCGCGCAGTCACTGTGGTTTTGGCAGGCTTGGCTTGCCTGGTGCCATTGAGTTCCGCCGCCATCACCGGCACGTTCTATGTCGCGCCCAACGGAAAAGATGATTGGTCCGGGACAAGACCAAATCCTAACGTTTTGAGAACTGACGGGCCGTTTGCCACTCTCAATCGCGCGGTAAAAGCTGCGCGGGATTGGAAAGGCGCTGGTCATACCGAATCCGGAACTTCGATCCATGTGGCCTCAGGCGCTTATGAATTCGAACAACCTCTGGTTCTCACTCCGGCCGACAATGGGCTAAACATCATCGGTCCTGAAAAGGGCGAAGCCATTTTCAGCGGCGGCAAGCGCATTGCAGGCTGGAAGAAAGCACAGGTGGAAGGAAAATCTCTCTGGGCGGCCAACCTCCCCGACGTTCGGCAGGGCAAGTGGTATTTTCGGGAATTGTGGGTCAACGGGCATCGGGCTACGCGCGCGCGCCACCCAAACTCCGGGTATCTGAAAGTGTCCGGGCTTCCGGATCCCCAAAAGGATTGGACCCGGGGTCAAAAGCGGTTCCAATACCAGGCAGGGGATCTGCCGGCCTGGGCAACGATCACCAATGCCGAAATTATTGTGATGAACCGTTGGACCGAGTCGCGCTTGCCGGTCCTGTCCGTCGATGCCGCGGACAACATCGTAAATCTTGAGAAGCGGTCGGTTTTCGCGCTTGAGGAGGGCGACCTCTATTACCTTGAAGGTGCTTTGGAAGCCTTGGACCAACCGGGCGAATGGTATCTAGACCGGCAGCAGGGTTTCCTTTATTACCTGCCTCGACCCGGCGAATCGATTGGCAATTTGGAGGCGTTTGCGCCCGCACTGTCCCAGGTGGTCAAGATTGAGGGTGGGCCAGAGCGCGGCCAGTTCGTCGATGGCGTCGTGTTTCGCAACCTGACCTTTTCACACACGGAATGGTGTTTCCCGGAAGGTTTCGCCGTTGCCAAGGACAAACCCGCCATTTATCCCGAGCCTGCACCGCAGGTGGGAGGGTTCGGCCAGGCGGCCATTGGTGTGCCCGCGTCAGTTTTAGCAAAATGGGCAAGAAACTGCTTGTTTGAGTCCTGCAAGTTCAAAGATCTCGGCGATTACGCGCTTGAACTGGGCCGCGGCTGCCAAAGCAACCGGGTTGCCCGGTGCGAGTTCTCAGACCTGGGCGCGGGTGGAATCAAGATCGGGGAAACCGGTATTCGCGAGAACTTTGACCTCGCCACAGCAAATGAAATCGCCGATTGCCAGGTGCGTGATGGGGGCAAAATGTTTCACAGCGCAATCGGCATATGGATCGGGCAATCCCCGGGCAACAGGATCCTTCGGGATGAAATCCATGACTTTTATTATACCGGTATCTCAATCGGTTGGACCTGGGGGTACGGTCCTTCAGGTGCTTCAAATAACCTGGTTGCGTTCAACCGGGTTCATCACATTGGCGTCAAATCCGACGGCGACGGCCCGATTTTGAGCGATATGGGCGGCATTTACACGCTCGGGAAGCAAGCGGGAACGCGCATTGTAAACAACCTTTGGCACGACATCGCCGGCCTGCGTTACGGCGGTTGGGGGATCTATTTCGACGAAGGAAGCAGCGGCATCCTCGCGGTCAGCAACGTGGTCTATCACACGACTCACGGTGGTTTTCATCAGCACTACGGCGAAACAAACATGGTCTGGAATAACGTCTTCGCTTTTGCTCGTGACCATCAACTCCAGCGCACTCGCGTGGAACCGCACACCAGCTTTTTGTTCCAAACGAATATCGTTTATTTTGACAAGGGCGTGCTCCTGGGAGGCGATTGGTCCAAAGACCAATATGAAATGGATTGGAACGTCTTTTTCGATGCGCGACCAGAGGCCAAGCCCGAAGATTTGCGCTTCGGAAACGCAACGTTCGAGCAGTGGCGCGAAAGAGGCCACGACATTCATTCGTTGGTCGCCGATCCGTTGTTTGTGTCGGCTGCGCAATTCGACTTTTCGTTGCGGCCGCAATCACCGGCGCTGCGGCTTGGGTTCCAACCGATCGACCTGGGCCACACCGGATGCGCCGTGGTGAACGGAGCAGTCAAATAGCAGGGGCATTCGCATCTGGCCTCCCAGCCGGCCTTCATCAGAAGCTGCCGCTTCTTCCTGCTGTGAAGGGCGCGCGCTGCCCTCAGGCATCCAGGGCGGAGCGCACCGCCTGGGCAAGGGTAAGGTGAGTGTAGGGCTTTTGGAGAAAACCGGCGCGGCCATTGCGGACGAAAGCGGTGTCAAGGTTGTCCATGCTGTAGCCGCTGGCGAAGACGATCTTGAGTTTGGGTTTCGTCGCCAGCAGTCTTTGGGCAAGGTCCATTCCTGAAATGCCTTCGGGCATGACAACGTCGGTCAGCACCAGGTCGATGTTTGCGTGATGCCGCTCCCATACGGCCAGGGCCTCGCGGCCCGAACTCGCCTCGAAAATTCGGTAGCCGCATTCCTGCAAAATGACATGCGCCATATCCCGCAACACCGGTTCGTCCTCGACAATAAGAATGGTTTCATTGCCTCCGCGGACTTCGGCATCCGGGGCAACCTGGGTGACTTTTGCCTCGACCGGTTTTGAATGGGCGGGAAAGAAAACACTAAATGCAGCGCCCTTGCCCGGCTCGCTGGCGACATCGATCCAGCCGTCGTGTTGTTTGCTGATTCCGTAAACCGTGGCAAGGCCCAGCCCTGTTCCTTTCCCAATCTCTTTGGTCGTGAAGAACGGTTCAAAAATTCGCGCCATGGTATCCAGGTCCATTCCGCAACCGGTATCCGAAACCCGCAATCTGACAAAGGAGCCGACGCGGGCCTCGGGGTGCGCCTGGACGTAGGCGTCAGAAAGCTCCACATGCGTGGTGTCGATGGTCAGCGTCCCGCCTTCCGGCATGGCGTCGCGAGCGTTGACCGCGAGGTTCATGATGATTTGCTCCACCATTCCCGTGTCCGCCAAAACGAGCGGGATTTCCGAGGGTGGTTCGAACTTAAGGTGGATTGTCTCACCCAGCAATCGCTGGAGCATCTTGCTCAAGTGCGCAACGACTTCACGGAGATCAACCAGCTTCGGCTGCATCACGTTCTTGCGACTGAACATGAGCAGTTGCCGGGTGAGATTAGCCGCGCGTTCAGCCGCGAAGTAGATCGCCTGGGCGGATTCGAGAAGTTCAGGGCGCTGACCCGACTTGGCCAGGAGCATGCCTGAATGGCCCTGGATAATGGTGAGCATGTTGTTGAAATCGTGGGCCACGCCCGCGGCCAGCTGGCCCACCGACTCCATTTTCTGGGATTGGCGCAACTGTGCTTCGAGGCTCAGCCGATCGGTGATATCCTCGACATACGCATGAACGACCTGGCTCCGGACCGGGTGGAACAGCCACGAAAAAGTGCGACCCTCAACTTTGGTTTCGAGGTTAACCCTGCTTTGGCCGCTGCCCAGGCAGGTTTGAACGATGGAACGGATGTTCGAGGGTAAAACACCCTCCGGCTCTTTCAGGCCAATCGAGGTCGCCAACTCCGCGGCCGCCTGGTTGTAATACGTAAGACTGCCATCTTTGGCCAATTCCATGGCCGGGTTGGGGTTTAACTGGGCAAAGGCGGCGAGTTTTTCGAGTTCTGCCTCGGCCCGTTTGCGGGCCACGGCCATCGCGAGGACCGTCGCTACCGCCAGCAGGAAGTGAACCTCGTCTTCGGTAAACTTTCGATTGTTGGTTGTATGGGCTCCAAGCACCCCAAACGCCTGGCCTTGCTCAGAAATGGCTACTGTGACCCCACTAATCACTCCATGCGAGCTAAGCAAGGGGGTTTTCCCAAATCGGGTTTCGGTCGTGATATTGTCGACGACCACAGGTTCGCCGGCTGTGAGGGTGAATCCAGGTTGGCTTCGAGAATCGGCCGGGCACATCGCGTTGCCGATCAGGTCTGCTTTCCAACCGACCCCGGCGCACAGACACAGGTTGTCTCCACGCAATTCGAGGATGGACGAATACTCAACTTCAAGCGTTTGAGACACGAGCATCGCCGCCTGGTTTAGCAGGGCGCCGAAGTCGTTGCTGACCAGCGCGAACTGGCCAAGCGCGCTTACGACCGTTTGCTGCAATGACCGCGCGATGAGGGTTTTTTCGGCCAGCTCGCGTTCCTTGACTCTCGTTTCGAGAGAGGCGGCGAGGTTATCGAAAGTGCGCGCCAAATCGCCCAACTCGGAGCGTTCCTGGCCAAGCCCGGTGCGGCTGCTTAGGTCCCCGGCAGCCAATTGCCGGGCTGCGCGATACAACTGGCGGACCTGACGCAGGACGAAAAGCTCGCCGCCAACCCAGGCGGCGGCGAGAGAAAGCAACCCGACAACCGCGGCAAGAAGCATCCATGGGAGATCCTGGGTAGTGCCCATGGACTTGAGGAGAAAATACATCAAGACCCATGCCGGTCCGACGGCCAGAAAAACGGTGCCAACCAACCTGGCCCTCAAGCTGGAGAAACGAATCATCGGTGCGCGGTGTCGGTTTCCCGATAGTAGCGCTGCACAATCGAGAAGACCAGCAGATTTGTTTTCTTAACTTAGACTTGCCAAAGGCTGCAGCATCCATACTTTGATCGGCTCATTTATTATGAAATTGCTGAAACTGGGAGTGATGCTGGCGATGGGCCAGCAAGCAACCCCCGGCACGCAACCAGACCCCCGAGCCCAGGCTCTCCAGATGGTTTTGATGCTAGGGCTTATGGCGGTCATGTTCTATTTTGTCTTGATACGGCCGCAATCCAAAAAGGCCAAAGACCATGAAGCCATGCTCAAAACCGTCAGGCCAGGTGACAAAATCATCACCTCCGGCGGTGTGGTT
>DATGLT010000310.1:0-4509 GCA_035294005.1 Verrucomicrobiia bacterium
CGCTTCGTGAATCATCGCCTTTACTTTCATGCGGGGACTCTATCAGAGATTGCCACACTCTCAAGCCCTCCAACTACCCCGGCCGGTCTCGCTCTCCTGCGCTGCCGAACGATGAGGTGAACCGCAGGGGCCAGGCTGAGCGTCGCGCCGAAGCAAAGGCCGACCGAATCCGCCCCAAACCACGGAAACAGTACAGGCAGCGCCTGGCTCGGAAAAGTTGGGCGAGCGTGGTTTCATTTATGGCTCAAGGTCAGGAGGGTTGTCCGCCCACACACCATAGGTCGCAATCCAAAATCCCACCAGCAAAAGCAAGTAGAGCAGCTCGGCCAGCAGAAAGCCTCCATGATGGAAATCTGGAGTTATGTAGATCGCCAAGACGAACAGTCCGGTGAGGAAACAATAAACGCACGCCTCAAGAACAAAGAGATCCTGCAGAGCACGTCTTCGGCGCGTCCGAGTGCGATGAAGAGCACAATAGAACGGCCAAAAGAGCAGGTAGTTTCCCGTGATCAGAAAAAACTCAAGTGGTCCCCAGAATGCGTTCATCTCATGGAGGGACTCGTGCCCGCCCAACGTCGAAACTGGGCCAAAATCCGAACATGATCCAGTATGCCATTGCCCGTTTGCAAGGCCGCTTCCGGATTATCCCGCGCGATGTAGGAGCAGATGCCACGCCGATCCGTGATCGCCTCGTCGGACAAGATTACTTTGAAGTCCATGCCGTCGCCGAGGACTTCAGCAAGTCTTCAACTTCCTGGTGCGTTTTCGTGCGTCCAGCAGCAACATCAGCCCGGCCGCCAGACAGCCTCCAGGCGTTGGTGCAGTAGGCTCTCGCTTTCGGCCGGCTGCCCTTAAAACCTCTCTATAAGAGATCATGAGAAACGGTCACCAAAGTCGCCAGTGGCTTCTCTCGACGAAGTGCCAGGACGCTTGCGGCTCGTCCGCGCCTGCCTAAACAGGCAGGATCGGGCGCGGCCATGAAACCGGCTCTTTCCGCTGCGTGGAGGGTTTCCCTCCTGGATCCACCTTCCGCGCTTGAGGAGTCTGCATAGCGCAGAGGCTTGGCCCTTCGCCCGAAGGCTCGGAGCCTTTTCTTGCTTCGCTTCTGGTCGCCGCTACGATTGCGTCGTGGCACGTATTGATTGCATTCCCGTCCTGAGGGCTTTGGGTGAGCCAAACCGGATGCGTATTGTTCGGCTGCTGCTCAAGCAGCAGCTGGGGGTTGATGAAATTTCGCAAAAACTCGGCCTGTCCGAATACAACGTATCCAAGCACCTGCGCATCTTGAAGGAGGCCGGCCTGCTCGAAATGCAAAAGCGGGGTAAACGACACCTCTATTCGGTGCCTCCAGCCTTGAAAGCCCAGATCAAGGCCAAGGCAAAGGTTTTGGATCTGGGCTGCTGCACGTTCCATTTTGACAAGCTGTTGCCGACTTAAGATTTATTGAATATCTGCACACCTGTGCAAATATTACCCGGGTGGCTTCGAACCCCCACAAAAGAACGCTGCGCGGACCCCGCCCCGGGCCAATAAAGTCATGAACAAAAGAAAGACGATCAAGACACAAATCCATAGCCGAGTGCTGTTTTTTCACGTGATCATTTTAGGTTTGGTTATGTTTGCGACCATAGGGCTGCCGCCGGTGAGCGATTGCCAAGCCGGCGCAGTAGCCGTGCCCAACGGCTCGTTCGAGACTCCTGTGGTCCCGCCCGTTTCTCCCTATGCCGGCCCGGACATCGACGACTGGCAGAAGTCGCCGCAGCCCTCATGGTATGATCCCAGCCAGAACTCAAACACGCCGTGGGCCTATCTTATGGGCGAGTTTTACAATGTTTCATTCCCTGGCCAGTTCATCGACAACTGCGACGGGAACCAAGCAGCGTTCCTTTTCGCCCTGCCTGACGTTGCACTGTTTCAGGACTACAGTTCAGTTTACGGGACCAATACTCTTCCTTCCCATTCGTTCAACGCCAAATTCAATGTCGGCAGTTCGTATGATCTGACGGTGGCGGTTCTGGGCGGGGGCGGGGGCATGAAACCAGGCGTAAGCCTTCAGCTTGGCCTCTATTATCGGGACGACACGAATAACGTCGCAACCGTGGCCTCCACCAGCATTACAAACAGTGCCACCCTCTTCCCCACGAACACGCATTTCGTCGATTTTACGGTGCATGTGGCCCAGGTAAAATCCACCGACCCCTGGGCCGGAAAAAACATCGGCATACAGTTCCTGTCAACAGTCGGGTTTGACTTGGCGGGAGGATATTGGGATCTCGACAACGTGCGGCTCATAGAAACCAGCAAGGCAGGCGTGGCGTTAGGGAACATGGCTGTGACGAACGGCACATTTGTTTTCAACGTGCAAGGTCCGCCGGGAACTCAATTTGAGATTCAGGCGGCAACGAATCTGAACGCCAACACGGCGTGGATCAAGATTGGCGGTCTGACCAACGTTAGCGGTGTCGCTTCGTTTATCGACACGGCCACAAATTTGAACTGGCGCTTCTATCGAGCACGCCAGCTCTGATGATTCCACGGCAAGAGCAATGAAAGACACCGGCCGCTTTATTCGGGAGGCATTCACGCTGATAGAGCTGCTGGTGGTAATCGGCGTGATCGCAATCCTCGCGGCGTTGTTGCTGCCTTCTTTGGCAATGGGCAAGCAAAAGGCCCGTAAGACTGCCTGTCTTTCGAACCTTCGGCAAGTGGGTCTGGCGATAGTTCTCTATGCCAATGACAACGGCGGGAGTATTCCTTACGGTCCGAAGGCAGCAGCATTCACCAGCCCTCTGGACCTCTATCCTTCCACCGGAGCACCGACCAGTTTAATTTCTTTGAGCAGCGGCGCGCCCGTGGGCTTGGGCCTGTTGCTGAGCCAGCAACTAAGCGCCCAGCCGAAAGTGCTTTTCTGTCCGGGCAGCGATCAAGTTCTTAACGCAGAGGCTCAACTTGCCGCCGTTGGAACCAGCCAAGCCCAGGGCAGTTTTTACTACCGTCACGGGGGCAACACCCAGATCTTTGACACGATGAACGTAGTTACGCCTGGCCCTCTGAGGCTGGAAGCCCTGGGTAATAACAGGAACGGCCTTCCTTTACGCGCGCTGGTCATGGACACGCAGTTCTTATGCTCTACCGGGATGGCTGGGTTTGGTGTTTTACCGAGCACCCACCATCAAGGCAGGCTAAGCAATATCCTGTTCGCAGACGGGCATGTCCTTTCCGGATCGAATCGGGGCGGTCGGTTCACCGTAGACCTGAGTGGCAGAGCTGATCTTTACAGTGCGTTTGATTTGATCCTCAGGGCCTTTGAAGTTGCGGATCAGGAGCAATGAATTTGCCGATGGTTCCTTGCTTCTGAACCTGATGGTGGCGGTTGTCTTGGCGGGTTGTTGCCAGCACCCAAGGAGCCACGCCTGCAAAGTACAAAAGGAAGCCGGCGATCCTCAGCGCGCATCCCCGTCGTTGAGCCGGCAAGAAAATTGCAGAAACGAGCTTTCTCCCGCGCCTGTGGGGTCAGGGGGGAGTTGACCGGTTCTGAAGCGGCACGTAGGTTGCCGGGGTGCAAAAGGGAAATGCCAGCACATTCGAGTCACCCCAAGCGCGTTTCCTGCTTCGCATGCCGTTGCCGCGGAGTTTTTCCCATTACATCGGGCGCAAGCTGTTGCGATTGCTGCTAACGATCCACGGGCTGGGGGCTTTCGGACTGATCACGCTGGGGGTATTGCTGACGAAGACCCGGTCGGCGAGGCAAGTCATCTGGCCGCTGGCCTTTTACGAGACGTCGCGGGCGGGGTTGAGGCTGCTGCCGATGTTTCTGTTTATGGCGGCGGCGCTGGGGCTGGTGGTCATCGGGCAAAGCGTATCGTGGCTGACGCGAGTTGGAGCGATCAACTACCTGGGCACGATCATGGTCATCGTGGTCGTGCGCGAAGTGGGACCGCTTCTGGCAGCGCTGCTGATTTTGGCGCGAATCGGGACGGCGAACGTGGTTGAGCTGGGAACAGCGCGGGCCACCGGGGAAGTCGAAGCGCTGGAGGCGTTGGGAATCGACCCGGTGCATTACCTGGTGGTTCCGCGAGTGGTGGGGTTGGCGCTGGGAGTGTTCTCCCTGACGGTTTACCTGATAATCGGCGCGCTTTTGAGCGGATACCTTTGGGCCTTTCTGCAAAACGTGCCGTTGCGTCCGGCGGATTATTTCAAACAACTGACGGGGGCATTGAGCGGATTGGACTTTGCCATGCTGGCGGTAAAGACGCTGGCGTTTGGATTTATCATTTCCATCGTGACGTGTTACCACGGGCTGGCCCAACCGTTGCGACTGGAGGAAGTTTCGTACGCAACCGTTCGGGCGGTGGCCCAAAGCATCATCGCGTGCATGATGGTCGACGCGCTGTTCATCATTATTTACCTGGCAACTTGAAGGAATCAGACCAACCCAGCACGAGCTCCCCGCCCATCCTGATGCAGGAGGTTGCCGCCGGTTCCATGCTGGACCCGGGCATGACCGTT
>DATGLT010000311.1:0-8129 GCA_035294005.1 Verrucomicrobiia bacterium
GTTTCGGCTTTGAGCGCTTGCAATTCCTTGCGCAAGTTTGCATCGCGGGGGTCCAAACGGAACGCGTGCTCAAGGTGGGGTACAGCGAGCAGGTTACTGCCGCAACTCACGAGGGCATTGGCCAACCCCACCCTGAAGTTCTTCACATCGGGAAAGCCGCGCACGAGGTAATCAAACTGCTCAACGGCATCGCTGTTCCGCTTCATCTCCTGGCAAAACAGAGCGAGATTGAAGCGAATGGGCCAGTCATTCGGGCGCTTCCGCAGCGCCACGGTGTACTGGTCCAGCGATAACTGGGCTTCAACGGGACCAAATGACGCGAGGCGTTTCTTGCTGGCCGCTTCAGCGGCAGCTTGCCGAGCCGTGTGATTCAGTTGATCCAGGAAAGGCGGACTCGCCGTCAACCGCACCATGGCCGCAATCGTATTTACCTCGTCATACGGAGTGTAAGCGATCTCGTCGGCAACTTCTTGCGGAGTAGGAAACCTCGACTCCGCAGGGGTCTTCAGTTTCGACGCCAGGACGCGGGCGACGGCATCAAAACATCCTTTGGCGAGGAGATAATTGCCGGCGAAAGTGGGGTGCACGTGCTCGTAAAAGAGGTCGGCTCCAGGTACACCATGTTGGCTCAGCTCGCTTTCGGTGAACTGTTTTTCCGAATCCAGCAAGGCGACTCCCTCGGAAGCGCGTGTCGCGGCCGCCTCACGAATCACCTGGTTAAACCGGGTATCGGTTCTGAACTGGAGCGCATCCCAATCCCTGGCCAGCGAAAATTGTTCCCTGGCGGCGGACCAATCCTGTTTGGACCAGTAACACTCGCCAAGCTTGTAATGCAATTCCGCGAAATGGCCGTCGATAGCCGCAGCCTCGGAATACTTTTCGATTGCCTTGCCAGGTTGGCCGTTTCGCTGGAGATCATCTCCCTCCTCGACAGCGGCTTCCCAGCGTTTCAGATCCGGTGCGGCCAAATCACGGCGATGCAAAGAGGCGAAAGGCGGACAGTCCTTCAGGTTTACTGCGACGGTCGAGAGAATGGTCTTTGCCCCCGAACCGCGGGCCGTCTCCAATATGTTGCCGAGATTTGCAGAGAAGTTCTCCCGATTTTTTTCACGAATTGGGTCGTCCGCCGCGATCTGGTGCGCGTGAAAATAATCCATCGTTTGCGACCGTCCCTCCGGGCCTGGGCTCAACAAAGCCGAGAGCCATTGTCCAACTCGTGCGCGCCGGGCCCATTCACCCGCCCGGATCAAGAGCAACGATTGGGTCCACCGCCGCGCCCCAGGGGTTGGGGCGTGCAATCCCACGACCTCGTTATTACCCATGTAGATGATGAATAAATCGACATCAAAGCGGGCGCACTCCCGCGCGATCCTTCGTATGACATAAGAGTTGATCCCGCGCATGGCGGCGTTCATGACCTCGAAGCGGACCTGCGGGTATTGCCGCTGCAGCATCGATTCAAGAATTCGCGGGAATCCAAATGCTGGATCCGGAGTTCCCATTGCAGCGGATTCGCCAAGCACGCAAATGCGCAAGGTTCCGGCGGGCTTTTTCTCCGTTATTGAGAATAAAAACGGTTTAAGAGCGGTGTTTGGAGAAAAGAACTGCCAGGCAAATTTCTGATTGGTCAGATATGCTTGGTTTGACGGTGACCAGACAAAGAAACTCACCGGGTAACCGTAACCGGCAAGGCGCAATCCTGCTTCGGCGAGTAGCAGGGCCACGACCGGGCTCAACAGCATCAACGCCAAACGCATGGTCCATTTCGCCTTTGTGCTGATGGCGCTGCTTGAGAGGGGACCGGCATTCGACATCGCCGCGGCTGGTTTTGGTCTTTGAGGCCTGCGATCCGCTTTGCGGGGCATACCCGCAGGATGCATTACTACCCATAACCGGGCAAACCGCTTTTGGCTCCGCAACTGCCGTATTGCCAATCCGGTTCAGACCAAGCAGGCTTTGCGGGTTTGTTCGAGGACAGCATCAACCATGTTTTCGCGACGGCTCAAATTCGGTTATTTTGTTATCGAAGGTCTGAATTCCTTCGCGACTGTCTATTATTTTTACTATTTATACTTCTTCATGCAGCAGGTGTATGGGTTTGGAAATAAAGCCAACCTGGTCCTGGCTGCTTTAAACGGCGCCACTTACGCGCTGACTGCGTGGTTCGCGGGAAAATTCGCGCAGCGTCATGGGTACTTCACCGCGCTGAAAACAGGCTACGCGATCATGGTTGTTGCCTTGAGCTTCGGATTGCTGAGCGGCTCCGCCGCCGGCCGGATCTGGGCAATGACTCTGAATGTGGTGGGGATGTCATTCACATGGCCGACCCTGGAAGCTCTGGTGAGCGAAGGCGAACCGAGATCTGGCCTGCAGCACATGGTCGGAGTGTACAACGTAGTCTGGGCTGCCACGGCAGCCCTGGCAAACTTCAGTGGTGGCGCGATGCTGCAGAAACTCGGGTTGACGAGTCTCTTCTGCATTCCCATCTCGATTCACCTCACGCAATTGTGCCTTACCCTTTGGCTCGAGTCCAAGGCCGCCCAGTCCAAACCGGCAACAGCCGTGCTGAATAAACCGGCGGAGGAGATGGCCGCCCCTTTGCCGGAGGGTTTCGGAATACCGAAAGCTCAGCGGTTTCTGCGGATGGCCTGGTTGGCAAACCCGTTTGGGTATATCGCCATTAACACGCTCATCGCGGTGGTGCCCGGCGTGGCGCGGCGGCTCGAATTATCGACGATGGCTGCGGGTTTTTGCTGTTCGGTCTGGTGTTTCGCTCGGTTGGGAGCGTTCGCCGTGTTGTGGCGCTGGGCAGGCTGGCATTACCGGTTCCGTTGGTTGTTTGTTGCGTATCTGGCGTTGGTCGGCTCTTTTGCCTGCACCGTCCTGGCGCCGGGAGTCGCAATGCTGGTTGTGGCGCAATTGGTGTTTGGCGCTGCGGTGGGTTTGCTCTATTACTCCTCCTTGTTCTATTCGATGGATCGCAGCGAGACCAAAGGCGAACATGGGGGCATCCATGAGGCGGCGATCGGGCTGGGCAATTGCGCCGGTCCGGCCGTTGGCGCGGCGACCTTGCAATTGTTGCCGCAACACGCCCAGAGCGGGACAGTTGCCGTCATTGTTCTTTTGTTGTGCGGTTTAGGGGGCTTGGTAGGAATCTGGCGAGCGAAGGCACTTTAGCAGTCCGGAGGAACAAATGAAACGAGTGACGCAAATCGTGGCCGTCATGGCGGTGATTGCCATGCAACTTCTATCGGCGCAAGCGGCGGCCGTGATTTACCAGACGGGCTTCGAACCGTCCGAGGGCTACGACACCAACCTGGACCTCGCCGGTCAGAAGGGCTGGATTGCCGCGGGTTCTGGAGGCAACGGATTGGGTACCGGTTTTTTCCCGGGCAAGGGTTTCCAGGCTTATATCGGCTATGCGGCGCCTTCAACAAATGATCAGAGCCTTTATCTTTACCGCCCGATTAATAAAACACTGCCGCAGGTTCAATTCAGCGCCACCATGGAAATCATCGACTCGACGACGACCAATCGAGACGATTTCTACTGGAGCGTCTTCAATCAGCAAGGGGATCAGCTGTTCATTCTCGACTTCGATAACTCCGATTTGAACGTTTATTACTTCCTCGACAGCACCAATGGAACGGGGCGGATCTGGTCCGGGTTGAGCTTCACAAACGGCGGAGCTTACCCGCTGAGCATTTCCATGGATTTCACGAGCAATCGTTGGAGCGCGGTGTTCAACGGGAAAAGCGTCGCGACCAACCAGCCCATCACAACCAAAGGCGCGCCCCTCAATCTCGGCGACATCGACGTGGCCTGGGCCTTTTCAGCCATCCCCGGCGATAATTACATGGTCTTTGACGATTACCGGATCACCGCAACTTCGCCCCCGCCAAAAGTGGCGCTCCTTGGGCTGGCGAACGGAAAGCCAGCCCTGCGCTTGACAGGGCTGAACAACAGTCCGTACGCGGTTGACGCATCAACCAACCTGCTCGCATGGGTGCCGCTGCAAACCAACAACACCGCAAACGGCCGCTTCGATTTGATCGACGATTCCGCACCAGGGTCGTCCGTCCGATTCTACCGTGCCCGCTGGGTTCCATAACGGGCAAATGTGAACTCGCGACCCGGCCCCGAGACTCCTGCCGAACGGATAAGAATCGCGGTTCGGGGAGCGGTTCAGGGTGTCGGTTTTCGGCCATTTGTATATCGGCTTGCAACGGAATTGCGGCTGGCCGGATGGGTAAGCAACTCCAGTCAAGGCGTTCTCATTGAAGTCGAAGGCCCTGCACCTTGCACTGAGGTTTTTCAGCGCCGACTCACTTCCGAAAAGCCATTGCGCAGCTCTATACACGGACTCGAAACGACCCGGCTCGACCTGGCTGGTTATGCCGGTTTTGAAATACGACCGAGTCAGGATGCAGGTCCAAAAACCAGCCTGATCATGGCCGACATTGCGACCTGCCAGGAGTGCTGGAGCGAGATTTTCGATTCCGCGAATCGCCGTTACTTTTATCCGTTTACCAACTGCACAAATTGCGGGCCACGCTTCAGCATTATCAAAGCCCTGCCGTACGATCGGAGCAATACTTCGATGCAAGGCTTCACGATGTGCCCTGCGTGCCAGGCTGAGTACGAGGATCCTCTGAACCGCAGATTCCATGCTCAACCCAACGCGTGCCCAAGCTGCGGACCGCGCCTGCAGCTATGGGGCCCTGACGGTTCGGATCTCGAGCAAGGCAACATCGCAACGGCCTTTCCGGCGCAGTCGCCGCTAACCCATCCGCTGCCGAGTTCCCGCCAGGTTCTGGACCAGGCAGCCGAGGCGATCCGAGCTGGGCGAATTGTTGCGGTAAAAGGGTTGGGCGGCTTCCATTTGCTTGCCCGCGCGGACGCCGCAGAAACCGTGCAGGAACTGCGCCGAAGAAAGCATCGCGAGGAAAAGCCGTTCGCGGTCATGTTCAATTCACTTGAGACGTTGCGCGCGAATTGTGAAGTCTCGGAACCCGAAGAGCGCCAACTGCTGTCTCCGGAGGCTCCCATCGTTCTGCTTCGCCGTCTCGAGAATAATGATAGTCAGGTTTGTTCTGCGGTAGCACCCGGCAACCCGCAGATCGGAGCAATTCTTCCATACACGCCGCTCCACCATTTACTTTTATCCCAACTGGGTTTGCCGGTTGTCGCCACGAGCGGGAACCTCAGCGACGAACCCATCTGCACGGATGAACATGAGGCTCTGGAACGCTTGCGGGGTATTGCCGATTTCTTCCTGGTTCACAACCGACCCATTGTGCGGCACGTGGACGACTCAGTGGTCCGGGTAATCGGCGGTCGGGAGATGGTCCTGCGCCGGGCGCGCGGCTTTGCACCGATGCCTTTGGAGTTGCCAAAGCTCGCCAATAAACCGGCGACCTCGCAGCCGGTTTTGAGTTTGGGCGCTCATTTGAAAAACGCCATTGCTCTAGGGATTGGGCCGCAAATCTTCATCAGCCAACACATCGGCGATTTGGAGACGGAACCCGCCCGTACTGCGATGGCGCGGGTCGCCGAAGATCTTCAGCGGCTGCACGAAGTCCGGGCCGAAGTCGTGGCTACTGATTTGCACCCCGACTATTTCTCAACGCGGTTCGGAGAAGAGTCGGGCATCCCGTGCGCGCGCGTTCAGCATCACGTCGCTCATGTCCTTTCGTGCATGGCAGAAAACGACCTGGAGCCGCCGGTCCTTGGTGTTTCCTGGGATGGGACCGGATATGGGTTGGACGGAACCATCTGGGGCGGGGAGTTTTTCCACATCCACGACCAAGGATTTGTTCGGCGCGCACATTTTCGAGGGTTTGGGCTGCCAGGCGCAGAACAGGCGGTACGCGAACCGAGACGGTCAGGGTTGGGCCTTCTTTTCGAAGCGTACGGCGAGTCGGCGTTCGATCCCTCAGCAGGTTCGGCGACCGTTCATTCCTTTTCGGACCTGGAACTAAATGGCATCAGGCGGATGTTACAGCAAAAGCTTAACACTCCGGTAACTTCGAGCGTGGGCCGCCTGTTCGATGCGATTGCCTCGTTGGCGGGTGTGCGCCAGCGCGCCAATTTCGAGGGCCAGGCGGCAATGGAACTGGAGTTCTTGCTGGATCTGGCGGCCAAAGAGGACGCTTACTCATTTGGAGTCGGACACAGGAACGAATCAATTATCGTCGATTGGCAGCCTTGCCTGGAACAGGTTTTGCAGGATTTGCGTTGTCGCGTTGCGCCAGGAGTCATATCGGCGCGGTTCCACAACGGGTTGGTGGAAGCGATTGTTGCGGTCGCGAGGCAAACTGCCTTGAAAAAGGTCATCTTATCGGGTGGTTGTTTTCAGAACCGCTATTTGACCGAGCGAACGATAGAACGGCTGCGCCAAAGTGGCTTTCGTCCGTATTGGCACCAGAGAGTGCCGCCCAATGACGGCGGCATTTGTCTTGGACAAGTCGTTGCTGCTCGATGGTGGACGGTGTAGTCTGGCGCTGATGTGCCTCGCGATCCCAGGCAAGGTAACCAACATTTACGGTGAAGAACAACTCAGCCGTATGGGCAGGATTGACTTCGGAGGCGTGCTCAAGGAGGCGTGCCTGGCCTATGTTCCCGAAGCGCAGATCGGCGATTACGTCATTGTCCATGCCGGTTTCGCCATCAGCCGCCTGGATGAGCAGGAAGCCAAAAAGGTCTTCGAGTATTTGAAGGAAATCAGTGAGCTTGGCGCAGACGATTCGCAACCGCCCGAACGTTCCCAATGAAGTACGTCGATGAATACCGGGAATCGGACGCGGCCCACCGCTATGTGCGAGAGATACATCTGGCCACAAGCAGGTCGTGGACCTTGATGGAACTATGCGGCGGCCAAACGCATGCGATTATCCGGCACGGTCTGGATGCCTTGCTTCCGGAGAAAATCGAACTCATCCACGGGCCGGGCTGCCCTGTCTGTGTCACACCGGTCGAATTCATCGATAAAGCTCTCACGATAGCGCGAAGGCCCGAAGTCATTTTCTGTTCCTTTGGCGATATGCTGCGCGTCCCCGGGAGCAGTTCGGATTTGCTCAGTGCAAAAGCCGCCGGGGCGGATGTGCGGATTGTTTATTCGCCACTGGACGCCGTCCGGTTGGCCGGGCAAAACCCGGAAAAAGAGGTTGTGTTTTTCGGGGTCGGATTCGAAACGACCGCCCCGGCCACTGCCATGGCAGTTTACCAGGCGCGGCTGAAAGGCCTTTCCAATTTTTCCATGCTCGTATCCCATGTGCTGGTCCCGCCGGCAATGACGGCGATTCTCGAGGAGCCCGGTTGTCGCGTGCAGGGGTTCCTTGCTGCGGGCCACGTGTGCGCGATTATGGGATGGCAGGAGTATTTGCCGATCGCGGCAAAATACCACGTGCCGGTTGTTGTTACAGGTTTTGAGCCTTTGGACATTCTCCAGGGAGTGCTCATGTGCGTTCGCCAATTGGAACAAGGCCACGCTGCCGTTGAAAACCAATACAGCCGATGCGTCAAACCTGCAGGCAATCCTGAAGCCCGTAAAATGATGGCGGAGGTTTTCAAGATTGTTCCCAGGAAATGGCGCGGGATTGGCGAGATTCCCGAGAGCGGACTGGCCCTGACACAGAAGTATTCGGCGTTCGACGCGGAGAACCGATTTGGAGTAGAAGCCGTTTCGGTGATGGAATCGGCGAAATGCCAAAGCGGGCTCGTGCTCCAGGGCCGGATGAAGCCGAACGAATGCCCGGAATTTGGCGGTAGTTGTACGCCAGAGCATCCACTCGGCGCGACGATGGTCTCCTCCGAAGGAACTTGCGCCGCATATTACCTGTATCGTCGGACTGCGGTGATGTCGCCCTAACGCCATGACCTCGGAGTCGACGCTTTCAATCGCCTGCCCGATCCCCGTCCACAACCATCCCAACGTGCTGCTGGCCCATGGTGGGGGAGGCAAGTTAATGCATGACTTGATCGGGAAACTGATTCTGCCGGCGTTTCAAAATCCTCTTTCCGCAGCTCAACATGATTCGAGCGTATTCCGAGTTGGCCCGCAAAGGCTCGCATTCACGACCGATTCATACGTTGTGAAACCGATGTTCTTTCCTGGAGGGGACCTGGGA
>DATGLT010000312.1:0-2282 GCA_035294005.1 Verrucomicrobiia bacterium
TCCACGGCGTTGAATTGGTTCCGGGCCCTGATGCGCCGTCGTACAGCAAAAAACTCCGTTGACGGCAGCATCTGATCCGGTTCCAAAGACATTGTATGGACGGTCTCCGAAACCTCGTAAACCGGGCCAATGCCATGCCAGCGACTGCCGGAAGAGGATGCGCGCTTGAAAGTTCTTGAAGACGAACCTTTGTTCTCGGGAACTCTTCCAATCCTCTTGGGACCAGCTTTTTCACAGGTATCGGATGAAATCGCGAAGATGATGGAATATCGGCCCCAAGCAAATTACGACGGCGTTCGGCGCCGAGAATTAGCCGTCCCATCTCTCAACGCGGCACGGAGAAGGGGGTTGTACGGTGTTTTTATCGTTTTTAGGCTGAGCCTTTTGCGCTGGCAGCTTTGTCCCGTTTGGCGAGCGGCGGCACCGATTCAAACGGCAGCTTTTCGAGAGAACCTTCCGCAGCATCAGCCAGTCGGCCTAGCTTGCGCGCGATCTCGACAAACTTGCCCCGCTCGTCCACCCAGCGGTGCCTTTCGTACACTTGCCTCCCCCTGCGGAGAATGGCCGCAACTTCTTCAGGGTGCCGATATGCCCATTCCAACTGGTTCGCCAAATCGTGGGCATTCCCCGGCTCAAAAAAGATCAGGTCTTTCTCCTGAAAATAATCCAGAACCCCGCGCGTTCTCGGCGCGACAGGCGGTTTTCCCATCGAAAGGCACTCGAGTATTCTCGTCGGCAAATTGATCCTCGTAAAGACGTTGTCAACATTCGGGACCAATCCAAAGTCCATCTGTGCAATGCTGGCGGGCACTTCGTTTAGCGGCTTGAACCCATGATAGTGGATAACATTCTCCAGCTTCATTTCGGCGACCCTGCGAAATACCTCTTGCGAATACCCGGTCTGCTCCCCGAAAATATGAAGCCGCAACTCAGGCAGGCGCGGCGCCAGCAGTCCAACCGCTTCAACGGCCAAACCCAGCCCGTTCCGCTCCACCAAAGTCCCGTGGAATGCCACGTTCAAGCCAGGCAACGGTTGGGACTGGTCTGCAGCCTTCATATTGAAAAGGGCTTCGTCGGGCGAGTTCATCACAATGTTTACCTTTTGTGGCGGAGCCCCGCGCGACGCAAAGAGATCCTTGAATGCCACGTTCGGCGTCAAGACTGCGTCCGAGAATCGGATGGCGGCATGTTCGATCCTTTTCAGTAATCCTACGCTACAGCTCTCCTCTGGGAGTTTGTAGATTGCCTGGAAGAGTTCAGGCATCGGGTCGTGCAGGTCCAACAGTATCCTCGCCCCAAACAGCCGAGGCAGTAACGCACTGAACACCAGGATGTCCGGCATGTTGTGCACATGCACCAAACGATACCCGCGCAGGGCTCGCACGCCCAGGAATGTTGCTGCTGCCAAAAAAAACACTCCGTACAAAAGTACGTAGCTCAGTTTGCCGTTCCTTTTTCTCCGAAGCGGAACCCGGTAAACAACAAGCCCGGGGAGCTCTTCCCGGAGTTGCTCGCTTCGATCACGCTGCAAGCAGATCAGTTCCACATCAAATCCGGCGTGGATCAAAGCCTCTGCCTCTCTTCGTGGGCGCGCGTCTTCGGGGAAATGAGAAAACAGGACTACGGCGGCCCTAGGGCGGGCCGCCTTCTCAGCAGGTGGCGCCGCAAGTGCCTTGAAAGCAATGAGCAACCCCGCAAGGAGACAAAAAAGGCCTATAATTAATACCACGGACATAAATCTCCCGGCATCGGCGACCCGCCAGCCGTGCTATGAATGTCCCATCAGTCCAAACCCGAAACGGCCCTGCGCGCCCGCCACCCAAATTGTACACAACGAACCGCAAAATCCTGGCACGGCCGGCAAAGAGAAAGCAATTCTAATTCTCCCAATTCGCAGAGCACGTTAGAGGCCAAAGTCAATCATATTGAACAAGATACACGCGTCGACATAAACAGACCATAAACGACAATTGCAATCCGCTTACGCAATGCAGATCGCGATGAATGACAAACTGTGGAACCTTGCGTGCCAGTGCACAAGACCAAGCTGTAGAACAGATTACGACCCAAGTGTTTTTAACCCTTTGATGGAATTGCCTCACGGCCGAAATCGTGTATTCTCTCCGGATCTCATGAACCATAACCACGCCATGGGCAAAAACGCTCTACTTTGGGTCAAAAGCCCGCCGCGGTCAGGATTTCTGAAACTCGGAACGCAATTGTTTTTCGCCCTCCTCCTCGGGTATGCGGCTCAGGCCGATGTTAATGTCACGCAGCATCAC
>DATGLT010000313.1:0-3824 GCA_035294005.1 Verrucomicrobiia bacterium
CAGGAGTTCGGCTGAAAGCCCTGGTTTGGGTGCATCAATCACAGTTTCGTTTGCAGTAGCAAACCGGCTGGCCGTGGTCCCGAGATCATTTCTCTGCAGGTGACCGCCGTCATAGTTGTGCATTCGTTAAAGTAAAGCAATTGATACACGAATCTGATTCAACAAACCCAAAACCAAGCCTACTGTATCTTAATCCGATGGGGCATCAAACAGGAAGATGGGTGATCCGAATAAACTCTGAAACAGACCGCCGATTCTCAGGCGCTGGCTCAAAGCCGATAACCCAATTCGAAGCCGACTTGTGAGCTCGTGAAGCCAAAGCCACCCTGACTTGAAGAGTTTTCGCTGTGCTGGTAGAAGACCGCCGCGGTGCCTCGCTTCAAGAATTGAGTCCCGATTCGGGCGTTCACGAAAGTGCCCGTATCTTGACGACTCACGTTGAGGTTGGATTCCGTGGCGCCGTAAGAACTGGCAAAATATCCTCCGCTCAAATCCAGAAAGAGCTTTCCGAGCAATCGTTGACGCAGGCCGGCGGTGACAGTCGTGCTGGTTGAGATTTGATTTTGAAACAGTGAGGGACTTACAGTGCGGGCAGCCGAGAGGGAAAGGGTCGTGTTTTGAAACGGCAGGTAAATAGCCGATCCGGAAAAGATCGGGTTTATAGAATCGGAGGCGTTGGAATTGAGAAATTGCCGGTCCTCGAACCCGGCGCTGAAAACAAGGCTGATCTTGCCAGTCAACCGTCCGCTCACCCGGCCTTGAACATTCTCGTGAGTCATATTAGCGCCTGTGCTCACGTTGTCGTAACCAAAACCAGCACCCAATGCCAGGCCCACTCTGGGACCAACCTGGTCATTCAACCACTCCATGGTCGACCATGTGCGAGAGTTGTTCAAGGGTTGTCCGGCAACGGAGCTTTGGTCAACGAATGTGAAATTCTGATTCGCCGACATTTGAAGCGAGAGGTCCCCGTTCATCTGGTAGCTCGCATTGAGTACCGTGTTGTAGTTCTGCTGATCCGTTTGCGCGCCGGTTTCGACGAGCGGCTGCGATGACGACGAATACCCCTGGGAAAGCCCAAAACTCCAATCCTGGTAAACGGTGCCGCCTGTCAGGTTGACTGCCTGGTCGACGGTGTCCTTGAAGTTTTTGCTCGAATAGAAACTCAACGTCGGCGTGTAATCCAGAGACCAGTGGTTGCCTACTCGAAAAAGAACACCAGGATAGACCTGCTCGATGACTGTTTTGGACTGCTGCCCTGGGGCAGCCTGGAGGCCGTCCCCGTACATAAAGCGGTAAAGCAAATGGGGGTGAACCTGGACCGGCCCAAATTGCAGCCAGGGCTTTTCCGGCGCACTCGCTGGGGGAGGCGCCGCGGCGTTCATGACAATCGCGGCAGGCTGGTTCGTGTCGAGGACTTGCGGCGTGGCCGAGGGTGCCGAGAACTCGGCCGGGGGTGGCGCCAGGACACTTTGCGCGCCGGCACCGGTCACAAACGCCGATGAACATACAACGATGGCGCCCAGTTGGAATCCTGCCCGGCGTTCACTTTGAGTGAGCCGCGCAGGGTTTCGCGTGTCTGAGTTCATGGTTTGGCTGGAATGAGGGGTGAGTTCTAGCCGCTTATCCAGCCGGATGCAAGATCCCCATTAAAACGGTGTGAAATAACTTAAGGCGGGGCAGGGGGCATCGCGCCGTCCCTCCCTTCCGATCAGGCCCGACCCTCTTAGCGCATCACGAATCGGCCATCACGCTGCTGCTTCAAGTTCCCAGCGTAGAAAACGAACCCCGTACCGGCGGAAGTACTGAATCACTTCCTCGGCAATATCATTACTTCGCTCTGACCTTTGTTTGGTTTCGATATCCGCCCAGGGAATCTCCCGCCGGTCCAATTCACGACGAACCTCGGGTGATATTTGGCGAAGTGCGATAAAAAAGTCGATCGATTCGGCAGCAGTGCTGGGCAGTTGCGTGCCAGGGGAGGTCTGAGTCCAGACCCGCCACTTTTTTGCCTTCCGCAGGAGACCGCTCTTCTTATTGGAGTAAACGGTGATCAGGTGATCCTTTTGCTCGCAACCCCAACCATACCCGCGCAGAAAGCCAGTCATCTCGTCAAGGATTTCACGAAAAATGCGGTCCTTATCGGGTTCTGAAACTTTTTGAGGAAAATACGGCGGCTCCGCCACAACGGTGGCTGGGAATCCAATTGCCAGGCAACGCGGGGGGATGTTGCGGTTGACCAGCGAATTGCCACCGATCACCGCGCCATCGCCGATTTTTGCGCCAGCCACAAGAAACACTCTCCAGCCAATCGACGCGCTATTTCCGATCTCTATCGGCAGAGAATTTACCTGGTACCCTTCAAATTTGCTTAGCCAGGAATTATGGCCAAACACCAGCCCGTTGCCACCTATGCAGGACTCATCACCCATCACGATCGACCTGCATGGATTGAGGAAACTCATCTGCATGATCTGGCAGTTGCGCCCCACCACGAATTTCGAGTCCGGAAACTGCATCCCTCCCACAAACACCTGCTCGTTGATCTTGGTTCCTTCGCCGATCTGCACGTGGGGCGTGTCCAGCAGGGTCATCGACCCAATCCGCACGTAGTTCCCAATTCGGATCTCTTTGCCCCGAATCACCGTCAAGAACCCAATCGAAGTGCCCTTTCCAATCTCAACGTCCTCTCCAATGATAACTGCTCCCAGTGCGATTTGAACCCCGGGTCCGATCCGGTAGCCGCGCAGCCGGTAAATCCACTTTTTGAGAAAAGAAGGCAACAGGCCGACTAGCAGTATCTCCCGGACGGGAAAGCGAGGTTGGGCGGTTAGCATTAGTTACCCGGTTCTGATTTCTGATTTCAAACCCGCAAGGTGCAGCCGCGCGCTGTCGGCGGGCGGGTGCTCCCGCTTCACCGTATGATGGTTATACCGGGGATGTGCCGCACGCGTCAACTCATAAGGATATCGATGTTTTATAATTTAGACTAGTCATTAATCTTATGTTGCTTTCGCAGCACCTCGACCACATCGCCCACTTTTTTCATCGAGGAAATATCGTCGTTGGCCAGCAGCACCCCGAACTTCTTGTCGATCGCCGCCATCAGAGTCAGCACTCCTACCGAATCCCACGCGGGAATCTCATCCCGCAGCGTCTCAGGTTTAACCAGCGCCGGATCGTGCTCGAACGTTTCCGCAATCCAATGAAGAGTCTCTTGAGTCGTCATACCGACCTGGTGTCGCAATTCTCATTTTAGCGGAGCGCCGATTTCCAATCGGCTTAAACCCCGCGAAAACAAGGCCGTTCCGGCATTTCCCGCCCAAAGCCGGCTGCAAGCCATCGCTCCGGCTGCTTCATTCGCGGCTCGCCGGGGCAGCCGTTCCTACATTCTTTAAAGCATCGTTTGTGCCAGTGGACAATTCCAAGTGATTCAACACCGCGTCCGGCGGCAAATCCAATACCGCCGATCCCCAGGACAATCCCACCCCGTACGTCAAAAGCAGAAGCTGCAGCGAACGGTCTGCCGCCCGGTTGAGTTTGCCCTTGGTAATCGTGAGCGGAACCGAGGGTCCGCCCGTGCTCCCGAACTCCTCAATGGTCCGCGGAATCCGGTCTTCCGAAATACCGCATTTGCTAGCCAGGTGACGCATGATGAATCGGTTCGATTGGTGGAAGATGAAATAGTCAATGGCCTCCCGGGGCACTCCCGAACCCGCCAGGGTTTCGTTGAGCAGCGCCGGCACACGTTTCAGAGTGAAATTAAAGATGTTCGGCCCGTTCATGTGAACGTAAAGCTTCGATTTATCCTCTGGAAATCGGTC
>DATGLT010000314.1:0-7326 GCA_035294005.1 Verrucomicrobiia bacterium
CCCCAAAACACCACGGCTTCGGGATTCGCCTGGTTGATAACGCCGACTTGAGTAACGAAGTCACGCTCTCCATCTTTGAAGTTAATCTCCTGCAGGACGGGAAAACCGAGGCGGCGCGCCGAATCGACAAAGGGCCGCACGCCCATCCTGCCGGGACGGTTGTTGGCGCGGAGCACGACAATTTTCTTGAGTCCCTTTTCTTTGATGATGAGAGAGGCAAGCCGGTAGCCTTGCTGACGGTTGTCGGGAAAAATCCGCAGCAGCCATGGAATTTGCGTTTCGGTGAGGGACGGATCCGGGTCGGAACAATTGACCATGAAGGTTTCAATCTTCAGGGCGACGCGCAGAGCGACGTGGGTGGCATCTCCGTCGATGGTCCCAATGAAAGCCAGGACGTTGTTATCCGCGAATTCGACGGCAATGTTGGCGGCGCTCCCCCACTGCGGCGAATCGGCTTTCTCAATAATTTCGAACGGAGGGCGGGAGGGGGGCCGAGCGGCATTGGCTTCTTCGAAAGCGAGCATCACTCCTTTGCGGCTCATGTCGCCGCGCCTGGCCTCCGGTCCGTAGGGCGCGGGGCTGAGCAAGCCTACTTTAAACGAAACCGTGTTAGTGGGATCGGGATAATCGCGACCCGGTCCCCGAAATGGCAGCCGTTGCAGCCAATACCGATAATAAGGTTCGATATTGCGGTAGGGCAACATATCGGCCGGCGCGTTTCCGTAGTAGGGATAATCTCCCGGAACCGGCGTCAGGACTGAAGGCGTGCCAGGCGCCGGAACGGGTTCACTGGTGGAATAGAGGGCTTTTGCATCCTTGTCGACATACGCCGCACGGGCGGTGAACACCAGGAACGCCAGCACAGCCATTATCAAAATCGCGCGGTGCAAGGCAGTTCCGCGCAACCCATTTTGAACCAGCGTCGAGTTCATTGGATGCAGGGCTCACCGGACCAGGATCGCCATGGCCTCGATTTCAACCAGCAAATCACTGCGGCAAATGCGCGCCTGGATCCCCGTGCTTGCGGGAAAGGGGTCGAGGCCAAGAGCCCGGTAGAATTCGTTACGAACAGAATTGAACTCCGCGTAGTCCCGCTCAATGTCGCGCAAGTAGCAGGTCGTGCGCACGATGTCGTGCCAATCAGCGCCTTCGCTCTCGAGCAACGACGTCAGGTTGTGGTAGGTCCGCCAAAGTTGCGCCCGAAAGTCGCCTGGATAAAGCGTTTCTCCAGTGGGTCCAATACTGGCGGTGCCGCTGATGAGCAAGTGAGTGATGCCGCCGGGCAATTCGATTCTCAAACCGCGAGTGAAAGCACTGCCGTACTGGCTGGCCTCGTTCAGGACTTCGGCCGATTGGATCGGAGTCTTTTTAACGAGCCGCCCCCTGGGCGGGCGCTTGATTAGCGCGGTTGGAGCCGGCTCGCAGGCGGGCAATCCGAGGGCGCGTCGCTCAACTTTTTCGGCATCGGAATAGACGCTGATATCGCGGTCGGCCTTCGGCACAGGTGCTTGTGTTGTTTTCATTGGTTCCTTCAGTATTTATTAACGGACGCGGAAGCGGGCAAGGTTTCGGCCGGCCCAAGAAAGCCATGTCCCAATCCATCGGACGTGGCGAACCAGGCCTCGCTCTCATTTGCCCACAGGCCGAGTACGAAATCATTTGGCAGATGCGTGGGTAACGACCGCGTTTCAACAGGCTGGTGCGGCCGTGAGATCTCTACAATCGTTGCTCCTTTGGCGTCGGTATGGTAGTTGGCCCACGTATCCCCGTCCGTCACCGAGACTCCGCGGTCAGTGCCGATCCAGGCGACGCGCCCGCGGGCGAAAATGAAATTGATGAAATTCGACGGGAGAGGTGATTTCTTCTCCTGCCACGTTCGCCACCTCAGGCCGTCATAGCGCGACATTCCAAAATAGGTGCCCTGCCATAAAATGCCGTCGCTCCAGGCAACCCAGGAGGTCACGTCATTGACCGGCCCGTCGTCAGGCACCAGGTCAAAATGAAAATCCCGATCGGGGTCGCGATGCTCCTTGAAGATCTGTTTGGATAACTCGTACTCGAGAATCCCCCCGCCCCAGACACCCACAAAAAGCCGGTCCTTTGCCGCGGTGACCGAATAGACCCAGGGTTCGTGCATGACGGTGTTGTTATGATCGTAAATGCTCCAGGCGCCGGTCTTAAGGTCCATGGCTCCGAGTCCGGCCGCGGTGGCCACCCAGAGCGTGTTGCTCATGATCTCCAGGCCATAAATGACGTTGTTCGGCAACCCGCAACTGGTTTGAGTGAGAACCGTCATGCGCCCGGCGCTAAACCGGTTCAGGCCACGCATGGTGCCGATCCATAGGTCGCCGGTGCCGGGGTCTTCCACCATGCAAACGACCATCGGATGGCTAAGCCCGTCTTCGATTCCAATTCTTCGGAACTTCCCGTCTTCGCGAATGACCAATCCTTTCCAGGTTCCGACCCACAGTTTTCCGTCGCTGGCGGGAAGGACGCAATGGACTTTGTGGGTTGGGAGGCCGTCCTTGATTCCGAAGTTCTCGAAACGGCGAATCAGAGGAAACGGCAGGTCGCTCGGCGATTGCGCCGGCAGGTCAGCAAAGTGCCCGGCGCAAACCAGGAGTATTGCCGTCATTGCCATTGGGGATTTCCGCCTTCTGAGTTGGCACATAATCCGTTGAATGGTTGCAGGGTTACAGGGTTTTTAAGAACGCGACTAAATCATTGAGCTGAATCTTGTTCATGTAACTCGTCACTCCGTGAGCGTCGTTGGTGCTGTATAACGTCCAGATTTCTTCGAGCGACTGCGCCCGGCCGTCATGGAGATAAGGAGCGGTGTCCGCGACCCCCAATAGATGCGGAGTGTCGAAGGCTTCGGTGGTGTCAAACTGCCCTTTGGTGCCGACCTTGAATGGCAGACGAACGGTGTACAATGGGGGAGCGTGGCACGTGACACACCGACTGGACACCGGGATTTCCCTGCCATCCGGAGTGCGGGTTGCAAAGAAGATTGCGCGGCCGCGTTCTTCGGACGGGGACAAATGATCCCGGTTGGTTCGATTCACCCTGGGCGGCGGCAAAGACTTGATGAACGCAGTCAGGTCGCGCAGTTCCTTCGCGGGAAACGGTTCGGTCCGCATGAGAACTTTGGCAAAGCGCACGCCGCATTGGATTTCGAGACTGGGATTTTTGCCGTTCCACTTGAACGGCCCGGTCCCGGCGACGCCCTGAAGGCTTCGATTATCCAGAAGATTATCCCCGATGCCATCCCCGTCGAAATCGTAGCTCAGGCCATCGACGTGCCCGTCGGGGTGGCAGGATCGGCACGAAAATTGGTGCTGGAAAGTGTAGGCGGAGCTCGTAAAGACGCGTTCTCCCAGGCGGATGGGATCGTCCCGGCCGCCATCGCCCAAACGGATTCGGCCCGCGGGGTTCAACGTGCCGGTATCAATCACCAGGACGCTATCGTCGAGCCGTTCGGAGACAAAAAGCTTGGAGCCATCGGGAGTCAGGGCCAGTTGCCGAGGATTGCGCCCGGTCCGAACACGTTTGACCACGTATTCCGGGGAGAGCGAAAGATCGTAAATGGCATCGTCCCTTTGAGCTTGGGTTGCCCGGGCCAGCCAGTTGGAAACACGAGCAAGGTCAATCACACTGATGACATCGCTCCCGCCCGACGCAACAAAGGCGAAGTGTCCTGAAGGATCGGCTGCCACGCCTGAGGGGTCCGAAAAGTAATCGTTGGCTTCGTCGAGTGGCAGCTGAACAATGCGGCCCGATGGACGATCTGCGACCGCAAAGCCGCTGGACATAACCCACCCGTTTGCGACCTGTGTGATGGGCACCATATTGCGGACTTTGACCAGCGGCGTCAGCACCCACGAACGGGATGGAACGGAGCAAACGCTTTCCGAAAGGTGCGCCGAAGCGAGAGCGTCTCGGCTGGTGACCCGGCAAGTTGTGGCATCGATTTGGGTTAGTTCGGATTCGGGAACGGACTTAACGGAGGCAAGGCCAACCAGGCGATTTGCCACAAAAGCGCGGGTGCCATCGCACGACGCGGCGACAGCAAATGGTTCGCGGCCTGCCGCAGGCCTGCTCAACTCGCGCCAAGGTGACACCGAAAGGACGGAGATGTCGTCGGACATCGAATTGGCGACCAGAAGTCGAGCGCCTTTGGGCGTCGCGCTGAACGCGAGCGCCACGGGTCCCATGCCAACCTCAATCGAATCGATTTCGGTAAGAGTCGTGGTATCCAGCACAGCCACTCGGTCCTGGGATTTGCAAGCAACGAAGAGCTGTTTGCCCCGCGGGTCCAAGGCCAGACCGTAAGGCGCGCCCGGGACCTTGGCACGGCGAATAACTCGCATTGCTTTCACATCAGCTTCAGCCACCTGGTCCTGATCATCCAAAGCGATCCAGATCCTCGTGCCGTCTGGAGAGACGGCCAAACCCGCAGGGGAATCGTGGTGCGGCCTGGGCTGTGCCCACGGAAGGCTCTTGACTGAAACGAAATGGCAATTCAGGCAGGTGGTCTCTGCCAAGGGCTTTTGCCCAAGTTTCCGGCGAATGTGTGCTTGGCCGCCAAAGTGATGACCCAACAGAACAAAAATTCCCGCCAGGCTTGTCCACGTAATGAGTCGAGTGGCTTTCATTCCGGATTCTTGCCCGCTCGTTCCGATACCGCGGGCTCAAGCAGAGGCACCGCAACGCGAACTGCCAGCGGCCGCAAGTTCTTTGGCGAATGGTTGGGACGCTCGTGACACCCAATGCAGGCGCGATTCTCTCCCGGCCGCACCCAAATGAACGGGTTGACGCGGCGCAACACTCGTCCGGTTTGATCCAAGGCCTCAAACCCGAGCGGGATATCCGCCGGAACCTCCGCCATGAATGAACCGTCCGGTTGGAGTTTAACCTCGCCAAGCGGAACGGGAATGTTCCCACTGCTGGCCGTGGTCACACGCACAGCGGCGGCTTTGGGAGCCAGGCCATCCACACTTTCTGAGCAAGTTGTGTCGTTGGCATTCAAGCAAAGGATCTGCCCGGTCCGATGGAGTGGATCCACGTTGGACAACCGCCCCATTGGGCGAACCGACTGCGTGATGGGCACCGCTTCAATTGAACTCCACTTTGGATCCAAAAAGACGGGAGTACCGAGAGACCGGGCGTCCGCATTCAGACGAAACACGCCGGACGCAACGGCAGCCGCCTCGCGATCGGCGCATACGAGAAATCCGCCATCCGAGTCGGGCTGAACCGAGGAAAGATGAGCACGACAGGCTGGGAATAGAGCGCTTGTGCCGCCGAACGGACGCGCCATAGAAATGGATTCCGCGCGGACCTCGCACGACGCGTTCGCCCCAGAGGTCAGGAACACCACGCGGCCATCGGGCACTTGCCTGGGCCGCCGAATCATCATTCGTTCCTGATGCCCTGAAAAGGCGCTGACCTCGGTGCCGTCGTTGTTGATGGTGTACAGGCCGGTCGAAAACTCAGACACTCCGGGCGAGGAAGAAACAAACAGAATACGCCCATCAGAAAGAATCGTCGGGCTGCACACACGGGCTGTGTTGAAGGTCAACCGACTGGACCGCCCGGGAACGCGTTGGAGGTATAAGGCCGAAGATTGGAGGACAGGATCTGCGCCGCTTGAGGGCACGGGCGATACATAAACCAACGCGCCATCCCCCAGCAGTAAGGGGTCCGTCGCCCCGCCGTGGACACTTGTCAGGGGACGGGGCGGTCCGCCCACCAACGAAGCCTCATAAATTTGCCATTCGGAGGTTTGGCTCGCTTTGCCCGCAAATACGACTCGTTTCCCGTCAAATGAAGCGACCGGTTCGCCGGCGGCAATCAAGCCCTGCGACAGCAACCGAACGGGGTCTGAAGCAGAACCGAGCAGAACAATCCGCGAACCGCTCGGATACGATCGGTCCAGCACGTCTGCAGTTGGTCCCGCCGAAATGCCTCGGGGGATTTGAGTGACGACGATCGAATCGGTTGGGACAGGGCTGGAACAACCCAAGGGCGATACCAGGAAGGCGACGCAAGCCAACATTGCCGGAACTCGCGATGCTGGTAGCGTTACGTAACCCCGTCGCGACTCTGCCAACCCGGCGCTTAAAAGCCGCCGCGTCGGTGTCTGTTCCCGTTTCATTTTCTTACGCCCGGCTCGACAACCTTCAGGATCTGGTCTGCCTTTACATTCGTAAGTTCCTGGACCTGTCCACTGGGCCACTTGATCTGGATGCGCTCGGCCGTCGTGCTTTTGCCAAGGCCAAAATGAAGCCGTCGATCGCTTTGCATGAGAAAGCCGAACGCGCACCTGCACTCCGCAGAATAATCTCTTCCGCCCGCAGTCACCGTGGCGAGAGCGCCAAAGCCGTCACGGTTGCTTCGCGTGCCGACCAGGTCCAGGGTGATCCAATGGTTCCCCGATCGGTCACGGTTGTGGAGCAGGAACGGACGGTCGCCCATCGTGGTGACCACGACGTCCATTCGCCCGTCATTATCAAAATCGGCCACCGCGCTACCGCGCGCGCGGACTTTTGTCCTGAAATAGGCTCCCCCTTTATCGGCGGCATCCACATAAACACCCTGCCCGGTATTTTCGAGCAGCAAACTTTCCCACCCTACAAGGTAATGCGCGTCGCCGTTGGCGATGAAAATGTCGAGATCTCCGTCGTTGTCGAAATCGATGAATGAGCCGCCCCAGCCCACAAACTGAGCGGTGAGGCTGCCGAGGCCAGAAGCCATCATGCGGTCCTCGTAAACCCCTTTGGGATTGCCGAGGTAAAGCGAACCGTACCCGAGGCGAGTTACAAAAATGTCCTCGTAGCCGTCGCCATTGCAGTCGCCGACGGTGGCGGCCATCGATCCAGCCGCTTCGCCCATCGCATTAAAAGCGACACCGGCTTGGGGCGCCATGTCCTTGAAGTGCCCTTTCCCATCGTTCACCAGCAGAACGTTGGGAGTCCCATCATTCGAGATGTATAAGTCCGGCGCGCCGTCACGGTTGTAATCCAAAACAGTCACCGACATGGCACGATGGCCAGGTATTTGTACGCCGGCAGCCGCGCTAACATCCTCAAACGTGCCATCGCCGCGATTGTGATAAAGCTTGTTGAATTGCGCTTTGTACGAAAGGGGGCCGGGGTATGCATCGGCGCTGTAGTAGAGCTGATACGACGGATCAAACGTAAGGTAATTGGCAACAAACAAGTCCAGGTTGCCGTCGTTGTCTGCGTCCAGGAACACGCCGCCGATTCCGGTTCCTCCAACGTTGGCAACCCCCGCCTTTTCTGTCACATCTTCGAATGTGCCGTC
>DATGLT010000315.1:0-14482 GCA_035294005.1 Verrucomicrobiia bacterium
GAAATGGCCTCTCGTCTGCCGTCGGAACCGCGCCAGACTCTTTTGCGCGCCCTGAGAAATCTCGGCCCTGTGGTCGCGACTTTGCACGCAGTCTATGAGCAGATGCGGTTTGACCGTGACAATGTAGTTGTCCAGGCGGGCAAGCCGGTGGTTCTCATTTTGCAAAATGACGATGCCATGCCGCATAACCTGGCAATCCTGGCTCCGGGCGCTCTCAAAGAAATCGGGTTGGCGGCTGAAAAAATGAACGCGGAACCCGACTCGGAGGGCCGCATGTACGTCCCGGTCTCACCGAAGGTCTTGCATGCTACCCGGCTGGTAAGCCCGGGCCAGCGCGGTCAGTTGGCGTTCGACGCGCCATCCGAGACGGGCGATTACCCGTTCGTTTGTACTTTCCCGGGACATTGGCTGCGCATGTCAGGAACCTTGAAGGTCGTAGCCGACTTGGAAGCGTTCCTCGCTCATCACGGGGAAAACGTCGAATCAAAGTTTACCGAATGGAAGATCGATGAGCTGGCCGCCGATTTGCGCAACCCCGAGGCCCCTGGCAATGCCACCGCCGGACGGGAACTCTTCGCCAGGCTCGCATGTGTTCAATGTCATCGACTCGGCTCGACGGGTTACTCCTACGGCCCCGACCTCGCCGGCGTCTTCCAACGCTACAATAACGATCGCGTCGAGGTCTTGCGCCAAATCCTGGAACCCTCCCGAATCATTGCCGACCAATACCGCAATGTGCGTTTCGATTTAAAGGACGGGGATTCGGTGGTTGGCATGGTTGTGAAGGAGGACGACGCAACCTGCACGATACAGACAGGACCGGCCGATTCGCTGATCCAGAAATTGAACAAGTCCGAAATCAAGGCGCGACGCCCGCAGGCCTCCTCTCCGATGCCATCGGGACTGCTGGGCGGCATTTCAAAGTCTCAGATTCTCGACCTGCTGGCCTTCCTGCAATCCGGCGGCCAAATCTCGCAAAGCGCGCACGAGCATAAGCACTGATGGGGGTTTGACCCCATAGCCTTACCCACCCCTTTTCCGCACGTTGCGCCCGCAATGATCAGGGTGCCATGGTCCGGTCCGACGGTGCAGTTGCTGTTCCGCCCACTGTTGCTCGTTTACCAGATGCCGAAGGTAGGTTCTCAAAGCATCGAGGCCACTTTAAACGAATCGAAATTCCCGGATCCGATTCTGCGTTTTCATTACCTTTCGGAAGCGTTCGGCGACACGCTCCGCCACGGCCTTGCATCGGACCGTCCAGGTGTGCTCTGGAAGCAAAACGCAATTCAGCAGCTCGATTTCATTCAAAAAACCGGATCGATCCTGCGCTGGCGCAAAAGGCTCGCCCTCTGTGGGCTGCGAATCCCAAAAGTCAATGTTGTGACTGGTGTTCGCGACCTGTTGAGCCTGGTTCTGGCCTCGGTGTTCGAAAATTATTCCTACTTTGCCAACGATTTTCAATCGATGACCGTCGAGAGATGCCGTGAGGCATTGTTGCATCCTAAAACCTTCAAGACCTTAAAGGATTGGTTTGATCTGGAGCTGAAGGGATTTACCGGGATTGATGTATTCCAGAGGCAATTCCCAACGAACATGAATTATACGATTCACGAGAATCGCTTCGCGCGCGTGCTTGTCTACCGGTTCGAGTGCCTCCCTTCACTGCCGGCCTTGTTGAGCCGGTTTCTGCGTTGGCCGATCGCTCGTCTTGTAACTTGCAACTCGAGCGGATCGAAAGAGTACTTCGACCAATATAACTTCGTTAGGCGCGAACTGCGCCTCCCCAAAGATTTCGTCAAATCGATCTGCGATTTTAAAATGATGCGGCATTTCTTTTCGTTAGCCGAACGAAAGCAGATTTGCGCTCGGTGGGCGGAGGCTGACGCCGAAGTAATGGCCCCGCTTGTCCCAGAGGCAAAGCGCCAGCTTTGCACAGCTTAGATGGAGGATTTGGTGCGACCGGTTGGCGAGCGATGCCGTTCTAATCGCGTGAAAAGGTTCACCGCGAGTAGTCGGGCCGTCGTAGCGCAGCGGAGAAGCCCGGTAATGGCACAAAGAATCGGGCCGCATCCGGACGGGTCCTGCGATGTCAACGGGGTACGGCGCCCCCGAAATTTCAGTTATGACCCGACATCATGAGCCGCAACCGGGATTTTGCCATTGGGAATGCTCAAGCACATAGGTGACATTTTCTCCCAGGCACATCGGTTACAGTTCGGAGGCTCCCAGAGCCGCGTCCCGAACGGGGGGGCGCCGTGCGAACCCAAGCGCAGCGAACCATTAGGTCACGGGGTTCGCATAAAACGAGGAGTCAACACTGATATGGGATGATTTAAAACAAACGTTACCACTGTCGGCTTAAAA
This sequence comes from Verrucomicrobiia bacterium, assembly GCA_035294005.1. Taxonomy (GTDB): domain Bacteria; phylum Verrucomicrobiota; class Verrucomicrobiia; order Limisphaerales; family UBA8199; genus JANXQE01. The sequence goes on from DATGLT010000315.1 coordinate 2,365, forward strand.
GACTTTAAGGAATTCTGCCAGGATAGGGCCGAATTGCCAACGGCCTCTTTCAATTACCAGCACTTTGATCCTGAGGCCCGGCCAAAAGGGAGTGAGAGAGGTCAGGGGTCGCTCCCCCCGCGATTCGCCACGCGCCATCCTCACCTTTTTTAACAATGAGCAACTCGTTTGATGTCGAGGCGTCGGCCCACGTGACATGCAGCATTACATCCGCCCGGTCGTTTCCTACGGCGTTGAAGGAATCCACCGTCGCTCCACTAGCACTGAAAAAGCGATCCGTGGTGAATTGCATCCGAGATAACAATTTATCCTGTGGCTCTGCCTCACCTCCATCACCCGGCGGGAAGGCGTTGACGAACTGGTCGCCCGCTCCGGTTGCCATCGCCCACAATACCGTCTGTATCGTTGCTTCGGGCTTTGAAAAGCCGGCGTTTACCCAGTTCGTACGAGGAACGAACTGTCCGGTTGGCCAACTCCAATCGGACTTGGACGCCTCTTGCGGTGCGTTACTTCCCGCCGCTCTGGCCGATTCGCGTTTAGAGTCGGACAGTTCGCGTCGGAGGAGGGTAACTTGGCCGCGGAGACGCATTAATTCCAGAAGCTGTCGCCGGTCGGTTCCGGGCGACTCATGGTTCCGGGCCAACTCGGTGCTCAATTTCTCATTTTCCTGACGCAGCACGGTCAGACTTAGGCTGTCTCGATTCTTCGCTTCAACTTCTGCCCTCAAAATCGAGGCTTGGCGAATTTCATAAATACTCGTCCCGAGCGCGGCGGCGAGTGTGGCGGTAACAAGTGTCTTTTGGATGGTGGCCATAGAGGCGGTTTTGGTGACGGCAATTAACGTTGAAGAGGAAGCGGCGGTTCCGGCAAGAAGAGAGGCGGACGAAATCGCGATGGGCAGATCAACCGGCGCAGCTTGCACGGCGTTGGCAGAAATAACACCGGCCAGTCCGCCCTCGGCGAGAGCGATGCCGCGTTTGCCAAAGAAGTCGCGAAGGCGTTCGAGTGCACGGCTAACGCGTTTTTGCGCAGCGTCATCACTTACGCCGAGGGCGAGGCCGACGGCGCGGAAATCCTGGTTTTTGAAGAAGCGCAGCAATAGCGCCTCGCGATCCTCGTTGCCGAGGCTGTCCAGAGCTTCATCAAGCGCGGGGCGGATGAGTGCCCAGTCCTGGGTGGCTTCCGAGTTGTTCAGGAGCTGTTCCATGGCCTGCCTTTCATTCTCGAGCCGACGGCGAGTGTCGCGCAAATGGTTGAGCGCTGCATAGCGCGTGCTGCGGTGAAGCCAGCCAGCCAGCGAACCGGTGTGCGGCATTTTTGACGCCAGCGATTGTGCCTTGCGCGCGAGGTCGCTAAACACACTTTGCGTGAGGTCGCCGGCCAGATCGGGCGAATACACCTGGCGCAGCGCCGCAGAATAGACGAAATCCGCATGTCGCATCACCAACTCTCGAAATGCGGCCTCATCACCGTATGCGGCGTAGTCGCGCAGTAATTGGGCATCGGATGTTGCTTGCATCTCACCCATTAAACAACCGGGCTCGTAGAAATCCGACAAAGTTCTTTTGAGACCACTGAACCCGCACAGCCCCTCGCGCGACGACGGCTTCGATGCGAATGAAGGCAAAATCCTGTGAGGTCGGTTCCATTTGCGTTTCCTCGGGCTTCGAGCGGAGGGTAACTGGCGCTCCGGCGCTCACCAGCTGTTCGCGGGCAACGACTGCGCCATCTTTCAGGACCTCGGCACGGAGGATGCCGGGCGCATGGACGCTGGCATCCCTGGCGGGATGCAATGATTTTTTTGGCGCGGTTCCGTGGGTATGGCGACCAGGTCGCCATACCCACGGCTACTGGCTGCGAACCCCGCGGGTTCGGGATTCGGAACTTGTGCTTGAATAGAGCGCCTGCTCATGCAGTCATAATGTCAATGAAACCTGCCACACAAACGCCCGGAGTATCTCGCCGCCAATTTCTCGCAACGACAAGCGCGGCGATAGCCGCTCCCCTGATCGTGTCTTCGAGTGTTCTTGGCGGCGATGGCCATACTCCGCCCTCGGAAAGAGTGGTGATGGCCGCCATCGGGTACGGCGGCCAGGGTCCTTGGAACACGGACGAGTTGATGAAGGATCCCACTTGCCAAATGATGGCCGCTTGCGACGTGGACCAGGGGCATCTCGAGCGCGCGGTCAAAATCATCAACGCGCACTACGACAACGAGGACTGCCGCGGGTACCACGATTACCGAGAATTGATGGCCCGCAATGATATCGACGCCGTCATGATTGCCGTGCCGGATCATTGGCACGCATTGATTGCCACCGAAGCCGCCAATCACAAGAAAGACATTTATGGGGAGAAGCCCCTGGCGCGGACCATCGCTGAGCAGCAAGCGATCGTGCGAGCCGTCGAGCAGAACCAGCGCATCTGGCAAACAGGCTCGTGGCAACGCTCAGTGGACAACTTCTGGTATGCGTGTGAGATCGTCCGCAACGGCCTGATCGGCAACGTGACTCACGTCGAAGTGGGCTTGCCCGGCGGGCAGAACAACGGGCACCCCGGCTTCAACGGGGTTGCGGGCGAAAACACCTGCACCCCGCCCCCCTCGGTCCTGGATTATGAATTCTGGATCGGGCCTTCCGCCATGATGCCGCACATCAAATGCCGTGTTCACGGAGACTGGCGCTGGAATTACAACACCGGCGGCGGCCAGTTGATGGACTGGATAGGCCACCATTGTGACATCGCGCACTGGGGCCTCGGATTCGACCACACCGGGCCGAGCGAGGTTGCGGTCGAGCACGTCGAGTTTCCGCCGCCGCACGCGGTTTGGAACACCGCGCCCAAATACCGTGTTTCAGCCAAATACCTCAGCCGTGTGACCGGTTACCCTAATGATGTCGAGATGACGATTGCGGGCACCGGCGCCGAAAGCTATCCGGATATCAAGATGGGCTGCAAGTGGGTTGGCTCCGAAGGCTGGGTCTGGGTCGACCGAGGCAATTTCGACAGCTCCGATCCACGCTGGAAGAACCAAAAGAATCAATTGCCCGAGGACTTGCGGAAAGTGAAGTTGTATCAGTCCACGAATCATTGGCGCAATTTCCTGCAGTGCGTTAAATCGCGCCAACCCACCATCACTCCAGTCCAGACGGCCCACCATTCGGCGATCCCGGGTCACCTCAGCGTGATCTCGATGTTCACCGGACGCAAAATCGAATGGGACGTCAAAGCGGAACAGATCCTCAACGACCCCGACGCCGCGATGCTCGTCACGCGACCATATCGTTCCCCCTGGCATCTTGGATAAGAAGGGCAAGGCTGCGAATTCCCGTTCGGCGATTCAGGCGTTGCATGACTTAATGGAGTCTCAAGCGACCAGGGGATGCTGCCACGGCCCCCGGTAAGGGCGAGCCAGCAGCCGGTTGGCCTCCTCGTCGGAGTCGACGTGCCCTTTGGTTTCATCCCAAACCAGGGTGCGCTGCAGTTTCAGGGCCGTGTTGGCCAGGACGCACATGCTGGTGGAGGTGCTGCCCTCGGCGATGTCAGCCCGCGGCCGTCCGCGAGTGGCTGAGCACTGGAGCAGGTCCTTCATGTGCTCGCGGATGGCGGGAGCCACATGGTATTCAATGCCTTTCTCGGTTTTGTCCTCAGGGAACTTGTCGCTGTCGACAGGGTATTTGGCACTGGGATCATTCCAAGTACGATGGACGGCCGTGCCGCCGTTGAGGGGGATGAAATCGAACATGAACACACTGGCCTTGAGCGTTGCCTTTTCGCCGTAGAAAGTCGCGCCCCACCAATATTTGGGATCGGGCTGCTCTCCGAAATGGCGGTGTTGCCAGGTCACCTGCAGATCGCCGTAATCGAAAATTGCGTTCTGCATGTCGGGGATATTCGGTTTGCCCTCTTTGTGGAAATAATTTCCGCCGGTCGAGGAAATGCGTTTAGGCCAGCCCAGGTTCATCATCCAGCGGACCATATCGACCATGTGAATCCCCATGTCGCCGATCGTGCCGTTGCCATATTCCATGTAATTCCGCCAGCTCCGAGGGTGAACCTCGCGGTTATACGGCCGCATCGGGGCCGGGCCGGTCCACATCTCGTAATCGAGGTTTTCAGGCGGAGCTTCGTCCGGGGGATTGCTTACGCCGCGCCGGCCGTAGCAATACGTTTCCACCAGGCCGATTCGGCCCAGCCGGCCTTCCTGGATTATCTCGCGCGCCTCGAACAGATGCGGCGTGCTTCTGCGCTGGGTGCCAACCTGCACGACTCGCCCGTGCTTACGAGCCGCGGAAACCATCGCCTGGCATTCCACCACGTCTACTCCAATAGGCTTCTGCACGTAGATGTCCGCCCCGGCTTCGGCCGCGGCAATCATCGGCAGCGCGTGCCAGTGATCCGGCGTGGCAATGAGCACGATCTCCAGGTCCTTTTCCTTGAGCATCTCCCGGTAATCGGCGTATGTGCGCGGTTTCTTGCCCGAAGCCTGCCGGCTCGCGACGATATCCGCAGCTTCCCCCAGCATCTTTTTATCCACATCGCACAAGGAGACCACTTCCACCGGCGCAACCTGGATCAGCCGCAGCAGATCCACTTTTCCGTACCAGCCGGTGCCGATCAGGCCAACCCTCTTTTTTTGATCCGCCAGTTCGGCGGAAAAAGATGGAAGCCTCGACAAGACGATTGCAGCGCAGCCAAGTCCGCTGGTTCGGAGGAAGGTTCGGCGGTTCATAATTTTTCGCATGATCACCGGCCGCCTTGAGAACGCCAGTGAAATTTTACCCCAAAGCCCAGGGTCCGACAGGTGCGTCAGTGGCATTTGAGATCCCGCCTCTCTTCCAAATGCGAATTCCTTTCCGTGGAGTACCCGACAACCGGCACAGTCCGGACCAGCCAAAAACCATCGAATTCGCCTGAAATTCGCTGAAATCGCTCTAGAAAGCAGCGCTTCTCCGGGTCGTGTATTTGCTCGACTTACGGAATGCCAATTGCTATAGAATTAGCGCGAAATCACTTATTTTAGCCCTCCGCCGTGCAAACCCCCAAACGCCCTCCGCTGGCCCGGTCGCTGCCGAAACTTTCACGATTTCTCAGGTGCAAACGTCAGTTGTCGGCCTGGACTTCGCTTAGCATCGCGTCGGCGCTGATTATTCTGAGTTGCCCGATGTCGGGCCGAGCTGCTCTCGCGCCAGGTTGGATTGAGGCTGACATCGGTTCGCCAGGGTTGATCGGGTCGAGCTCATACTCGGGCGGGACCTGGACGATTAACGGGGGCGGCGCGGACCTGTGCACATCCGACCAGGGGCATTTCGTTTGCAAGGCCCTGAGCGGCGACGCTGCCATCACCGCACAGGTGCTCAACATCTCCAGTTCGCCTCCGGCGCAAGCCGGGCTGATGCTTCGTTCGGATCTAACGCAGGGCGCGGCCGAGGTTTCAGTGTTGGCCACGACCAATACGGGCCTGACATTTCAGTGGAGAAGTGCTCCCGGACTCGGCTGCAGTTACCAGGTGGCGGTCGGGTTCCAGAACCTGAGTGTTCCTGTATGGGTTCGGCTGGTTCGTTCCGGCAACAACTTCAGCGGGTTTTTCAGCACGAACGGTTTGGATTTTATCCAGATCGGGTCAACTCAGGTCCTTCCTCTGAACCTTTCACTCCTGGGCGGGTTGGTGGTCACTGCCGGCAACAACTCGACTTTGGGCGTCGTCACGATTTCGAACGTCTCGATTCCGCAACCGGTTTTTGGAATCTTCCGCGAACTGTGGCCGGGGTTGAGCGCCTCGGCCGGCAACTCGTTGGCAGCGCTCACAAACGTGACTTATAATCCAGCCTGGCCGAACAGTCCGGATACCAATTTCACGGCTATCTACACCTCTTTCGAAACTGAAACGAATACGGGAATCGATTACTACGGCCAACGGCTCAGGGCGTTCGTCGTTCCGCCGCTTTCAGGGCCTTACACATTCTGGATCTCCAGCAAGGACACTTCCCAATTATCGCTCAGCGCCGATGAGACGCCGGCCAATTCCGTTCCGATCGCAAGCGTGCAAACTTTTACCAATCCGCGCCAATGGAACAAGGAAACCAACCAGCAATCGGCGCCAATTTACCTCCAGATGGGTCACCGCTATTACCTGGAGGCGCTCATGCAACATGGGACGGGCGCCGACAATCTCGCTGTGCGATGGCAGCTTCCAACTGGCACGAACGAAGAACCCATTAGCGCGGCTGCAGCCTCGGGCACGTTGCTGGTGCCATTTACCGGGGTGGATGCCGTTCCCGGCATTTACCAGCAGCCAGCCAGCCTCACGGTATCAGACGGGCTTGACGCAGCGTTCACTTTGCTGGTCACAAACGCAGCCCCCGTGACGTATCAGTGGTTGCTTAACGGCACCAACCTGACCGACACCAACGCCACTTCCCCTGTCTACTGGATCAGGCACGCAAATCCGATTACGGACAACAACCAGACTTACAGTTGTGTTGTCTCCAGTGCGTCAGGGAGCGTCACCAGCGCCCCAGCGGTTCTCACGGTTATCGCGGACACGATCCCACCGACGGTGGCGCGCGTGGTCTATGAGAACCCAACCAATGTCCTGATTGGTTTTTCCGAACCGGTGGAGGTGAGCAGCGGGTCGAATCCCGCCAATTATGCATTCACGAATGGCCTGAACGTTTTGGCCGCGGCACTGAGTCCCGATGGAAAGAATGTAATTTTATCAACCCCTCCCCTGTCACAAGGCAGCAACTTTGTCCTGGTGCTGAATAATATTCGCGACCGGGCCACGACGCCAAATACGATTGCGACAAACACGGTTGTGACGTTCTTTGCCGGCCCTTACATGCCGCAGGCGATCGGTGGTTCAACGCCTCCGGGAGGCATAACCGGAAACGGGAACGGATTTGATGTCAGTGGCGGCGGCAAGGCGATCGCCAGCACCAGTGACCAATTCCAATTCGATTGGCAAGCTGTCGCAGGCGATTTCGATATAGCGGTAAGGCTTAATCGGTTCGACCAAACCGATGCTTTCGCCCAGGCCGGGCTGATGGCGCGCGACGACCTTAGCCCAACCGCGCGGTTCGTAGCGGTGCTGGCGACTCCAAGTCTCAATGGCGCTTTCTTTGAATCCCGCGCATCAGTCGGCGGGACAACTGCCAACACTGGAAACCTGCGCGTAAACTTTCCCTACATGTGGCTGCGTTTGCAACGACTTGGCAACCAATTCGCAGGTTTCGGCAGCTATGATGGCCTGGTCTGGCAGCAACTTGGGGCGGCATCATTGACGCTGACCAATCCGGTGTTTTTTGGGATGGCAGTTTGCAGTCATTCTACCCAATCCGCCTTCGCGCAGTTCCGTGATTTCCAAACCGTCACCAATGGGGTGGTTGGGGCGGTCACAAACCCGCTCGAGCCTTTGGGCCCTTCGAGCCGCAAAACGCCGATCGTGATCAGCGAGATCATGTACAAACCGGCTCCCAGAACCGATGGCAATAACATCGAGTTCATTGAACTCTACAATTCTAACCCGTGGTACCAGGATATCAGCAACTACAAGCTGCTGGGCAATAATCTCAGCTACACGTTTGCCCCGGGCACGATTCTCAATGGCGGAGCTTTCCTGGTGATCGCTGCGTCCCCGCAAGGCGTCCAAAACGTATATGGAATCACTAACGTGGCGGGCCCGTATACCGGCAGTCTTAAAAAGGCCGATACTCTGCAGCTATTGGATGAAGTGCGAAACGTGCTGCTCACGGTGCCTTATTCCAACACGGGCGCCTGGCCGGTAGCTGCCGACGGCACTGGACACTCGCTTGTTTTGGCCAGCCCGACCTTTGGAGAAGGCGACCCACGGGCCTGGAGCATCAGCGATTCGATTGGCGGTTCTCCAGGTGAACTCGACGCCTTCCGCCCAAGCCCGCTGCGCAACGTTGTCATCAATGAGTTTCTGGCTCACACGGACCCGCCGAACTACGATTATGTGGAGTTGTACAATCACTCTCCACGTGCCGTGGACATCTCGGGCTGCATCCTGACGGACGATCCGGCGACCAACAAATTTATCATCCCGCCAGGCACGGTGTTGCCGGCGGGCGGTTTCGTCTACTACAGCGAGACCAATATGAATTTCCGATTAAACGCGGCCGGCGAGGTCATTTACCTCAAAAATCCAGATCAAACGCGGGTGTTGGACGCCGTGCAGTTCGGAGGTCAGGAGAACGGCATCGCGATGGGCCGATGGCCGGACGGCGCGAATGATTTTTACCGAATGGCCTCCCTCACGCCCGGCGCGCCCAACAGCGCTATTCGCCCGAGCAGCATTGTGATTAACGAGCTGATGTACAATCCCATCAGCGGTAATGACGATGATCAATACGTCGAGCTCTATAATCGCGGCACCAATTCGATCGACCTCGGGGGCTGGACGTTGAGCGGTGCGGTAACTTTTGAGTTCGTTACCAACACAATCGTGGCGCCAACCCAGTACCTGGTGATCGCGCGCAACGCGGTCCATTTGCGGAGCAACTATCCAAACCTCAACACGGCCAATTGTGTCGGCGATTTTGCCGGACGTCTTTCGCACAACGGCGAGTACTTGGCCCTGACCATGCCGGACTGGGTCGCGCAAACCAACAAGACGGGCCAGGTGGTAACGAACCTCATCCATATCGCAGTGAATGACCTCACGTACGGAACCGGAGGGCGCTGGGGCCAATGGTCAGGAGGAGGTGGAAGCAGCCTCGAGTTGATTGACCCTAATAGCAACAACAGACTTGCCGCCAATTGGGGGGATAGCGACGAAACGCAAAAGTCGGTTTGGACGAATATCGAGGCCACGGGAGTGCTGGACAATGGAGCCAATTACGATCCCTCCATTGATTACGCGCAAATTGGCCTGCTCGACGTAGGTGAGTGCCTGGTTGACAACATTGAGGTGCGCCCTGGGGGCACAGGGGCGAACATCGTTTCCAACCCTGATTTCGAAAGTGGCCTGGGGAATTGGTCGCTGCAAGGCGACCAGGTCCGCTCGAGTCTCGAAAACACGGGTTACGCGAGCGGCCATTCGCTGCACATTCGATGCAGCGACCGGATCTGGACGGGAGTCAATTCGTGCCAGGTAGCTCTCAACGCCAATTCGCTTGGGGCCGGCCAAATCGCGACCTTGCGTTTCAAAGCGCGCTGGCTGCGCGGTTGGCCGGAGGCCCTGCTCCGTCTCAACGGCAATTGGATGGAAGCCGCGGGGCAGCTGCCGGTCCCGACAAACCTGGGCACGCCCGGCGCTCCCAACAGCCGGCTCGTGTCTAACGCCGGGCCCGCCATTTACCAGGTTGCGCACAATCCGCCCGTGCCGCCTGCCGGGCAACCGGTGGTCGTGACCGCTCGAACTCACGACCCTGATGGCGTTCAAAGCCTCACGCTGTTTTACCGAGTTGACCCTTCAACCAGCTATAACGCGGTTCCGATGAAAGACGATGGCACAGGAGGAGATGCGATCGCCGGAGATGGTATCTTCAGCGCGACCATTCCAGCGCTGCCCGGGGGAGCCATCGTCGCGTTCTATGTTTCCGCGCAGGACACCCGCCTGGCCGCGAGCCGATTTCCTGCCCTGCTTAACAATTTTGCTCCCGTGCCCGAGTGCGTCGTCATGTTCGGCGACAGCAACCCCGCGGGGAGCTTCGGCGTTTACCACCTTTGGATTACACAGACCAACGCCACTCGATGGAGCCTGTTGCCTAATTTGAGCAACGAGTCCCACGACTGCACATTCGTCAACGGAACACGCATTATCTACAATGCCCAGGGCCGCTTTGCCGGAAGTCCTTACCACCAGAATTTCGACCTTCCTTACGGTTCGCTGTGTCACTACAAATGGATTTTCCAGGACGACGACAAATTCCTTGGGGCAACCTCGTTCAACAAAATTCATCAACCGGGGAACGGGGCCGGGGATGACGCGAGCCTGCAGCGGGAACAACTGGCCAATACTTTTCTGCGCGCCCTGGGAGTGCCGTGGCTCAACCGCAGGTACGTGGCTGTATTCGTTAATGGCCACCGGCGAGGCGCTTTCATGGAAGACACGCAGACGCCGGATTCGGATGTGGTGAAAGAGCACTGGCCCAACGACACCGGGGGCTGGCTTTACAAGATGCAACCCTGGTTTGAGTTCGCGGCCTTCCCCTCGGGAACAAGCATTGGATTTAACAATAATTCGTGGTGCAACCTCATGCCCTACACCACAACGGGCGGCGCGAAAAAGCTGGCCCGATACCGTTACAATTTCCTGAACCGCCGGACTCCCGACTCGGCGAGTGATTTCACGAATGTCTTTTCGCTCGTTGACGCCGCGGGCTCGTTCGGCACTCCGAACTATGTGGCCAACATGGAAAACCTCGCGGACATGGAGAATTGGATGCGGGTGTTCGCGGCCAATCACGCCGCGGGCAATTGGGACTCCTTTGGTTGCCAAAACGCGCAGAACCTCTACGGATACATCGGGCAACAAGGGACGAAATACTCGCTTCTGATGTGGGACTTCAACATTGTGATTGGCAACAGCGGGTCCTGGGGCCCGGGCCAGAATCTTTTCACGGTCAATGGGGAGGATCCAAATACTCAAAATATCTACAACGAACCCACGTTCCGCAGGATGTATTGGCGGGCCATGCAGGAGTTGGTAAACGGTCCGCTCAACCTGGCAAATTCCGGGCCGCTCTTGGACGCCAAGTACAACGCATTCGTCGCCAACGGTCAAAACGTCGAGAACCCGAACAACTCAATCAAGAGTTGGGTCAGTTCAGCCCGGACGAGCATAGCCTCGCAAATCGCTGCGGTGAACGCAGCCGCTTTCAGCCTTAACGGAACCGTCGCCCTTAACAATAACGTCGCGGTGCTGACCGGCACTGCGCCATTCAACATCAAAACCGTTTTGGTAAATGGAGCGCAGTATCCGTTGACGTGGACAAGTCTGACCACGTTCCAGGTTCAGGCGCCGCTCGTGCCAGGAACCACCTTGCTGACCGTAATCGGGCTAGACATGCACGGGCAACCGGTCGCGGGCGCAAGCAATGCAGTATCGGTGGTCTATACGGGCACGTTGCCGCCCGCCCAGGGATCGGTGGTGATCAATGAGGTTATGTACAACCCGCGGCTGGCGGGCGCTCAGTTCGTCGAGCTTTACAATAATTCAACGGCTGCCGCATTCGATCTGTCAGGCTGGCAGTTCAAAGAACTCGGATACACCTTTCCGCAAGGCGCGCTCATTCAACCCAACAGTTACCTGGTCCTTGCAGGAAGCAGACCGCCGTTTGCTGCCGAATACGGCGCCACCGTGCCTGTGTTCGACACATTTGACGTGGCATTAGCCACGAATGGACAAATTCTCTCATTGGTTCAGTCTGGGATCTCCGCCAAAGACCAGGCGATTGCGCAGGTTAAATACGGCGCTGCCGCTCCGTGGCCCGCGGCTGCGACATCCGCAGGCAGTTCGTTGCAGCTAATAGACCCGCGGCAGGATAACTGGCGTGTAGGTAACTGGAGTATTGTGCTCACCAATGCGGCCGCTGCCGGCCCGCAGTGGCAATATGTCGTTTTAACGGGAACCGCGCCCCGCCCCATTTTGCTGGTGGGAATGCATGGGACGGCGGGTGATGTGTACGTCGACGACATCAAGCTGGTTTCTGGAACCGTGCCTGAAGTCGGTCAAAATTTGCTCCAGGATGGCGACTTCGAAAGTCAGCTGTCCGGGCCGTGGACGGTTTCTCCTAATTTAAGTAACTCCGTGATCAGCACAACGGTGAAGCATTCGGGCAACGCCAGCCTCCACGTGATCGCGTCCAGCCCGGGCGACACTATCGGTCAGACGATTTGGGAAAATACGGCAGCCATAACCACCAACGGAACCTACACCCTTAGCTACTGGTATCTGCCCAGCACCAACGGGTCTCAGTTGCTGATTCGCTTGTCGGGCAGCTCGCCCAACAGCGGCCAGGTTTACAGTTTGCAGAATATCCAGCCGCCCTCCGCCAATCCTCTCACCTACACTCCGGGCGCCCCTAACTCCGTCCTGGCCAGCTTGCCCGCCTTCCAACCCCTCTGGCTTAACGAACTGCAGCCCGATAAT
>DATGLT010000316.1:0-24946 GCA_035294005.1 Verrucomicrobiia bacterium
CAGGCCGCAAGCGACTTTGAAAAGGTGGTGGACGCTTTGCGGTTCGCTGAACGAGTAAACTTCGTCAGTAAGGGGATCCGAATAGTTATGACAGGTTGCCAGGAACTCGCGCAGCGCGGCGAAGGCTGAGGCGGGTTCCAGTGGAGTCGTCGCGTAGATCTCGACCCGGTTGCAAGTCGACAAGATGACGGCTTCTTCGGCAATGCGGGAGGTCCGGAGGATCTGGAGCACGGCTGGAACGCGGGCCTCGGCAAAGGCGAAACGCTCGCGCAGAGCGACCGGCGCTGAATGATGGCTAAGCCCTATGACAACCAGCGACATGGTTCAGGGATTATGCAGCGGCGATAGCACATTGGTGCCCCAAAAGGTGAGCAGAACAAACGCGAAGCTGCCGATGGCGCCGAGGGCAAAACGGCGGCCCCCCTGGGCGAATCTCCAGCGCATCAGAATCAAACCCGCGTAGATCAGCCAAACCAGGGCCGACCAGACAATCTTCGGATCGCCCCGATATGCATGGGGATCAGCGAGGCGGCTGAGGTCGTAACCGCCGATCACCAATCCGATGGTCAACAGCGCAAATCCGCTGATTAGCAGCCTGCCCACAACCACTTCGAGCCTTTGAATCGGGGGCAGCAACGAGAACAGCGCTTTGATCTTGTGCAGCTTCAAATTGTGCTCCTGGGTAAGATACATCAACGCTGCGATCGAACTAAGACCAAACGCGCCATAGGACAACGCCATCAAGGCCGCATGGATGCTGGTCCATGCCACGGGCGCTCCGGGCCTGCCCGCGTGTTCCGTGTCGAGGTTTGGCATCAACGCGAACACACCGATGGCGAAAAGTATTGGCGAGGCGAACGCGCCGAGGAATCGCAGCCGCGGCCACAGACCCACAATCAGGTAGACGGCGACAATGGTCCACATCGCAAACGTTGTGGCCTCGAAAAGGTTGGTAACAGGGCAATGATTCAGGCTGAAACCGCGCAACGCCATTGCGGTCGTGTGCAGGGCAAACGCCACGGCCAGGATGCCATAGTTGATGAAATCATCGCGACGAAAGCCCTTCCTCCATAGGAAAATGGAGTAGATCATGCTCAGGCCGTAAACCGCAACGGCCAGCAAAAACAAGTGTCTGTCGGTAAACCAAGCCACGCTGCACAGGTTAAACCCGACACAGGAAGGCGCAAGCGGCAAGTAGGGAGCTTGTCGAAGCGGGTTACTTGCCTGGAGGAGAGGTTATTTTGATTCCGAAGTTATTATTGAGGAACGTTTCCATTTTGGAAACGTTGTCGCTCGAGCTTTCGAGGTAACCCGCCGCCAGCCCGCTGGTGTAGGCGCTTGAAACGGAAGTGCCTTGAACTCCGAAGGACAAGTTGCCAAAAGGAACCACGCTGGTCCCGGGCGCTCCTAATGATACGAAGCTGCCGCGATTGGCGTAGGGCGCCAGTTGGCCGTTGTCGATGGCTGTGACCGCCGTGACCTGCGGATACGCGGCCGGGTAAAACGGCGTGGTAACGGGTTGATTCCCCGCGGCGGCAAACATTGGGATATTTAGTTTGCTGATCTCCTGGATCACGCTTTGCAGGAAAGGGCTGTCGCTAGTGCTGCCCAGGCTCAGGTTGATGATTTTGGCGCCGCCATTAGCCGCTTGCACGATTCCGTTGGCCACGTCGAACGTAGTGGTCGAGGCATCGCCAGCACCGCCTCCAGGGTAAACATTGACCGGCAGGATTTGCACTGAGGTGCTGCCCTTTGAAAATGACTGCAAACTGTTGAGAATCGTCTCGGCCATCGCGGTCCCGTGCGTTGGAGTATCGGAACTGATTTGGACATCACCAGCCACCGAAAGCTGCTTCATGATGAATTGGTCCAGGTTTTGCCCAAGCGATTGCACAGCGGTATCGACAAGGCCGACGACTATCCTGCCGTTGTCGGGGGGCGGTTTGAGTTGCAGTTGGAGGGGCGCCGCGCCGCCTGAGGGCACCGGCAGTGGACCTTCCGGGGGAGCAACGGCGAAATTGCTGTCGACCGCCGCGACGTCGGGGTTGCCTGCCAGTTGATCGCGCGCGGAACTCGTCGAGGCCGCGTCATCAAATTGCAAGCGATACGCATTCAGGCCGTCGATGCGGCCCGTGACTTTTGCGCCCAGCAATTTTGCCAGCTCCTCGATTTTCGCCCCGGGCTTGAGCCGCACGATCAACTCGTTGGGAATGGGCTTGGATTCGGCTTGCGCAACGCTTTTTGCGGGCCGCACCGCTTGCGTGGCGCGGTCTCGAGAGGTGCGAAATACAAACAACCGCGGGCTGGAATTGGTCGATGGGACTAGCGCGAAATTAACTTCTCCAAGCAAAAAATGAAGGGCTTCTCCCGGCGGCAAATCACGGAACTTTGCCGAAACCTGGTGGAGAGTCTGCGGCTCAACAAAAACGTGCCAGCCTGTTGCCGCGGCAACTTTTTCGAGCAAATCGTCCAAAGGTTCCGAGCTGATGTCCACGGTCACTCGTTGCGAGTTCGTGTTCCAGTTGAATTGACCGGCCGCATGGACGGGAACGGTAACAGAGAATGCCGAAATGAGGCCCGCCGCCCAAAGGCCGAACAGGGGACCAAGACTCGCGCAATCGCAAAACGGCTTTGACATCGTTTACAAGGATGCTTGAGTAATCCTGAAAAGTCCAGTGCGGGCGGGCCGTGGGGCCGTGGCGTCGCGCCGGCTTGAAGGTGTGCTATTGCGGCCGGTCCTGGGCAACTCGCTCGATCTGAATGCGCCTGGGGTCGCTCACGCCTAATTCGAGCAACGAGGCATTTGCATAAAGGTCGGAATTGGATTTGATCGGAGGCGCCTTGGCCAGGTCCCGTTGATGGTCCAGTTCCTTGACCGAGAGCACGTCCAGGGCCACAGGGTCTTTGCTGAATCGCAATTCGTTGAGCGTTGCTGAAAAATGAAGCAAACCTCTTTCTCCCCCTTCGTATTGGCAAATAAGGGCATCGACGATATTGACCACAACGCGATCGCTCAAGGAAGGCAATGCGTAAATCTCGGGAACCGCCGTGGCCAACCGCCCGGAATCGTTTTCGAAGCGAGCCATGTTGTCGACGCTTCCGGAGGCGAGGCTATAAAGGTTCCCTGAAACCCCCGCCAGGTTGTGATTCAGCAGCGGCGGGATATTGATGATTTTGGTTATTTCCTGCGACACGAGCTTCGAGACGAACGATTTTCGCCCGATACCCAGGCCTTTGAGGCCGAATTCCACGTCGCCCCACACCAGGCTGCCAATAATAGCGCTGTCGTACGCGTTGGTCGGATCGTAACCCGCCTGCGAACTTCCTTCCACACGAACCCCGAACTTATCCGCCAATTCAAAATAACCGGCGGCTCGCAACTCGGCCACCTGCTTATCCCAAATGACAATATTCTTTGGAGGCAGACCCGCGCTGAGCAGGCCTTGCACGACTGCGCTGACCACGGCAGGGCGAGTCCCGCTGTTGGGGCCGGGCAGTGAATAGACTTTGATTCCGACGACGTCCTGAGTCGATACAAGGGTGCGCCAGGCCTCAGGAACTCCGTCCTTGTGCGTGAACGTCGTTATCCCGGCGTCGACCATTTCCTTCACGATATCCGCCCTGGCCAAAAACGCCGAAATTGCGTCCGGGTTCCAAACGGTGACAACACGGGCTTGCGCGGAATTTGTTGGCTCAGCCTGGGATGAGTGAGTTGCAACCCAGCAGAGGAGGACCAGGCCGGTTATGGCAATTGGTCGAAATGACTTCAAGTTGCTTGGTGCGTTTCTTGACACGTCCAGACGCCAATGATACCACGACAGTCGATGCAGACCACCAAAAAGAAGGGTCCGCAAGAACAACGGGCACGCGCGCTCTTCACGCCGGGGTGGCAGCGGTTGTTTCGCGTTTTGGACTCGGCGCGATTGCGAACCCGCGCTCAATGCCTGCTCTTCCTGCAGACACTTTTTGTGGTTCTGCTGTTGGGTTGTGGTCCGCCGGGACCTCGCGCGGTGCTCGAAGGTAAACAGGCACTGGACCGCGGAGATATTCCGCATGCGATTGAGGAACTGCGCGACGCCACTCAGTTGCTGCCCACTAATGCCCTGGCGTTCAGCTATCTTGGCCTCGCGCTGCAGCAGGCCGGACAACAAGCCGAAGCCGAGGCTGCTTACCAGCGAGCGCTTGCCCTGGATCACGACCTCACCGAAGTCCACTTCAACCTGGGGTGCCTCTTCCTTTCGGAGAGCAACAAGTTTGACCAGGCCAAGTCAGAGCTCATCAACTACACGTTACGCCGCCCAAACTCGGCCGAAGGCTGGCTCAGGCTCGGCGAAGCCCAGTTGCGCTCGCGGGAAATCACGGCGGCTGAAAAGAGCTTTGGTGAGGCGTTGCGGTTGTCCCCACAAAGTGCCGAAGCCATGACTTATCTCGGGTTGGCCCGGTATCAGCGCCGACGAGCCAACGAGGCCGCGCAGTTCTTTACAAAAGCGCTAAAGCAGCAGCCCGATTACGGGCCGGCGCTCCTCAACCTGGCAATCGTAGCCCAACAGGACCTGAATGATCCCCGATTAGCCCTTGAGAAGTACCGTCAATACCTCGCTCTCAAGCCCGTTCCTGAAAATGCGCCGAACATAAGTGCAATCGTCCGTGAACTCGAGCTTGAGTTAAACCCGCCTGCGCGCGAGCCCGTCACCAATGCGACCGCCGCGACAACTCTCACGCATACGAATGTCGTCAAGTCCGCCGAACTTGCCCACAATGCCGCCTCTTTAAAACCGTCGCAAACCAATGCCAGCCCAAAGACCCAAGGTTCACAAAAGCTGGACCCTTCAACAAACGTTGCCAAGGTCTCCTCGCCTACCAACGCTCCCAAAACTGTCTCGTCAATTCCGACCAATACTACTCAGCCACTGCCCGTTGAAGTCGTAAAGCTGGAAGCTGAACCGGTGATTAAGCCCGCCCAGGATAATTTCGGGTCTGTCACACCCGTTCCCGCAAAACAACCAGAGCGGCCTGGCGAATATTCCTCATCTTCTTTGAGCGCGTCGGAACAAAGAGCCCAAAAAAAGGGATTTTTCCAGCGGATCAACCCGATGAACCTCTTTGGCCGCGACTCGAAAACCCAGTCGTTTACAACGATATCTCCTGCGGCAACGCAATCTGGCGAGCAAGCAATACCGGGCCGAAATGCCACGTCCAGTGCCGTTGAGGTTCGCGGTTTTCCGCGGTATGACTATCGTTCGCCGGAAAAGCCTCTCCCCGGTGACCGCAACGCCGCCGAAACCGCTTTCGCCTCGGGCGTGCAGGAACAGCAAGCCGGGCACTTGTCGCAAGCTATTCAGGCCTATCGTCGCGCGGCTCAACTGGATCCCGCCTTCTTCGACGCCCACTATAATCTCGGCCTCGCAGCGACAGATAACGGCAACCTGCCGCTGGCACTGGCTGCCTACGAAACCGCATTGGCAATCCGCCCCGAATCCCTGGACGCCCGCTATAATTTCGGTTTAGTTCTTAAGCAAGCGGGGTACGTTCTTGATGCCGCTACCCAGTTCGAAAGAGTCCTCGCCAAATACCCCAACGAGGGGCGCGCGCACCTTGCTCTCGGCAATTTGTATGCTCAGCAGCTTCAAGATCCCGCAAAAGCGCGGCAGCATTACCTCGCCGTTCTGGCGCTCGCTCCTCAAAGCCCTCAGGCAGGAGCCATTCGGTATTGGCTGTTGGACCATCCAAAGTGACGTTCGCCAAGCGCCGAGCTTCACTCGGCTTGCCCGGCCAGGTAAACATCCAACAGTAGCGGTCTTGCGGTTCATCACCCCGCTTGGCTGGTCCGCATGGCACGGAAATGGCTCTCCTATGCTGTTGGCAAATTCAAGAAACCGAACTTTATCGGGAGAATTCGCATGGCGTTCGATAAACTGCCCTTAAATGCCTTTGACTTCGTAGTCGTGGCAATCCTGGTGATCGGCCTGTTACGCGGCCGCAAACACGGCATGAGCGAGGAATTGATCGGCCTGGTCAAATGGCTGGCAGTGGTCATCGGCTGTGCATTCTTATATGAACCTGCTGGACAATGGTTTGCAAAGTCGAGCCCGTTCAGCCTTTTGGCTTCTTTTCTGATTGTCTACATCGCTGCGGCCCTGTTCATTCTCACCCTTTTTGCGATTTGCAGGCATCAAATGGGCGGCAAATTGATTGGAAGCGATATTTTTGGACGGGCCGAATATTATTTGGGCATGGGCTCGGGAATGGTAAGGCTGAGCTGCATGCTTTTGGCGCTGCTGGCAGTACTCAACGCAAGGTATTTCAGCCCCATGGAAGTGCGCGCGATGGAGAAGTTCCAAGATGACGTGTACGGGAGCAACTATTTCCCTACGTGGCATACTGCGCAGGAGGTGGTTTTTGAGCGCTCCATGTCAGGCCCGTGGATTAAAGAGCATCTTGGCTTTCTTCTGATCAAGCCGACCCAGCCCGAGGATAAGCAGTATCACCAAAAAGAGGCTAATCTGCCTTAGGCCCCGGGTTGGAATTAGGAATCTGCGGCGAATCGCCGCCGGACGGAAGGGCCTAAGTTCCCGTTTCACGGGCGGGTACTGCGAATAAACGAATCGATTTTCCTTCGAATCGATTACGGTTGTTCAGTTCTCTTGATTTGCTTCCGCTTTCCTGTGAGCTTGCGTGGCATACCTTGCTATGCCCGGCTTTTTTTCCCAGGCAACACTCGAACAAGTTCGGGCCGCCAGCGATATCGTTGAAATCGTCGGGGGTTACATCCCTCTCAAAAGGGCAGGCGCCAATTTTCAGGCTCTTTGCCCATTTCACCGGGAGAAAACTCCGAGCTTCAACGTCAATCCGCACCTGCAGATTTTCCACTGCTTCGGCTGCCACAAAGGCGGGGACGTTTTCACCTTCGTTAAGGAATTTGAAACGATCGATTTTCCAGAGGCGGTGCGGCGACTGGCGGAACGGGCGCGGATTCCCCTGGAGTACGAGCGCGGCGCGGGTGAGCAGCAAGCGCGGGGCTTAAAAGAGAAGCTCCTGGAAATCCACGAGCAAATCACGCGGCGCTGGCAGAATGTGCTGGCCAATGAGGCGTCAGGCCAGATTGCACGTGATTACCTTGCCCGACGCGGCGTTGGCGCCGAGGCGATCGGCCTTTTCCGGCTGGGTTGCGCCCCGGACGCATGGGACGACACAGTCAATTGGGGGGCAAGCAAGGCGTACGAGCCCGCGCTACTGGAAAAAGCGGGGTTGATCCTTCGCAAAGAGGAGACCGGCCACTTTTACGACCGGTTCCGTGGCCGGCTCATGTTTCCGATTTGTGACGAGCAAGGGCGGGTTGTGGGGTTCAGTGGGCGCGTGCTTTCCGGCGACGAGAAGACGGCCAAATACGTCAATTCGCCTGAGACGCCCATTTTCACGAAGAGCAAGGTGTTTTTCGGTTTGGACAAGTCCAAGCGGATATTGCTCGAATCGCAAACGGCGGTTGTATGTGAGGGACAACTGGACCTGATTTCCTGTTTCATGGGTGGAGTTAAAAATGTCGTGGCCCCGCAGGGCACCGCTTTCACCGCCGAGCACGCGCGGATCCTTAAGCGGTACGTTGAGGAGGTGGTCCTGTGCTTCGATTCCGATACGGCGGGCCAGAACGCGGCCGTTCGGTCGCTGGATCATCTGCTGGCATGCGACCTGGCCGTTCGCGTTGCGGTGATTCCCGCCCCGGAAGACCCTGATAGCTTTATCAAGAAGCACGGTGGCGAGGAGTTCAAAAAGATAATCAACTCAGCCGCGGGTTTTTTTGACTATTACCTCGACCGGTTGTGTGTTGAAAACGATGTGACTTCGGATCGCGGCCGGTTGGCCGTATTACGAGAAATGGCGACTGCAGTTCACAAGACCCGCAACGTTGTGCTCGTGGACAAATACGCGCAAAAAACGGCTTTGCGCCTGGGAGTTGCGCCGGAAGCCGTGCGACTGGAGTTTAAAAAGCAGCCTCATAAAGTCGCCGCCTCGGCACCACAAACACCGGAGGTTGAGGCTGAGGCCCAGGATGCCCCACCTTCAATGGGCGAGTCCTGGCTGTTGCGGTTGCTGCTGATCAACGACGATCTCGTCGAGTGGGTGGCGACGCGCCTTGACCCGACCTGGATCGAGCACCGATTGATCCGGCGAATCGTCGAGGAGCGACTCGATAGCCATCGCAAGGGGACCTGGACGTCAGTGGCCGCGTTCCTGGCGGAACGTGACGATCCGGCGATCCAGGCCCTGGTCACTGAAGCCGCGACAATCGAGCGCCCGTTGCCCAACCCTGCACAACAACTGCAGGATGTTATTTTGAAGCTGCGGAACCAGCACCTCACCAATCAAATGGCCGCGCTTTTGCAACAAGCCGAACAACCCGGTATTTCGGACGAAGAACGATTGAACGTCCTTAAAAAGCGAGAAGACCTGCGCATGGCCAAAAAGAAACCGTTAGATTAAGCGGTTCAGCAGCAACTCATTTCTCAGCGGTCTTTCTATTTCTAGCCTAATCAACCAAATTTCCGGGCACTTGTTTTTAGGTTGTCCCTCCGTCTCCGAGCCGATATTTCTTTTCTATCATGAAAGTCCTCCTCAGCGCCGTCCTGTCTTTGAGCTTCCTTTCGCTGATTGTTTCCGCGCACAGCGCTGATTGGGTCGTTTACGAGGGCAAGTCCGGTCCCGGCCTGGGCAAGAACATTGTCTTTTTGAGCGGGGACGAGGAATACCGGTCGGAAGAAGGGCTGCCGATGCTTGCCAAAATCCTGGCTGTGCGTCATGGCTTTCGCTGCACCGTATTGTTTCCAATCAATCCCGCCGATGGAACCATTGATCCGGTGACCCTGACCAACATCCCGGGCATGTCCGCCCTTGATTCGGCGGATCTATGTATTATGGCTTTGCGGTTCCGCGAGCTGCCCGACGAGCAGATGCGGCACTTTGTGGAATATCTTGAGCGTGGAAAACCCATTATCGCCCTGCGCACGAGCACCCACGCATTCTCTTACGAACACAACACGCAAGACCCTTACGCCAAATATGACTGGCGCAATAAAGATTGGCCCGGGGGATTCGGTAAGCAGGTGCTTGGCGAAACGTGGGTCGATCACCATGGCGCTCACGGAAAAGAAAGCACGCGAGGCCTCATCAATCCGGATTTCGCCACTCATCCTGTTCTGCGCGGGGTGACCGACCTTTGGGGGCCCACAGACGTTTACGCCGTCACTCATTTGCCAAAAGACGCTAAAGTGCTCGTATGGGGCCAGGTGCTCTCCGGTATGAAACCGGAGGATCCGCCCGTGACGGGCCCCAAAAATGATCCCCTCATGCCGCTCGTCTGGGTGCGCGAATACAGCGCCACTCCGGGGCACACCTCGAAAATCCTCACCACAACCATGGGCGCGGCGGTTGACCTCCAAAACGAAGGGTTGCGAAGGTTAATCGTCAACGGCGCGTATTGGGCGACCGGGATTACGGATAAGTTGCCCGACAAAGCAGACGTTGCTTGCGTCGGCCAATACCATCCGCTGTGGTTCGGGTTCGGCAAATTTGCAAAAGGAGTCAAACCCGACGACCTTGGCCTGAAAAGCGGGCTTTGATTAATGCGATTGCTATCGGTTTTGATTGTTCGAATCGCCTGCGCGGCGATTCCCGCGGGACCCTTGTTTTCCGCGGCGTTACCTCCGCCGGGCGCGGGCGCCGAGGTGGGCTCAATTCTAGACCTGCGCGACGCCTGGCCGGGCATTGCCACTGCCACTAACGATTGGGCCAAAGCCTTAAGGAAGCTGCCCCAGTGGCAGCAAGTAAATGGCGCAACCCTCGCCCAAACCGAGGCTCTCGCCAGGGATGGAGCCGCCCTCGCGCAACTCAGACTTGGATACACTTATTTCGCCGGTGACGGTGTGGAACGAGACTATCCCACCGCCGTTCGTTGGCTCAGGCCGGCTTCGGATGCCCAGTTTGCGCCCGCACAGTTTCTTTTGGGTGTGGCCAACTTGAACGGGTGGGGAGTGCCCAGGGACTTTGAAACAGGAGTTGATTTATTGAATCGTGCCGCCGAGCAAGGTTTTGCCGACGCGGAATTTCAGCTGGGCATTTGTTATCTGAAGGGGGGGGCCGGTGTGAACCAGGCGCCCGCGCGAGGAGTGAAATGGCTTACGCGCGCGGCCGAACAGGGTAAAGCTCCAGCCCAGCAGTTTCTTGCCTGGTGTTTCTCATCGGGCACGGGTGTTCAGGAAGACCCGGCGCAAGCCTTCCAATGGTGCAACAAAGCAGCTCAACAAGGCATGGACAGCGCGCAGGATTTCCTCGGCATGTTTTGGGCCAGTGGTTATGGAACCAACCGCGACTGGGCCCAGGCGGTATTGTGGTTCAGGCGCGCCGCCTCCCAGGGACTGGGCACCGCCCAGATTCACCTGGCCCAATGTTACGCCAATGGCAAGGGCGTGGAGCGTGATCTGGCCCAATCCCTTTATTGGTGGCAAAGCGCCGCCGACCGCGGTTTCCCAAGCGCCGCGTTTCACGCCGGATTGTGCTATTACCAGGGCCTTGGCACCAATCGCGACCTGCCTCTCGCGGTGGATCGCCTCTTGAAAGCTGCCCAACAAGGACACGTGGGTGCCCAACTCTATCTCGGCCTCTGTTTCTGGAAAGGAATCGGGGTCAACCGGGACCCGGAGGCGGCCCAGAAATGGTGGCGCGAGGCCGCTGTAAATGGAATCGTTCATCGCTTGCCCGAGCTTGGCGATGACCCTGCGGATATCGAAACCTGGTGGGTAGAGGTGGCCGAGCAGGCCAACCCCCGCTTGCAATGTTGCCTGGCCGAGTTCTACCGTTTCGGCCAAGGAGTCCCGCAAAGCGATGCCAAAGCGTTGCGGTGGTACCGCAAAGCCTCCGCAACCGGGGATTTGGCCGCCCTCAAGGCCGCGGCATGGCTCATGGCCACCTCGCCGGAATCCGATGTCCGCGACGGCCGTGGCGCCCTCGAGTTGGCGCGCAAAGCCGCCTCCGCCAGCAAACGGCAGGACCCTAAAGCCCTCGATGCCCTCGCCGCAGCCTATGCTGAATCCTCCCAATTCTCCAAAGCCATCGGCGCGGAGAACGAAGCCATCGCCCTCGCCCAGGAGGACGATGAAAAGAAGGAATACCAGTCCCGTTTGAAGCTTTACCAGTCCAAGACCGCGTTCCGATCCATTCCGGAGCTTCGCCCGGTTCCCCAATTGGAATAAACTCCGAAACCCCATTCCGGCGGGCGTCACGCCCCGCAACTTGCGCGCGGCTTCGATTGTTTCGCTTACAGAATTCTGAGAATTCTGGAGAGCGCTTGACTCCGAGCGTGAGAGGATCTATTCATAAGCATAAGCCCGACTCCTTTCAGCGCCGACCTTCACGAGCGCATTCGACGGACGCCGGCCCGGGCGCTGGGTTGCGGGACCTTGTCCCATATTAAATCCTAAAAACATGAAAATGCCTCCTCGACTCCACCGACGCCGCGCGACACCGCAATCGCCAGCCCGCCGGGCCCGGCGCAACTCCGGTTTTACGCTCATTGAACTGCTGGTCGTGATTGCCATCATCGCGATTCTGGCGGCCATGTTATTGCCGACCCTTGCCAAGTCCAAGACCAAGGCCCAAGGCATCATGTGTTTGAATAACACGAAGCAACTCACCTTGGCCTGGCGCCTCTACAGCGATGACAACTCCGACAAACTCGTTGGATGCCAGGACGGCATGCTGAACCGGCCAAACTGGATATCCGGGGGGCTCGATTTCACCTCGAGCCCCGCAAACTGGGACATCAACCACGACATTACGCAAAGTCCCCTCTGGATCTATACGGGCAAAAGCCCCGCAATCTTTAAATGCCCCGCCGACCAGGCCATGGTTCAGGTCGGCAACAAGCGGCTCCCAAGGGTGCGCAGCAATTCGATGAGCCAGGTTTTTGGCAACGGCGATTGGCTCACATCAGCGCAATGGCGCATTTACGACAAAGCTTCTACCATCGTCCTTCCAGTGAAAACCTTTCTGCTCGTTGATGAACACCCCGATAGCATCAACGATGCCGCGTTTGCCACACAATCGGACGGGGCCAGCAGTCCTTCGGCGGCTCGCATTATCGATTTTCCCGCGAGCTATCATAATGGTGCCTGTGGATTTTCGTTTTGCGACGGGCATTCTGAGATCCACAAATGGATTGGTTCCACTATCAAGGCGCCGGTCCACTACAACGACAACCTCCCCCTCAACGTGCCGGCGAAAGATTCATGGCAGGACGTTTACTGGATGGCCCAGAACGCTACTGTCCACCGGTAATTGCTTGTAAACTGACTTTGAGACGGCACAGGTCGGTAAGACTGGCCCCGTAGTTTGATCAGTCGGGGCCGTTGCCGAATCCTGCGCCTTGTTTCATTTCGAATGCTGCGTGGCAAACAAAAGGATTGCTGACACTCACATGAAGTAGGACTACTTAATATATGCAAATCATTGACGATAATATGTTATTGACACTGAAATTGGGTACATGCATAAACCTACTCGCGCCGAGTGGATCAATCCGAGGATGTTTTACCAAAAACGAGTCGCGGGATGCGCATAAGGGATATCCTACTATCACGACTTCAGCCCCCAGACGGGGTTGCGATCCTGGCTTGTCTTCACATCGCCCTATTGCTGGGTTCAAACCTAAGCGCACAGGGAGCTTCGGCCCCGAAATCCGTTTACGTAGACGCCCGGTACCCTACCAATTCTAGCGCGGTCGGTTTTCCAGCCGGTGCATCGGACCGTGTTCATTGGACCGGGGTTGACGCCTTCAACACGATTCAAGCTGGAGTCGACCACGTTTCCCCTGACGGCGCGGTATACGTCGCCGCGGGGACTTACGTTGAGAACGTGCGAATTCAGAATCCCGTGTTCCTTATCGGCCCGAACAGCGGCGTGGCGGGTGCCGCAAGCGGACGCAAAGCCGAGGCGCGCATAGTCCCGTCATCGAGCGATCCGGAAAACAGGCCGGTGATTTCCATCGAGAGCGATGGGGTTGTTGTCGACGGCTTTTTTGTGGACGGTTTTAATCCCAGCTTGCCTGGCGGCTACTCGGCCAATGGCGCTCGAGTACACGCGGCGGCGGGCATTCAAAATGGGACTTACCCCAACCTGGCGGATGTGGAGCGAATCACGATCCGCAACAACATCATCACGAACATATCCTATGACGGGATCTGCCTGGACCGCTACCAATACTTCGGCACTTCAAGCGCCTGGAATTATATCTGCCACAACAAGCTGGTGAATATGTGGGAAGGGATTCTGACGTACGCCGTGGATTCGGTCATCAGCAACAACGTGATTTCGAACGTTACGCATGGCCTCGGGGTGCACTGCGTAACCACGGCCTCCCCGCCCGGATTTCTTCCATCGGTTGCCGGCAATTACCTGCAGATCGCTCAATGGTGGCCCGCGGAGATCCAGCCCACTCGCGCTCCCGGCGTATGGATTAATTATCGGCGGGAGGCCGCATCGCCGATTCGAGTAACCGGAAATCTCATTGAAACACCCGTCCCCGCTCCGGCGTTGAAGAGTATCGTTGGCATGTACGCCCTGACCGTCGATGCGGCGAAAGTTCATTTCACTGATAACGTCCTCAACGGGCAGGGAAATTGCGACATGGGGTTTCTGGCTGCGAACTGTTCCGAGACAGGGGAGGTCCTCGTCAGCGGGGGCCAGTTGAACGATCTCCGTCGGGCCGGTATCCAGTTGGATACTGTGGATGAGAGGTGGGGAGCCGGTGACGCTTTCGTGAGCGTCAGCAACGTTGTTATCGGAATGCACCCCGGCGGTTCTGGTGTTCAAGTGACTCAAAACCCCGCGACACCTACGAATCACGCCCTGGTTCGCGTGACTGGCCAATGCCGCATCACCGGGGGAACCTCAGGGGTCCAGGTCACGGGGGCGAACGCCTCGGCCTGCGTCGTTGGCAACGGGCAGGTGATTACCGGCAATGATATCGGTGTCCGCGTGGATGCCGGGTCCGCCTTGTTGGAAGGAAATGCGCTCACGAACAATTCGCTCGCGGGAATCTCCGTCATAAACAATGGAATCGTCGATGCCGGGGATTGCGACGGGGTTAACGTCACGGGTCTCGGCGCCGGGTCCGGCCCGAATGGGGCAAGTTCCGGGCTCAATGATCTTTCCGGGTACGGCTTTGATCGTGCCGAACCGTGGGCAATTATCAATTCCGGAGCGAAACCTGTTTGCGCTGACCGCAACAACTTTGGCCTGTATTCGGGCAACCTGGTGGATGAGGTGGTTAAAGGACTCGTTCGTTTTTCCGGTTCCGAGGGTCTCAAAGTGGCGCCTCCTCCCGCGTTGCAGGTGGATTGCATGGGCGAGATACCTCCACTGGCTTTGACCATAGACGATTTCATTCGGGCCGGGGGATCTTTGATTTCCGGGACCGCGACATCGATGACCAGCCTGGAGCGAATTGTCACAAATCGTCCCGGCTCGTACACATTGGTCCGCACCTACAATCTATCCGGTGAGTGCTCGTCCCCGGTTACCTGCGAGCAGGTGATAACCGCGCGTGAGCGGCGCGGGCCGATATTGCAGTGCTCGCCCAACATCATCCAGGGGGTTGATCCGGGATGTAACTACGCGACGGTTACCTTCACAAACATTGCGGTCGATACGTGCGGGGATCTCGTTAGCGATTGGGAACCCGTATCCACAGGCAGGTTCCCGCCGGGCACAAACCGCATCATTGTCATCGCCACGGATGTCGCGAACAACAGCAGTTCGTGCAGCTTTGACATCGCGATCATTCCGGTGCCGGTGATCACGCGCCAACCGGCAGGGCTTTGGACCAACGCGGGCGCAACGGTTTCATTCAAGGTCTCGGCTGTTAGTGTGTCTCCGATGAGTTTTCAATGGAGGAGGAATGGCGTTCGTCTCCTCGATGGCGGCAACCTTTCCGGGACGTTGACTCCCGAACTCACAGTGGCGGGAGTTTCTCAGCTGGACGCGGGTGATTACCAGGTCGAGATAACCAACCTTGCGGGGAAGGTTTTAAGCGCATCCGCGCCCCTGGCGGTTACTTCACGTCCCGGCGTTCTCAGGATCCTCGGTATTTCTGATGGGGCCGGCTCCACGTGACCGGTCCCGCGGGAAAGCATGTCGGGATTGTCACCTCGACTGATTTCAAGGATTGGATTGGCTTCGTGACGAACCTGGCTCCGTTCCAGGTTACCCACACGAACTCACGCTCTTTCCGTTCCGGCTTTTATCGGGCGGTTGAAGTCCCTTGAGATTATGGAGGTTTCGCATCTATTCGCCGCGACGTTGGGTCTGGTGCTGAGTGTGGGGCTGATTCCATTGGCGCTGTGGGCGGAGCATAGAGCGATTCTCGGCGAGAGGCCGGCCGAGTGGCACCACGGCGAGGCCCGGGCCGTTCCACGCTTGGGCGGCGCCGTTTTGATGATTGTTTTTCTCGTGATTGAGTTTTGGATCAGCCTGACTGGCGCCGAAGCGCGTGACGCTACTCCCGGACGAAATGCTGTTGTGTTCGCATCGGTTGCCATGTTCGCGCTGGGTTTCTGGGACGACATTCGCCCGATTGGCGCCGTGGAGAAGCTCGCGGGGCAAATCTGCATTGCGGCCGCTGTGTGGTGGTCGGGTGTAGGAATTGAGGTGATCTCCGTTCCGTTTTGCGGCTGCACACTGAATCCAGGCATGTTCGCGCCGGTTCTTACGATTGTCTGGCTGGTTGGGCTGACCAACCTCGTTAACCTGATGGATGGAGCGGACGGTTTGGCCGGAGGACTCTGTTTCGCCCTGATGTTGTTGGTTGCCCAGGTCGGGCATCAACAAGGAAATTTTGAAGTGCTCGCCTGCGGCATGGCGGGTGCCCTGTTGGGATTTCTCCGGTTTAATTTTCCTCCCGCTCGGATCTACCTCGGTGACGGCGGAGCGTATTTTCTTGGGTTTCAAATCGGCCTTTACTCGATTGTGAACTCAAGTAAAGGCGCGGAATTGACCGCATTGGCGGCTCCGCTGTTGGTGTTGGCCCTGCCTATCTCGGACGCGTTGGCAACCCTGTTGCGACGCGGAATTCTCGGGTTGCCGCTCTTCCGGCCGGACCGAAGGCATTTGCATCACCGGCTCATCGAAAGCGGCTGCTCACATCGCAGAATGACGGTTCGGATGTACGGTCTATACGCCTTGTTCCTCGGCATGGGGTATGCCGCGGTTTGGTCCCACGGGAAGTGGCTCCCGAGCCTTGCGGGAGCCGCCATTGTCGCCCTGCTGGTTTGCGCGGGAGCAAACCGTTTCAGCCGGCGCTGGTTTTCCGTCCACCGGGTTATACGCGACGGTCTCAAAACCCGCGCGGACGTGCGCCACGCGCTCTGTCTTTCCCAAAGCCTGCAGTTTACGGCAACACGTTGCTCCAGCGCCAATGAGCTATGGCGGGATCTTGTTTCTGCGGCTCGAAAACTTGGTTTCATCTCGATTCAGCTGACCCTGAATGGTGAAGTCAAAACCTGGGGAAGTAGAAACTGCGGCGAGGTGTTTTATCGCAGATTCGTTTGCCCGAATCGACAGCATGGTTTCCTGGACCTGGGCACCCGCGCCGGGGTTCCGCTCGGGACCCAGTCAAAGGTCTCCGGCGTCGAGCTGTCGAACCAGCGATCCAGCGAGCTTGTCGGGGAACTACTTGCCGAAGCGTGGGACAAAGCCGCCGAAAGATTGGAAGGGCGGGGGATTGAACTAGCCTTTGTTTGCGGGATCTCTTCGGCGCTTAAACGGAGGAATCCCGACTGCCAATCCGACTTGGAGCAGCTTCCCAACCTGGCGGCGCAGCCTCCCCTCAAATGAATGCACTGGCACATCGTGTGTTTGCCGCTTGAGAATGTGCTCTGAAAACGCCCAATCATGAAACGCCTTCTTCTTTGCTCCGTTTTGGTCCATTCGCACCTTCTTTTTGGCGGCGAGTCCCTGGATACCAACGAACTGATGCGAGTGCTGCGAACCATGCCGCCGCCTGAGATTCCGAAATTCACTGCGGACTTGATCCGGTTCAGCGGGCCGCGTGATCAAATCGCATGCGCGAGCAATCTGGTGCAGCTGGTTCTCAGGCTCAACCCAAGTGCCACGCTGCCCGTGGTGGGTGCTGTTGCTCGAGCCGTGCCCGAGACGGCAGCTGCCATTTCCCATGTCGCGGCAAAGGAACGGCCCGATGCGGCCGCTTGGATTGCCGGAGCTGCCGTCGACGCGGCTCCGAATCGCGCCGGAGCGGTCGTTTTTGCCGTTTGCAGCGCAGTTCCACACCAAACCAGGGCAATCGCACTGGCGGCCCACAGAGCCGCGCCCGGCCAGGCGGAACCTATTCTGAAGGCCGTTGCGGAGGCCCGTCCTGATCTCCGACCCTCCCTGATTTCGGAATTGGCCGCCGCGCGCCACGGTGGCATTTCTGTCACTCACTCTCTCGAGCAGGCCGAACGCGCCCTGGCCTTTTCGGCGGAAGCCTCGCGCCGTTCCACCAATAGCGGAACCGTTCATCAGGGCCCACCGGACCGCCGACCCAACCCGCCGGGACATCAAGGCCCGCCCCGGGGCCCTCCTGATCCCCCAGGCGGCCGAAACTACGCCAGACCTTAGCGCGGCAAAAAACTTTCAGAAACCAGTTGCACAGCGCCTCCGGCTTGTTATATTCCGCGTCCCGTTTCCGGAGGTCCGGGCGGAAAACTCGGTAAACTGTAATAGACAATTGTTCTTTGTATGGCAGGACAACGCATTCGTATTCGCCTGAAGGCCTATGACCACCGTGTCATAGATCAATCCGCGCGCGACATCGCCGACACGGTCAAACGCACCGGGGCTCGCGTCGCCGGTCCCATCCCTCTTCCAACCCGCATCGAGCGGTTCACTGTCCAGCGCTCACCGCACGCGGACAAAAAATCCCAGGAAACATTCGAGCAGCGCACGCACAAGCGCTTGATCGACATCATCGAGCCGACCGCCAAGACCGTGGATGAGCTCAAGAAGCTGAACCTGCCGGCCGGCGTCGATATCACCATTAAAATTTAGCAAGCTATGCCAGTAGGACTCCTTGGAAAAAAATTGGGCCAGACGCGTGTGTACGACGCGAAGGGCATTATCACTCCGGTCACGATCGTGCTTGCCGGTCCCAACCGCGTGCTGCAGTGCAAAACTCAGCAATCGGACGGCTACAACGCCGTCCAACTCGGCTTTCATGATCAAAAGGAACAACGCCTCACCAAGCCGCTGCTTGGCCATGTGAAAAAGCACAATGGCGTGGCGGTGAAACGAATTTCGGAATTCCGCGACTTCTCGAAGGAAGTCAAACCGGGCGATCTTGTGGGCGCAACTCTGTTTGCCGCCGGAGATTACGTGGACGCCATTGGGGTCACCAAGGGGCGTGGTTTCGAAGGCGTCGTTGGCCGGCACGCGTTTCGCGGCGGCGATTCGACTCACGGTGCCAAAGGTTGGCATCGCCGCTCAGGAGCCATTGGCCAGCGCCTGTTCCCAGGCACAGTCATGCGCGGAATGAAAATGCCGGGCCATCTTGGCCAGGTCAGGCGCACGACACAAAACCTGGAAGTAATCCAGGTTCGTGAGGCGGAAAACCTTCTGCTGATTAAAGGCGCCATTCCGGGTTCCAACGGCGATTACGTCGTGATTCGCGAATCCAAAAAGCGGCCCAAGGGCTGGAAACCGCATGCTCAACGCGCGGAAAACGTCAAGAAAGCCGAAACCAAGAAGAAGTAACCGGAGTAAACGGCTATGAAGCTTACGATTAAGGACAATAACGGACAAAGCGCCGGGGAGTTGGAAGTGCAGTTTCCTCTGGTGGAAGACGGCCGCGGCACGCAAGCGGTTCATGATGTGGTCGTGGCATACCAGGCGGCCCAGCGCATGGGCACGGCCTCGACCAAAACCATGGGTGAAGTAGCCGGCAGTGGCAAGAAACCCTGGCGTCAAAAAGGTACCGGGCGCGCTCGTGCCGGTTCGTTTGCATCTCCTCTGTGGCGCGGTGGTGGAGTGGTCTTTGGCCCCAAGCCCCGGGATTTCGGGAAAAAGGTTTCCCGCAAAACGCGTCAATTGGCCTTGCGCAAGGCGCTTTCTGAGCGGTTGCGCGCCGGAGATGTTGTGCTTGTCGACGATCTCAAGCTCTCCTCAGCCAAGACCAAGGATTTCGTGAAGGTCCTTAAGGCATTGGAACTGAGTGGCAGCGCATTGATTGTTGCCCAGGCGCCCGACGAGAACCTCACGCGCGCCAGCCGCAATCTGGCGAACGTCTCGTTGGCTACCAGCGAATCGCTCAATACCTACGATGTGTTGCGCCCCGATAAACTCGTCTTCACCCGGGGCGCGTTCGAACAGGTCGAGGCCCGCTTAAAAACGGAATAACATGAACACTTTCGAGATCATCAAAACAGTCCGGCTGACCGAAAAGGGCACACGCCAGGGCGAGAACTTCAACCAATACACGGTTGTTGCCGACCCCCGCGCAAACAAGACCCAAATCCGCCACGCCGTTCAGGACCTGTTCAAAGTCAAAGTCGTCAAGGTCAACACCCTGAACGTCCGCGGCAAATTCCGACGGCAGCGCACGAAACAGGCTGGCCAGGCTTCAAATTGGAAAAAGGCGATCGTCACGCTCAAAGAAGGTGACAAGATCGTTCTTACTTGAACCTGTTAGTCAGGCGACGGTTCCTCAGAGCCCCGGCCTTGTCTAAACCGGGTCTCCAAATCTGGCGGTGGGCTGGTGGCGCAGTGAGTCACGACTGCCGCCGACGTTTGCAGGAGGGCAGTTGAATTCCACCTCTCTGCTGCGAATGCACATAAACGATTAACCAAGCGCTTAGCTTCTGGGTCCTCCAGGGCGATCTCCCACCCGCAACTTGCAAGTTGCAACGTGCAGCTGGTGACCCGCAACCGCGACTCGACAGCAGGTTGGGCTTTAGTTCCGGTTTTCTCCAGCCCGAAACCAACGAGCCCTTCCTCGGCTCGCCTATATCTCCTCGGTCCAACTCATCTTTGTTCTCCATCCAGCGGCGTGATGAAGTAGTGGCCGCGCTGGTAACGAGCCGAAACAACGCTCAAAAAAGCGGGCGCAAGGCGTCGAATCTGCCTGGTGACCTCGGCGTCTACGCGGCCTCGAAGAGTTTCCGGGCTCGTCAATTCGACAAATCAGCCAACTCAGGTTAGGGTCACTTACAGCCACAAGCAGGAGTTCGCAAACGAGCCGCAGCATGGCTGACTGTACGTACAGGTGCGGCTAAACCAAAAAGGAACTATGAAAAAAGCATCTGCAGTCAGGTCCGGGGGTACCAACTTTCTTCCTGGGGAATATATTCGTGTAGTGCCGCTTCATCATCCCAAACCGTCGATAGCCATTGGCGACCTGGCGAAGGCGCGCAAATCATGGGATAGCCAGGATTTGTTCGACGGCAAACCGCATGCGGCTCCTGCCGGCGCTCATCTTACGTATAACGGAGGCGCACTCATCCAGAACGCGCAGGTCTTCACGGTTTTTTGGGGAACTCTTTGGGGCAGTACGCCGAGTTCGCAGCAGATGATTGCGGATATCAACAAGTTCTTCACGGATATCCTGGTCAGCCCGCTGATCGACCAGCTTGCTGAATACGATGTTGCCGGCCAGGCAATTGGACATGGCTCATTGATCGGAACCAAAGTGATATCGGCCAATGCGCCGAAGGGAAGTATCACCGATTCTGCTATCCAGGCCCAGCTCAAGAAGTGGATCAAATCAAAGGTCGTTCCCGCCGCAAACTCGAACACGCTTTACTTCATCTATTTGGATCCGGGCGTGGTGTCTATCATGGGCGGTTCGAAATCGTGCCAAAACTATTGCGGGTATCATAACAATGCCGGCAGGATCTACTATGCCGTTATGCCTTACCCGACCTGTAGCGGCTGCCTGGGAGGAATGCAGGCTTTTGACGCCCTCACCGGGACCAGTTCGCACGAGCTTTGCGAGGCCATTACCGACCCCGTGCCCGGTTCGGGCTGGTACGACCAGACCAACGGAGAGATCGGCGATATCTGCGCGTGGAATTTCAAGAAAGTTGCCGGCTACACGGTCCAGCTCGAATGGTCGAACAACCAGGATAAATGCGTATGAAACCGCACAACCCGATCGAGCATGTCATCATTGTCGTAAAAGAGAACCACTCTTTCGACAATTACTTTGGGAGTTTCCCAGGTGTCAACGGAGCCAACTTGCCTCACGCCCAGGATCCGCCAGTCGCGGGAGATCCTCCCCACGACCATGCTGCGTGGCTGGAAACACAATCAGGGCAACGCCCGGCCGTCAAAGGCCAATATCTCGAATCCGACATTCCAGCTTACTTCGCGTATGCCCGGCAGTTCACACTGTGCGACAACTATTTCACCGAGGTCGCGAGCCAGTCCGAGCCAAATCACCTGATGCTCATAGCGGCCGATTCACCGATCATCGACAATGCATCAGCTCACCGCACCTACCAGCCCCAGGCACCGTTCAACATCAAGTCCTTGCCGGACGTCCTTGCAAAGGCGGGGTTGAGTTGGGCCAGTTACGGGGATCCGGGTTTCAACTACTTCAATCACATCAGCTCGCTCAAAGGAAGTCCATATATTCATCCCTGGACCCAGTTCGACACCGACGTGAGCGCGGGTAACCTGCCTAACGTTTCCTGGATGTATGCTCCCGGAAGTCCGGACCGAAGTGAGCATCCTCCGTATGGGGCCAATGCCGGACAGCCGACGGTCAAGTTGGGCATGCAATGGACGGCCGACCGGGTGGCCCAGTTGGCCAAAAGCAATCTCTGGAGCACCTGCGCCTTCTTCATTACCTGGGATGATTGGGGTGGCTGGTACGATCACGTTCAACCTCCCGCAAAAGATACCTGGCCCGGCGGTGGACCGAATAATGGACCGGGTTACACTGGGACTCAGTTCAGCTACGGCCCTCGTGTCGGTTGTCTCGTCCTGAGTCCGTATTCAAAGCGAGGGATCTCGTCGAAGTTCCATTCCCATGTGAGTCTCGTCAGGTTTTGCGAGAAGACGTTTGGACTCGCTGCTCTGAACGCCCGCGATGCCGCGTCGGATGACATGTCCGACTGTTTCGATTTCACGCAGACACCGCTTGGAGCGCCGGCCTGGAGCCCAACGCCGGCGCCTGGCGTCGGTGGGCATGGCCCAGCACCGGGGCATTCCAAGAAGAAACATTAGGCGGGGAAGACCCTGGCTGCGAGCACGAGGAGGCGATGGGGAATTGGAGCAATAGGTTTGCTTCATTGGCAAATTAGTGTATCTTTAGCATCAATCAGCCCGAAACACGATACGGAAACACGTGTATATTTCCATGAAAACAACACTCCATCTCGTTGCGCTTGTTCTGCTCGCAGCAGCCCTCGCGGGAAGCTCCACTGTCTTCGGCCAAGGCTCTGCATTTACCTACCAGGGCCGGCTGAACGATGGCGGATCTCCCGCCAACGGCAAGTATGACTTTCGATTCAGACTTGCTTCCGACCCGCAGGGAAACAACTATGTCGGCCCAGCCGTGCTCATTAGCGGAGTGCAGGTCACCAGCGGGTTATTCTTGGCGACATTGGACTTTGGGTCCGTGTTTACCGGCTCAAACTATTGGCTGGAAGTGGATGTCCGCACAAACGGCGCTTCGGGCTACAGCACCTTGTCCCCACTGCAGCCAGTGAGTTCCGTCCCGTATGCTCAATACGCAATGACGCCGGCCGGGCCTCCGGGTCCGCAAGGCAATGCTGGCGCCCAGGGACCGCCAGGGCCGGCTGGCGCTCCGGGCGCTTCGCCGTTGGCACTTATGGGAACCAATGTGATCTATGTGGACGGCTTCGTGGGGATAGGCCGCACTAATCCGGCAACGGCATTGGATGTAAATGGAACAATCACCGGGCTGAGTTTCTCCGGCAATGGTGCGGGCCTTACTGCGCTCAATGGTGGGGCTCTTGCAAATGGCTCAGTAACGGCCGCCCAGCTTGCGAATGCTTCAGTGGGAACAACCCAGCTTGAAGATGGGTCTGTTACCACCGCCAAAATCGCGGACAGCTCAGTAATGCCGCTGGACCTGGCTTTGTCGTCTTTCGGAACCACGTTTTGGCAAGCTGGTGGAAATTCGGGCACGACTGCCGGACTGAATTTCCTCGGAACAGCTGACAATCAACCTTTGGAGATTAAAGCCAACGCAACGCGCGCTTTGAGATTCGAACCCAATACCAACGGGGCGCCAAATGTCATCGGCGGATCGCCGGTGAACTTTGTCGATTCAGGTGTTGTGGGTGCCACTATCGCCGGCGGTGGAGCGGTAAACGGCAATTTCTTCCTTGGCGCCGGTTCAAATCACGTTGCGGCAATATTCGGCACGATTGGAGGCGGCCGGATGAACAGCGTTTGGGCCGATCACGCGACGATTGGAGGCGGCCTCAACAACACCGTGCAGAGTTTTGCATACGATTCGGTTATCGGCGGCGGGTTTGGAAACACAATCCAGAGCAACGCATTCAGGCCCGTGATTGCCGGCGGTTCGGGCAACACATCCGCTGCTAGCTTTGCTGCCATCGGTGGAGGCTTTGGAAACAGCATCGGATTGGGGGGCTACGCCGCCACGGTAAGCGGCGGTTACAACAACCTGGCAAGCGGAAACTACGGCGCCGTTCCCGGCGGTTATGGGAATGTCGCCGCTGGGCAATACAGCTTTGCGGCGGGGTTCGGCGCCAATGCAAATCACCTCGGCGCGTTTGTGTGGGCCGACGGCACGGGTACGCCGTTTGCCTCCACGGCTACAAACCAGTTCAGCGTTCGAGCGGGAGGCGGTGCTCGTTTTGTGACTTCAGGCGCCGGAATGACGCTGGACGGCCAGTCCGTTGCCACGGTGAATGCCTTAAGCAATCTCGACGCTGGGACCATTACGTCGGGCACTCTTGGCGACGCGCGGCTTTCAGCAAATGTCCCGCTGTTGAACGCGTCGCAAACGTTCGCGGGCCAGAACACTTTCCACAACCTGCTTACCGTCGTCGGTAATCTGCAAATCGGCGCCAATAGCGCCGATTATCGGCAGGTGTTAATCGGGGGCGGTAATTCGCTGGGCTTTATCTATGGGTCGTATCCTGGGCTAAGTGACGGGATCCATTTTGGCTACAATGCATACTATAATGCGAACGGCAACCTTGCTGTTATACACTCCGATGGCGGCACCTCCCGAATCAGCGCTGGGTACGGTTACGCGGCGCTGGCTACCGGGACTGCGGGGGCCGCCCCGGTCAACCGGTTGTATGTCTCGACGAGCAGTGTCTCGGTGGAGAACGCGACTTTCAACAATTCGAGCGATCGCAACGCAAAATGTAATTTCGTGCAGGTGGATCCTGCCGAGATTCTCGATAAGGTGGCCCAACTGCCGATTAGCGAATGGAGCTACAAGTCTGATTCTTCCACTCGCCACATCGGCCCAATGGCGCAGGATTTCTATTGGACGTTGAACATTGGCACGGATGAAAGGCACATCGCGCCGATCGACGAAGGGGGCGTCGCTCTGGCCGCAATTCAGGCGGTGAGCGAGAAATTGAAGCAAAAGGATGCGGAAATCCAAAACCTCCGCAACCGATTGGAGCGGTTGCAGGCGGCCGTCGACCGGCTTGCTGCCGGAAAGTGAGACGACATGAAACTACTTGTTCTCGTTTCAGTGCTGTTGATTGCCGCGGTTGGGACCGCGCAGAACTATTCGGTCGATTGGTATAAAATATCGGGCGGAGGCGGTTCGTGCTCGGGAGGGACGTATACGCTGACTTCGACGATTGGCCAACACGACGCCACTGTCATGACCGGCGGCCGTTATTCGCTCGTGGGTGGGTTCTGGGCCATCATCACTGCTGTTCAAACG
>DATGLT010000317.1:0-3839 GCA_035294005.1 Verrucomicrobiia bacterium
TCGTCGAGTTTCGCGCGATCGGCGCTTCCAACTTTGGACTGGAGGCGCCGTGCGTCATCCATCACCAGATCGACCACACTGCTGTCGGCCGTCCCGGAGCGGCTGTTGTTACCCGGGGAACGAAACAGGCGATTGAACGCGAGCTGCGGGTTGATTTCCTTGGCCACCGGAGTGGTGGGAGTGCTCCAGGAAATATGGGCGCCGTACAGCCGGGTATAGCCGACGTTGGTATCGACGCCGGTGGTGACCGGTTCGATGCCCAACTCCAGCGAGGGCAGAGGGGTGAGGTTGCCGATATGCTGGGCGGCGACCTGGTCCATGGAAACGGCGCCGCATCTCAGGTCGCTGCCAGTGGTGCGCGTGATCGTGGTGCCCGTGAGAAAAGCCGCCGTTTTGACGTAGTGCCCATCACCGGTATCGGTCCCGGCGTTCATCAACTGGGTCAGCACGAGGATGCGGTCCTTGACGTTGCTCAGCGGTTCCAGGATTGGGGAAAACTCGAATTGACTGCCCCGGCCGGCGGGTGTCCAAGCGTGCGGGTTGACCCCGTTGGGCATATAGAGCACCGCCAGGCGCACCGGAGATTTCCGGGCTCCGCCCTGGCCAAAGGCGCGCATGGGTTGCATCGCATCCAGCAACGGGAGACTCAACATCGCGCCCATGCCTTTAAGCATGGTGCGCCGGGAGATTTGCCAGCTTTTCATTTCAATGTTCGGGCTGTTGGATGGGCGCATTGCGCCGATACTGGAAAGGAAAGCTCCTTACGATCTCGGAAAGAAGCACCGAGCTGCGGTAGCCGTTTGCCGCAAGCCGTTGACCGATCTGTTTGACGGTTGGCATGTCGTAGTATTCCAGGCCGCGACCCAAGGCGTACGCTAGCATTTTTTGCGTAATGTTGCGAATAAATTCCTCTTTCCGGCTCAGCAGCACCTTTTTTAAACCCGCGGGTCCTTCAAAGGGATCTCCTCCGGGGAGTTGCCCGCTTGCATCAACGGCTTGTTCGCCAATCTGCGTTCGCCAGCGGCCTATGGGATCATAATTCTCCAGGCCGAACCCGAGTGGGTCCATGCGCCAATGACAGGACGCGCACTCGGGTTGGGCGCGGTGCCGTTCTAGTTGCTGCCTCAGGGTCAAACCGTCGACGGGCCGATCATCCTGCGGCAGGCTTTTGACCAGCGGCGGAGGAGGCGGTGGCGGTGTGCCGAGAATTTCTTCCAGGACCCATTTGCCTCGGAGCACAGGACTGGTGCGCTGCGGGTAGGAAGTCAGGGTCAGGATGGCTGCCATGCTGACAACGCCGCCGCGGCGCTCGTCCGCGAGTTTTACGCGCCGGAGTTTTTCCCCGGTGATTCCTTCAATTCCATAAACGGAGGCCAGGTCCGCGTTGAGGAACGTAAAATCCGAGTCCAGTATTTTCAGAAGGCTCTCATCGCTGCGCAGGAGTGAATCGACAAACTCAACGACTTCTCCGTACATGGCGTCGCGCAGCGCCGGGGTGTACATCGGAAACCGATGCGAATCCGGTTGGGCGGCGGTTTTGAGTTCGCGCACGCGCAGCCATTGGCCGGCAAAGCTCTCGCTGAAAATCCTCGATTTTGGATCCCGCACCATCCGCCGGACCTGCTGCTCGATTACCTCCGGAAGATGCAACTGCTGGCGTGCCGCCAGCCGGAACAATTCTTCGTCCGGCATGGAACACCAGAGGAAATAGGAGATCCGGCTGGCTAGTTCGAAATCATTGACCCGATACGCTCCCTGCGCCGGTTGATCTGTTTCCACTCGGAACAGGAAATTTGGCGAGACCAGGATCGCCACCAGCCCTGCTTTCACCGCATTCTCAAAGCTCTTGCCCTTTTGCCGGTTTTGTTCGTAAACGCCAAGCAGCCGGTTCACTTCGGACGATTCGACGGGCCTGCGAAAGGCGAGAGTGGCGAAATGCTGGAACGTGCGGCGCGCGGCGGAGCGTTCCGAGGTGAGCCAGTTAGGTTGAACCAAAAAGAGGTTTGTTTTAGGCGCTTGCTCGATAACGTCAGCGGCCGCAGCCAGGTAGCGCTCCATCAGAATGGGCGGGACGAACAAGGTGTCGGCGTTGTTATCGAAGCCGCCGCCGCCACCGCCTTCGGTGGGGAAAGAGTCGGCCGGATGGGTATCGACCCCGAGCAAATCGCGGATCGTGCAATTGTATTCCGTGCGGCTGAGCCGGTGGATCATCACACGCCCGGGATCGGGTGCGAAGCGGCCTTGTTCGAAGTCATCCAGGGTGTGGCGGCACCAACTCAACAATCGTTCGCGCTGTTCCCCGCTGGGCTGGGCCTTTCCTTCCGGAGGCATCTCGTTTGCCTCGATCTTTTCAATGACCTTTTTCCATACGCCCAGTTCGCGATAAATCGAAACAGTGTTGGTAAAGCCGGCAAAGTTGATGCCCCCCTTGGCCTTCGAATTGCCATGGCATTTGGCGCAGTATTCGTCCAGCAGAGGCCGGACGACGCCCGAGAACGAATTGGTTGAAGCAACCGTGTCCTGGGCCAGCCCGCCGTGCGCGAGGAACAAACCGAGGAAGAGGCCAAAGCGGCCGAGTTGTCCTGGAAATTCCCTCTTCAACTTTTTCATCTCGGCTCAGGTTGGCCCACCAGAGGTTGGGCGCTTTGCAAATAAGCGAAAAGGTCCCTCACCTGTTTATCACTCAACGCTGCCAACAAGCCCTGGGGCATTAACGAAACGCCCGTCGATTTCATTTCTTTAATGTCGCCCCGGGCCAACACCTGGTTGACGCCGTCAATGCCTCGCAGGACGATTACGTGCTCGTCCTTGTCGGCCAGGAACCCGGTCAATGTCCGGCCGTCTTTGGTTGTGACCAGGTACGTTTCATAGCCTTCGCGGATTTCGGCGCTGGGATTGACGATATTCAGCAGCATGGTGTCGAGGTCGTCGCGTTTGTACGGGGTCAGGTCGGGCCCTATCTGAGCGCCCTGGCCGAACAATTTGTGGCACAAGGCGCAACTCATCGAAAAAAGTTTTCTGCCTTCGTACGGATCGCCCGAGCCGCTCCTGATTGAGTCGGCGTAATGGCGGATTTGCTGCTGCATTTCCGCCGTGGTGGGGACGCGTTCGAGTGGGCAATGCTTCCGCATCAAGCTGGCGATGCGCGCGTCGCTGTAGGTCCGGATCTTCTGCGCCGCATCCGGAGAGAGGGCTTGCGCGGGCACACTGCCGGAATCAACCGCCTCGAGCAATGGCAGCGCCCAACCGGGGCGGCTCGTCAGCAGGTTTATCGCGGCCGCGCGTGTTGGCTCGTCGAAACTCTGAAACTGCTCGAGCACCGCCCGGCTGATGTCGGATGAATCGAATTGTCCCAAAGCGGTCAAAGCGGCACGGCGCAGCGCCGACGGCTGTGCGGGGTCCAGCATGCGCAGGAGCACCGGTTCGCTGCCAGGAGCTCGGGTTTCGCCGATCACTTCGATATATTGTTGGCGCAAATCTGTCGACGATGCGGGATCTTCTATTGCTCGAATAGCTTCTTTCACCGCGCCGGATTCCCCACGCCGGACTCCGAGCACGATTGACTCGCCGCCTGTCTTGGCAATTGCCTCCGCGAGTTCTTTCGGCATTTCCGCCAGTAAGCGGCCTTTGAAGGCGGCCTCGAATCCGGCCATCAACTTTGAAGTCTGGGCGCGTCCGGGGGAAAGCTGCAACAACCGCGCGCAGGTCATCAGGTCCTGGCGTTGACCGGCCATGGCAAATCGTTCCATCAAACGTTCGAGGATCTGCTCCTGGACCAGG
This sequence comes from Verrucomicrobiia bacterium, assembly GCA_035294005.1. Classification (GTDB taxonomy): domain Bacteria; phylum Verrucomicrobiota; class Verrucomicrobiia; order Limisphaerales; family UBA8199; genus JANXQE01. The sequence continues at coordinate 3,781 of DATGLT010000317.1, forward strand.
GGCGTCGACCATAGGGCCTTATCTTCAAAAAGTTTCAACACTGCGTCACGGTGATTTTG
>DATGLT010000318.1:0-25496 GCA_035294005.1 Verrucomicrobiia bacterium
TCAGCCCTCGACTCTTCGGCAGCCATCCCCGTCCGAGTCATTTTCAAGCCCGTCGCCAAAACTCCCCAAGAGGTCACCGCGCTTTTTGAACAAGCCAACACGGCCGAGAATTGCGTGGGATTAATCACGTGGTGCCACACATTTTCACCGTCAAAGATGTGGATCAATGGCCTCCGACTGTTGCGCAAGCCGCTGGCCCATCTCCATACCCAGCACAATCGGGAAATCCCCTGGAGCGCCATTGACATGGATTTCATGAACCTCAACCAGGCTGCTCACGGGGACCGCGAGCACGGGTTCATCATGAGCCGTATGCGGCTCAACCGGAAAGTCGTGGTCGGGTTCTGGCAGGAAGAACGGGTCCAGCAGCAACTGGGCGCCTGGTGCCGCGCCGCAGTGGCATGGAACGATTGGCAGGGAGCCAAATTTTGCCGCTTTGGCGATAACATGCGCGAAGTGGCCGTTACCGAGGGCGACAAAGTCTCGGCCCAAATGCAATTCGGCTATTCGGTCAACGGCTACGGCGTAGGTGACCTTGTGAAAACCGTGAACGAGGTTGGTGAAGCGGAAGCGGCCAAACTGGTGCGCGAATACGAAGCGAATTATTCGATTCCGGCCGCAACGGCAAAGCGGGTGGACCTGCGTCAATCGCTGCTGCACGCCGCTCGCATTGAACTGGGGCTCCGCGCGCTGTTGACCAGCGGCGGATTCAAAGGATTTACCGACACATTCGAAGACTTGCACGGCCTGGTTCAATTGCCCGGGATCGCGGCCCAGCGCTTAATGGCGGATGGTTTTGGTTTCGGCGCCGAGGGCGATTGGAAGACCTGCGCGCTGGTGCGAGCAATGAAGGTGATGGCCGCCGGACTCAAAGGCGGCACATCGTTCATGGAAGATTACACGTATCACTTCGACGCCCGGCGAAGTCTCGTTTTGGGGGCGCATATGCTCGAAATCTGCCCCTCGATTGCCCAGGGCAAACCTTCGCTGGAAGTTCATCCGCTGGGAATCGGCGGCAAGGCCGATCCAGTGCGATTGGTATTTGATACCCCTGCCGGCCCGGCCATCAACGCTTCCATCCTCGACGTCGGGAATCGGTTCCGTCTGTTGGTCAACGAAGTTGAAGTGGTTGCCGCGCCTCAACCTTTGCCCAAATTGCCAGTCGCTCGGGCTGTCTGGGTTCCCCGGCCGAACCTCGAAGTGGCCGCAACCGCCTGGATTTACGCCGGCGGCGCTCACCACACAGGATTCAGCCAGGCGGTTACGACCGAGATGATCGAGGATTTCGCAGCCATTGCCGACGTTGAAATAGCGATTATTGACGCCCAAACCAATGTGCGGGAATTCCAGCAACTCCTCCGGACCAACGAGGTTTATTACGCGTTACACAAGGGATGGACAATCTAGCAGGCTGTTAAAGTAGCGTCCGCGGACAAAGCGCAAAAAAGCGTCGAATCCTTTGTTACCTCGCAAACGCGAGCCCGGCAGGTTCTCGACAGTCGGCTGGTTTCGGTGGTTATCGGGTGATTTTTGAGCTTTAACGCTCATTGAATCTTAACAAAGGTAAACAGGCCTAAAAAATCCTCCCGATAGATGAAATTGAACCGGCGTCGCTGGTAAGGAGAAAGCCAGGCCCGTATTTGCTCGCCCAGCTGCGCTTTGTCCGCGATTAAGGCCTGCCGGCCCGCGCGCGGGGTTGCGCCGGATTCCAATTCATCGCGCAGCAACACGTAAACCGCGGCCTGCTGCCGTTCTGTGAGCCCCACTCCTTCGCGCAATTCCACCGTCAAAAACTGAGCCAACTGCGTGGGGGAAACGCCGGGCGGAGAGGTCGCCTGAAAGGCTGCTCGAATTCGATTGCCCTCGTCAGACACCGCGCTGACTTCGCTTTGAAAGGCGGCGAAACCCGGGTCGTTAGCGGTCGGCTGCGGCGAAAACGAGCGGACCACGACCGCGGCGCGGTAGGAAAGCCGCGCCCATTGGCTGCCTAGCGCCTCGATGGCTGGGGTAGTTCGAAAAGGTGGCGCGGCCGGGACAGCGGGGATGGCGCGATCGCGCCATATGACCCCGCCCGTGACAACCAGTGCCACGGTTAGAAATGAACTTGCGGCGATCTGCGCCATGCGCGCCAGCAGTAGCTTTCGCGCCGCCGCATTTGCCAGTTGCAACCCGGCGGAAGAAACAGCCGTGCCTTTCAGCGCTGAATGGACCCCCGCGATAGCCGAGTCGACCAGGCCCGACTCCGCGCCCCGTGAAAGCTCGGCCGTGAGCATCGCCGCTAATCCGACCACGCCGGTCTTGACCCCGCGCCTCTGCAGGAATAACCGCATTTTTTCGACCCCGCGCGAAACGCGCTTTTGCGCCGCGTCCTCGCTGATTCCATGCTGCGCCCCAATGTCACGCAAGCTGCGGCCTTCGATAAACCGCGCAATCACGCACTCCTGTTCCTTTCCCGGCAGTGCGTTCAGGGCATCATCCACGAACGGCGCGAGAGTCGTCCACGCCGGCTCGCTAAGGGAGATCTCCGCCATTTGAACCGCGGCTTGTTCCCGCAACGCTCGTCGCTTCATTTGCTTCATCACATCGCGGCAAATAAACCGGGTGGTACGCAACAACCATCCGCCCAGGTGCACTCCCTGGCTCAAGTGCACTGCCTTCCGGGAGAATAGAACAAACACCGATTGTGCCACGTCTTGCGCCAGGTGATGGTCGCCCAACTGCCGGACCGCGGCCGCATAGACCGAAGGGAAATATTTCTGGATCAACCCGTCCAGGGCCTGTTCGTTGCCCTGGACAAAATCGGAAATCAGCGCCCAGTCGTTCATCCGTTCATCTTTTCAATGGCCGTCTGAATGCCAAATCCGACAAAGAACTCTAGGAGTCAAACACCGCCGGCCCGCTCCCCCTTCGCGAGGGGCCAAACACGGCGAGCAAATCCGGGCTGTCCCCCAACTTCGGTTCCTTGTTCTTTCCAGCGCAGCGAAAGTTTAACCCGGTTCCGATTGCGCTGACCTTCGTTTTGCAAGCTCTATGGATTCTCCAAATTCCTGCTTCAGCAATGCAAACCCGACAGTGTTCACCCATTCACCTTTCAAAAATCGATCCTGAATAAGTTCACTTTCCTTGCGCATCCCGGACTTAATCAGAAGATGCTGGGCCGCTACATTTCGGGCATCGCACTCCACGGCAACACGACGCGCGCGAAGCCCCGCAAAGGCCAAAGCCAGGAGAGCCCGAATGGCCTCAGTGGCATACCCGCGTCGCTGCCAATTCGGGTGAATAATGATTTCGAACCCGGCCAGGTTGAATTGTTTCGGCGAAAACCAGAATGAGACCACTCCCACGACTCGAGCATGCTCGTGAGTTTCGATCGCGAAGTAGCAGCATTCTTCAGGCTTGGGAAACGCAACCCGGCTTTCCTCGGTAATCCAATCCTCGACCTCCTCCAGGGACATAGGCCTCCAGGGCAGGTAGCGCAGGAGGGCGGAGTCCGACAGGAAATTGGCAAGGTCTCCGGCATCGGCGGATTGAAGTCGGCGTAACATGAGCCGGCCTGTGCGTATTGGGAAAGGAATGCGTTGCACCGCCTGGCCGCGCTCCGGGATGAGCATGGACTGGACGCAATGCGGGCACTGCTTCAGTTTGCCGACGTCTGAATTGAGAAATGAAGCCGGCTGTCCGCAATAGGCACAGGCGAGGTCAATGAAATCCGATTCCTGGAACGGCCCGAGTGGGCGCTGCGGCCTGGTAGTGACTTTCACTTCAGCCGAGGACGGGATGGGCGGCGGGATCCCGGTTCTCTTGGCCTCAAACCAAAGCGATGGATTAACGCCGTAGTAGGTGGCCAGCACATCAAACAGTTCGGGATGGTTCTGACGCAAACCGGCTGGACAGCAGAAAAACCTCTCTGAAGCCACCGAGAAAAACTCCGCCAGATTGGTCGCCGCGTAGCTTCCAAGGAACGTTTTTTGACCCAGCTGCAGCGAGCGGCGCAGCCGTTGAAAGGCTCCTTGCATCACCTGCTGCCACTGCTGTGTTTGCTCGCGTCCACGCAAAACCGGAGTTCCATTCGTGTAGCCGTCGAGAAAATCGAGTTGATGCGCAAACTCATGAATCACAAGATTATGCCCGTTGCTGGGATCTCTTGCCTCCGTCAGGGCCGTGTCCCATGAGAGGAAAACCGTTCCGTAGTCGACAGCTCGTCCGAGAGCAGATCCTCCGCGTTCCTGGCCGTATTCCGCCGGCGTTTCGAATCTCGATGGAAAAAGGGCCACAGACAGGACGTGACTGAAATAATCGTGGTCCAGGCCCAGAAGCAACAGCGCGGCCTGCGCGGCTATGGTAAGCTTCATCAAGTCTGTAACTTTCAGGCCGTCGCAGCCCTGCCAGGACTTTTCCGCTATCATGATGCGCGCGGCATCTCTCAGACGAGCCTTCTCTCCGGAGTTGAGCAATGAGTAGTGCGCCACATGGCTGGCCAGCCAGGCTTCCCATTCCTCTGGAAAAGATTCCGCCAGGAGCTGCCGTCGCAAGGCGCCAAGTCGTGGCATACTTGAGCGTAACAGAACCATCACCGCGAGGGTATCGAAACATGGAACCCCGCAAGGCCGACTTGAAATGCTAACCCGCGGGTTTCAGGTGGACCCAGGTGGGTGCGTGGTCGCTGGCATTGGGTTGGCCACGCACCCAGGTGTCCACGCCCGCATCAGCCATTTCCCCTTTGAGAGACGGGCTCAGCAAAAGATGATCAATTCGCCAGCCGGAGTTTTTTTGCCAGTGTTGACGAAAGTAATCCCAGAAGGTGTAAACTCGCTGGTTGGGGAAATGCGCGCGAAGGGCATCCGTCCAGCCCTGGGCCAGGAGCCGGTCATAACAATCGCGGGTTTGCGGCTGCAGCAGCGCGTCTTTGCGCCAGGAGCGGGGATCATAAATATCGAAATCGGTCGGCACCACATTGTAATCCCCGGCGAGCACCACAGGCTTTCCGCTGGCGCACAACTCGCTCGCGTGGCGGATCAACCGCTCGAACCAGGCCAGTTTATAGTCGAACTTCGGTCCCGGTTGCGGGTTGCCATTGGGGAGGTACAAGCAGCCGATCGAGATACCTTTGACCGTGGCCTCGATGTAGCGGCTATGGGAATCGTCGTCGCTTTCAGGGAGCTTGCGCCTGGTTTCAACCGGCTCAGTGTCCCTCGCCAATATCGCCACCCCGTTCCATGATTTTTGGCCATTCCAAACGGCGCCGTAGCCCGCGGCCCGGATTGCAAGCCCGGGAAACGCCTCGTCGTGCGCCTTTAATTCCTGGAGGCAAGCTATGTCAGGCTTCTCGCGTGCCAGCCATTCGAGAAGGTTCGGCAGACGGGAGCGAATGCCATTCACGTTGTAGGTTGCTATTTTCATTCGAGGTTCGGGTGGTTCCGCGCCCGAAATTCGCCCGAACAATAACGCATAAACAAGTTCGCAAAGCCAGTACTTGCCTCGGCGGGATGAATCGACAAGGCTGAACTCATGCCCACGAAAACAAAAACCATGCAGACGTACCTCGCCTCTTTGAGTCCGGAAAAGCGCGCCGCCCTCCAGCGGCTCAGAAAAGTCATCCGAGCTGCCGCGCCGAAAGCCGAGGAATGCATCAGCTATGGCATCCCTGCGTTCCGGCTGAACGGGAAATTTCTTGTAGGTATGGGGGCTGCCACCGCCCATTGCTCCTTCTATCCGGGGGCCGTTCTGGAAAGTCTGGGCATCGAGCTGGGCCGTTATAATACCAGCAAGGGAACGATTCGTTTCACACCGGACAAACCGCTGCCCAGCGCTTTGGTCCGGAAACTCGTGAAAGCACGGATTGCTAAAGTCAGAACTGGGAAGAAGAAATGATTCCCAGGGCAGGTTCCTGGCCGTTGTTCCATTCAGCCTGGTGGTCTTCCGGCGGTTGCGCCTGAATTTGGTCCAGCGCGGCTTTTATGTGCCGGGCGGCATCCAGGACGTTCTCGGAATCTAGAATGCTCTCGTGATCGCCCCTGCAAATCCGGACGCTCACTCCGGAGGTCACCAGGTTGCCCCAGCCCATCTGCGGGTCAAACGAGCACACCAGGGGATGACCCCGGGTTCGCAATAGAAGAACCTTCCCGCCATATCGCTGTGGGATATACTGCAACCACGCCCGAACGTGTGTCCGCCATAACCTTCTGTTCGCGCACGATCCCGGAAATAGATCCTCAATCCGGTCGGCTATGACGCGGTCTTCGGTCCTTTTTGAACAAAACGAACTTAATCTCCGCCACAGCCAGGCCGCGCGCCATTTGAAATAATATCGTGGGCTCCTGAAAAAATGAAAGATTTGGAGCCGGAGCCTCAGCAACAGGTTCCTGAGGAATTTTACAAAAAATGTCGGTGTGCACTTCACCTTCGTGTAACTGGAGTTGTGCGGCCAACAGTTCATCAGCAGCACCAATGCGGTTGGGCGGCCTTGTGCTTTAAGTTGCCTTGCCATTTCAAACGCCACATTTGCTCCAAAACAATAACCCCCAAGGCAGAAAGCTCCTGTCGGCTGGAATTTCAAAAGTTCGGACACGTAATGAGCCGCCATGGCTTCGATAGTAGTAAACTCGTCGCCCCCTTCCATTCCGATCGATTTGAAAACGTAAACCGGTTGGTCCGGGCCCAAAGCGCGCGACAGGTTGGTGTAGCCCCAAAACATTCCGCCACCCGCACCATGCACCAGAAATAATGGAGGTCTTACTGTCCCGCGCTGGATGGCCACAATGCAGGAATCCTTTCCTCCCTGCCGATGCAGTTCCAAAAGAAATCGCGCCCGTACCCAAAAGTCCGGCGCGGGGGTCGTCGTTGCCCCTGTCCCTTCGTCCCGCCCTCGACCCGCGTCCACGCAAATGAGCTGACTGACGCGTTTACTCAACATTCTCCGAATGACAGTCCGGCCTTACGACCGTTTGCGGGCTGCGTCAAGAGAGGTAGTTTGACCCAAATTTCGAAATATTTACCCTCCGGGGCCTTTCCGGCCGACCGCGGCTCCGACGTTCTTAAGTGGCATGGAGCTCACGGATTGTCCAGCCCGCTAATTTTGGCCCGTCCTCAGCAGAAGACCCCATTGGTTCGGTCTTAACCGTGTCAGACCGTAGTCTATGAAATATTCGAGGACATTGGTTTTAGCGGGAGCCGCCCTCTTGCTGCTGGCGGGTTGCGATCGTAACTCAGACACTTCATCCACATCAGCGTCAACCGGAAGGGACTTGCGCCCGACGTCCCGGGATGAAACTCCGTCGCCCCGGACCTACGACACAAACACCAGCGCCACCTCGCAAGAGGCCGATAACACCGGAAAGAATATCCGCGACCGCTCGGATGCGACCCTGACTCCGGGCGACCAGGGCGGCAGCGATTCGGATCGCGAATTGACTCGGAATATTCGCAGGGCAATCACGTCCAATGAGAAGCTTTCGACGACTGCCAAGAACATCAAGATCATCACCGCGAACGGCAAAGTGACCTTGCGCGGTCCGGTGCAGAATGACGAAGAAAAGCAGCTCATAGACTCAATCGTAAAGCAGGCCGGCGTAAATTCCTGGGACGACCAGCTTGAGGTGAAACAAAACCAATCTGACAACCAATCCGGGAAGCAATAACTTATTAGAATCAAAGGAGAATTGTATGTCAAAGAAATCTGTGTTCTGTCTCGCCAAAGATGAATCGCAGGCCGGCCGCATTGTGGACGACCTGAAAATGGCGGGCTTTTCCAACAACGACATCTCGGTGCTTCTGCCCGACACCAACAGCACCAGAGAATTTGCGCACCGCAAAGCCACAAAGGCACCGGAGGGGGCCGTAACGGGCGCGGGCACCGGAGGCATTCTCGGAGGAGCGTTGGGCTGGCTTGCTGGAATTGGCGCTTTGGCTATTCCGGGTCTCGGACCTTTCATCGCGGCGGGTCCCATCATGGCGGCCCTGAGCGGCGCGGCCGTGGGCGCGACTGCCGGCGGAGTGGTTGGAGCCCTGGTTGGCATGGGGATTCCGGAATTTGAGGCAAAGCGCTACGAAAGCCGTTTGCGCGAAGGAAGGATCCTCATCTCGGTTCACTCGGAGAATTCGGATCAAACCAAGCGTGCCAAGGAGATATTCGAACGGGATGGCGCCGAGGATATTGCCAGTGCCGGCGAGGAATCCGTCAGCGACAAAGACCGGCCGGGTTACCGCAAGGCGGCTTGACCCCCAGGACAAAATCGAGCGACCGTTCAGTCAGTGCCATAGTGTCGCCTCCGGAAAGCCACCCGGAGGCGACGTTTTTCAGGAATTTGCTGATTGACGAGGCCGCCGGTGCGACCGCATAAGGTAAGAGCCGTGATTCATTAGTCTCAAATGATCGCCAGTCAGACAGAATTTTCACTCGCAGTGGCCATCTGCGCGTGGTGCAAGCCGGGAGAGCGCGGCGGCGGCCTGGGCGCCGTGTCCCATGGCATTTGCCTAAAACACCTGCGCAAGCTTAAGCTGCAGGTGCAAGGACTGTTGCCTGAAGCCACCCGGCCGACCGCCTCAAAAAAACCGCGCGTTTCCAGGGCAAAGATCGAGCCTCTCCTTCCGCTCTGATCGATTCCGGTTGAGGATCGGCTCAGTCCCACACCCATCGCCCGCGCCCGACACTGACGGGGCAGACGGAGTTTGGCCTTGACGCAAAGGTCCTCTGAGTTCCCTATGGCGGGGTAACTACACCCGCACCATGAAACACGCTAAAGACAAGTCCGTCCTCCCCGGCACGCGCCTCCAAACTCGTCGCCAATTCTTGGCGACCACCGCCACCGCCGCCGCCAGCTTAACGCTGGTCCCAAGAAACGTTCTCGGCGGGCCCAAATTCGTCGCTCCCAGCGAGAAGCTCAATATCGCCATTGTCGGATGCGGCGGCCAGGGACAGGTCAACGTTCGAGGATTGTTCAACCTCCCAGACGCGCAGATTATCGCCGTGGCCGACCCAATTGAGACTCAGGACCTGCATGCGTTCTATTTCAATACCGTCTCGGGCCGTTTGCCGTTAAAGGCTGAAATCGAAAAGCATTTTTCGGAGAAGACTCCCAACTACAAAGTGGCGGATTACGAGGACTTCAGGGAAATGCTCGAAAAAGAGAAGGCCATCGACGCCATCCTGTGCGCAACGCCCGATCACCTGCACGCTTACGTTTGCGCAACTGCAATGCGCCAGGGCAAACACGTTTATTGCGAAAAACCACTGACTCACAACGTATGGGAAGCGCGCCGCATTTCCGCGCTCGCAAAGGAAACGGGTGTTGCCACTCAACTCGGCAACCAGGGGCATTCGGGGGATTCCATTCGGCAGACATGTGAGATAATTTGGTCGGGCGAGATCGGCCAGATACGCGAGGTGCATGCCTGGACCGCTGCATCGCGCTGGAATAAGAAGAGCCTGGGCGGAAAACCCGCGGACCAGCCCACGCCATCCGGTGTCAATTGGGATCTCTGGCTCGGACCTCGAGAAGTCCGCCCTTATAGCTCGGCATATAACCCAGTCACCTGGCGCGATTTTTGGGACTTCGGGACTGCTCCCATCGGCGATTTTTTCTGCCACAACTTCGACCCGGCCTGCTGGGCCCTCGAGTTACGGGAACCCCTCAGCATCGAAGCCCACGCCGCCGGCGGCGTCGATTCTTACATGGGACCGGTCGCCGGCCTTTATACATACCGTTTCGGCCCCCGCAGCACCGCGCATGGCGAAATGCCACCCGTCACATTCACCTGGTACGAGGGCGGCTTGATGCCCCCCCGGCCGGAAGGTCTCGAAGAGGACGATCAGTTGGGCGCAAACGGAAACGGCATTCTATTTGTCGGAGACAAAGGCCTGCTGACGTGTGCGGGTTGGGCAGGCAGGGCTACTCTTTTGCCCGGAGCCCGTGATGCCGAATACAAGCGCCCGAAGATCACTTTGCCTCTCTCCAAGGGACACCATCGCGATTGGATCGATGCCTGCAAAGGAGGACCGCCGGCGAGTTCCAACTTCGAGTACGGCGCGGCCTTGACCGAGGTCGGACTCCTTGGCCTCGTGGCCATGCGCGCCAAAAAGAAGATTTATTGGGATGCCAAAGCGATGAAAGCCACCAACGCACCCGAAGCAGACCGCTTCCTCAAAGAAAGCTACAGACCCGGCTGGGAAGTCGCGTAACCCGTTGCTCCATTCAAAATTCTAACGAATCGAAAAACTCAGTTCGATTTGCCTTATATATTGCGCTGCCTGCTTGCCTGGCACGAAAGTCGCGCCATATTGCCTTAGATGAGGTGCTTGGTGGCACGCGACCCACGCCCTCGGTTGATAGTCTGTTATGCAAGTTCACAAAAGTGGGTCGAGAGTCCTTTGGTACGAGTCCTTCGGGTTCGGGCTGATTCTGTCACTTTCCTGGTTAAATAAACTGGTTGATTTGCCTCATTTGCTCGTTGGGGGCGATCTTCACGCGTCAAAATGGCGCGACAGTGCCATGGAAACCATCCTCATTCTGCTCATCTGGGCATTCGTCCATTCCCTGACGCGACGGCTCGTTGCGCAGTTGCATTATCTCGAGGGTATGCTCCGTGTTTGTGCATGGTGTCGAAAAGTTGGACACGGCGAACGGTGGATCCGACTTGAAGAATATTTCGCCGAGGATTTCCAGATTGGAACCACTCACGGGGTTTGTCCTGATTGCCTTAAGCAGTTGGAGGCGGACACCAGGCAGTTTTACCGGCCGCATACCGATTCGCCGGACCCGATAAAAGGCGCTGCTGAAGGTCAGGAATCAGGCGCGCCCGCCTAAAAGCCTGCTCACAGCAGCCCGCCATTTTAGCTGTCTGCTATGCCGTGAGACTTACGGTTATATCCCGGAGCGGCTATCAACCGGAACTTTGACGGGGTCATGTTAGCTGCCGAGCGAAATGCGCGTGTCAGCGCGCTATGATCGTAGAAGCCGCACGCGCATGCGATATCTGCTACCGATCGGCGCGTTTCGATCAAGAGCCGCGCGGCCGCAGCCAGCCGCGTTTGGGTGATCAGCTGGTTTGGTGTAAGACGGAAAATCCTTTTGATCAATCGCGCGAACCGAACCGGGGGCAGTCCGGCTAACCGAGCCATGGACCCGGGGCTGATGGGCTCACTGTAGTGCGACTCCAGGTATTCCAACGTTGACCCCAGTTTGGCGGGAATCGTTTCACTGTCGCCCGGCGCGCGCAAGTCCCTCGAAATTCCGGCAATGCCGGCGATATCGCCCTGCGAATCGCGAATCGCCAGCTTCGTCGTGAGGCACCAGCCTGGGCGCCGATGCGCATACCAGTGCAATTCCAGGTGATCGATGATCGCCCGGCCTGTCTTCAGCACGGCCTGGTCTTGGGACGCATATAAGTCCGCCAGGTCTTGGGGAAAGATCTCCCGCACATGCCTTCCAATCAGCTGCTGCTTTTCTTCAAGGCCGCAGCGCTCGACCAGTGATTGGTTCACGGCAAGGTATCGGCCGCCCCGGTCTTTGATAAAAAAGGCCGTCTCGGGAATGTGATCGAACAGTTGCTCAATGATCGGCAATGTCGTCCACGCTTCTCCCCCCACGTGCAGAGGTAAACTGGCCGAGGCGAATAGGAGTGATTTCACGGGCCGTTTGTCATTTTAATGCAAGACTTCCACAGGGACAATCTCTATCCTGCCCTACCGTGGCAGCGGCAACCCGACAACGCTCACCCGCTGTGATAAACGCATGGACGCTCATCCTGGTCAGGGCCTGGGATTCAAATTCGCCTTGCCGGGCCGAGTGCGCCTGCCGGTCCAACATCGCATGTCTCTCTTTTCCACCATGAAGCCAGGCTCACCTCGTAAATTCCTCTATCTAAGCTGCCTTTTGCTCGCCCTGTGTCCCCGATCGCTTTGCCACGCCGATGATCTAGCCGGCGACAATGGCAAACTCAAGGTCAAGCCCCTGGTGCCGCTGCAGGCGACCGCTTTTGAACTGAAGGACGTGCGGCTTTTGCCGGGGGTGTTTCAGCACGCCCAGGAATTGGACCGGGAATATCTGGTTTCATTGGAAGTGGATCGGTTGCTCCGCAATTTCAGAGTTAACGCCGGGTTGGATTCCAGCGCTGCGCCTCTCGGCGGGTGGGAAGCTCCCGGTTGCGAACTTCGCGGCCACTTCGTGGGACATTACCTCTCGGCTTGCGCGTTGATGTATGCCAGCACCGGCGACGAACGCCTTAAACAAAAAGGCGACCTGATTGTGTCTGGCCTGGCCGAGTGCCAGGCAAAAATCGGGAGCGGTTACCTGAGCGCCTACCCGGAAAGTTTTATCGATCGCGTCGAAAAACGCGCCCCTGTTTGGGCACCGTACTACACCTTGCACAAAATCTTTGCCGGCCTGGAGGACATGTATGTTTACTGCGACAACCAGCAGGCATTGGAAGTCGCGCGCAAATTTGGCGACTGGGTCATCGAACGCAACAGCCGGCTTTCGGACGAGCAGATGCAAGCCATGCTCGGCAATGAGCATGGGGGCATGAACGAAACGCTTGCGAACCTCTATGCGCTGACAGGAGATGAAAAGTATTTGAAGATATCTTTGCGTTTCAATCATCACCGCGTCATCGATCCGGCCGAACACGACGAGGATCACCTGACCGGTCTCCATGCAAATACCCAAATTCCCAAATTCATCGGAACCGCCCGGCAGTACGAGCTTACCGCGGCCCCTGCGCTCAAAACCGCTTCGCTCTTTTTCTGGGATACCGTCACCAAAGAGCGTTCCTATGTTATTGGCGGCCATAGCGACGGCGAAATGTTCAGCGCCAAGGAACACCTGTCCCAGGCGCTCGGCCGCAACACCACCGAGACCTGTAACACCTACAATATGCTCAAGCTCACCCGGCACCTTTTCTGTTGGGAGCCCCGGGCGGATTATGCGGATTATTATGAGCGCGCCCTCTACAATCATATCCTCGCCTCGCAAAATCCCGAGACCGGAATGATGTGCTACTACGTCCCGCTGCGTTCGGGTTCTCAACGGCAGTACAATACTCCCAACGAGTCCTTCTGGTGCTGCACGGGGACCGGAGTCGAAAACCATGCCAAGTATGGCGAGAGCATCTATTTCCATGACGAAAGCACTCTTTTTGTAAACCTTTTCATTGCTTCCGAGTTGAATTGGAAATCCAAGGGGCTGAAGGTCCGCCAGGAGACCTCCTATCCGGAAGACTCCGCATCGGAATTGAAATTTACCTGTGAGAAGCCCGTGCGATTAAATGTCAAAGTGCGACACCCGTTCTGGGCCGTCTCGAATTTCGAAGTGCTGGTGAACGGAAAGAAACAACCGCCAACGAGTGCCGCCGGTTACGTCAGTATCGAGAGGACCTGGAAGACCGGGGACCGGATCGCCATCCGCGCCCCGTTCAGCTTGAGGGTCGAGGCGTTTAAAGATAACCCCAATCGCCTGGCTATTCTCAACGGGCCGCTTGTTCTCTGCGCGAAGGTTGAGCCTGGCCAACCATTTCCTGGCATTGTTGCCGACAATACAACCTTGCTCGCCAGCCTCAGGCCGGTTGGGGGCAAGCCCAACACGTTCACCGGCGATCCCAACGTTTTTCGAAGCCCCGGCGACGACCATTCGCACGGTGTTGTCCTGGCTCCCTTTTACCAGGCGTTTGACGAGCATTACGTTACTTACTGGGACCGGTTCACACCCGAGCAATGGTCATCCAAACAGGAGGAATACAAAAAGGAACTGGCGTCCCAGCGCGAATTGGAAGCCCGCACGGTCGATTACGTGCAACCCGGGGAAGAACAGAACGAACGCGACCACAATTTCAAAGGTGAGCAGAGCGACACTCGCGAATTTAATGACCGAACCTGGCGCATGGCCAACACCAACGGCTGGTTTTCATGGGATTTGAAAGTCGATCCCGACCATGCCCAGCAACTGCAAATCGAATCCGGCGGCAATCGCGGGGGAACCCTCACGGTCCTGGTGGAAAACACGAAACTTGAACCTCTGGCCGCTGATTCCGCCGCGGCGAGAGGCCCCAGGATGACTGTTTACGAACTGCCGGCGGATCTGGTGCATGGCAAACAGAAAGTGACGGTACGATTTCAAGGGCCGGAAAACGCCCGCTCGGCTGCGGTCGCAAACGCCCGCATTGTCCGGATCGAAAAACAGCAATGAGACGATATTCAATAGACCGAACACAAACGTTTCGGGGCCTCAACCCGGCTCGTTTCTCTGCTGCATGCCTGGCTCTTTTTTGTGTGGTGCCTTTCCTTCACCAGGCCCTGGCTGACCCGGCACCGCCTGGGAGCGACTACCCGTTCCAACCGGTCCCCTTTACCGCTGTTCACTGTGACGATGTGTTTTGGGCCCCACGCATCGAGACCAACCGCCTGGTCACGATCCCATTCGCGTTCGAGCAATGCGAAAAAAGCGGGCGCATGGACAATTTTGATCGAGCTGCAAAAGTTTTGCGCGGGGAAACTGTGTCAAATCGAAGACCGCCGCCTTTCCCTTTTGACGACACCGATCCATACAAGGTCCTGGAGGGCGCTTCCTATGCATTGGCGGTCTCGCCAGATCCCAAGCTCGAGAAGTACCTGGATGATCTAATCGGCAGGATCGCATCGGCCCAGGAGCCGGATGGTTACCTTTACACGGCCCGCACGATCAACCCGGAGCATCCGCACGATTGGTCCGGACCGCAACGATGGCTCAAAGATCCGGACGAAAGCCACGAATTGTACAACGCGGGGCACCTCTTTGAAGCAGCGGCCGCGCATTACCAGGCTACCGGAAAAACCAACCTGCTGAGCATTGCCGAAAAAGAAGCCGATCTCCTTTGCAGAACGTTTGGCCCGGGAAAACTCCAGGTCTGGCCCGGACACGAAATCGTCGAGATGGGCCTGGCCAAGCTGTATCGAGTCACGGGACGCCGCCAGTATCTCGATTTGGCAAAGTTCTTCCTGGACGTCCGGGGGCCTGGCGGTGACGAGTATCATCAATCCTGGATCAAACCGGCGGACCAACGCCAAGCGGTCGGTCACGCGGTGCGTGCCGGTTATCTCTACAGCGGTATGGCCGACGTTGCGGCGCTGACCGGTGATACCCGCTACGTCAAAGCCATTGATGCCATCTGGCAAAACGCCGTCACCCGCAAACTTTATATCACGGGCGGAATCGGGGCTGTCGGGGCCGGAGAAGCTTTCGGGCCTGATTATTTTCTGCCCAACATGAGCGCTTATTGCGAGACCTGCGCCGCGGTTGCGAATGACTACTGGAACGAACGCTTGTTTCTTCTGCATGGCGACGCCAAATACGTCGATGTTTTGGAACGCACCCTGTACAACGGATTGCTGTCGGGTGTTTCGTTGGACGGCAAAAAATTCTTTTATCCGAATCCATTGGAGTCGAACGGCCAACACTCCCGGAGCCCATGGTTCGGCGTTGCCTGTTGTCCGGGGAACATGACCCGGTTCCTGGCGTCGGTCCCCGGCTACATCTACGCCCAAAAGGGAGACGCCATTTACGTGAACCTTTACGTGGGCAGCAGCGCAGGGCTGAAGTTGGAAAATCGAACCGGGGTTCGGATCATTCAGGGCACTCGTTACCCTTGGGATGGCCAGGTCCGTATTTCGATTGTGCCCGAGCGCAAGACCCCTTTCACACTGATGCTGCGCATCCCCGGTTGGGCTCGTGGCCAGGCGGTCCCTGGCGACCTGTACCATTTCGCAGACACCGCTTCGGAACCGGTTGAACTCAGGCTCAATGGTAAGGCGGTAAAGCCGTTGATCTCCAACGGGTACGTTAGTCTCAAGCGCAGTTGGAAGAAAAATGACATTGTCGAACTGAACCTGCCGATGCCCATCCGGCGGATAAAGGCCAACAACCAGGTCCATGACGACCAGGGCAGGGTGGTGCTGCAACGTGGGCCGCTGGTCTTCTGCGCCGAGTGGCCGGATAATCCCGACGGTAAAGTCCGCAACCTTCTTCTTCCCGATGACGCCCCGCTCAAGGCGGGATTCCGTTCCGATCTCCTCAACGGGGTCGTGGTGATCGAGGGCAAGGCTCTCAGTATCTCGCGGGATGCCAGCGGACAGGTCGTCCGCAAAGCCCGAAACTTGCAGGCAATTCCTTATTTCGCCTGGGCAAACCGCGGCAAAGGCCAAATGGCCGTCTGGCTTGCCGACTCGGAATCGGCCGTGCGTATCCCTGCCTTGCCGACCATCGCTTCCCGCAGTCACGTCACCGTTTCGGGCCAGGGCAAGAACCCGGAGGCCATCAACGACCAGTTTGAACCTTCTTCGTCGAATGATGAAGAAAACGCGTTTTTCCACTGGTGGCCGCGCAAGGGTACAACCGAGTGGGTCGAGTACGCGTTTCCAAGTACCGCGACCGTCTCTCAGGCCGAGGTCTACTGGTTTGACGACACCGGCAAAGGCGAATGTCGTGTCCCCGCTTCCTGGCGAATCCTCTACAAGGATGGCGAAGAGTGGAAGCCGGTCGATTCCGCGGACGCGTACGGCGTTCAGAAAGACAGGTTCAACGTGATCAAATTCAAGCCCGTTAGCACTTCGGGACTGAAGCTGGAGGTAACGCTGCAACCCCAATGGTCCGCAGGAATTCAGGAATGGAAGGTCGAATAACAGTGCGTCGATCCGGCGCTTTGTGCTGAAGGGAGATCCGAAATAGCCCCTCGCAGGGTGTCCGAAAACCGGCGCCGCCCCGGTTCCTCCATAATAATAAACCATCAAGTTACCCCTTCGTACGTTACGCGGAATTGACAATATTGCCGCGGACAGTACTCTGCTAAGTAGCTCTTCACGACGAACGTGTTTAGTACTTACGAATCGTGGCTGAAAAAGACGACTATCTGATCGATATCCTCGTGGACCTGGGCTACGTGAGCCCGGACAAAGTGGCCGAGCTCCGCCAGGAAGCGCAGTCAGCAGGTGTTGGCGTAGTGGACCTGATGCTGGCCAACAAGCTGATTAAACCCGCCGATGTTACCCAGGCCAAGGCTGCGCATTTTGGGGCTGAAGTCGTCAACCTGAGCGAAATCAAGATTCCCGACGACGTCATTGCGACAGTTCCTCGGCACATCGCCAGGAAATACCGCGTGGTTCCCGTGTTCAAACACGACGGCAGCCTCACGGTGGCCCTGGCGGATCCGTCCGACCTTGATACCATCGACAGCCTGAATCATCTCCTGCGCATGGAGGTCAACCTCCAAGTCGCCTCTGAATCCGACATCGAGACGGCTCTAAGCAAGTATTACGCGGAGCGCGGAGGCAGTTCGGGCGGCGTGCGCTTGGCCGACCCCGCGCTTGCCGATACAATCAAGGAACTAACCGAAGACCACGTTGAGATCCAGTTGGGCGGACTCGAAGACGGGGGAACCGTTGATGCCGATGCCCCGCTGATCAAGCTGGTCAATTCCATTATTGTTGAGGCTTTCAAGCTGCGCGCTTCGGACATCCACCTCGAACCGTTGTCCAAGGTCTTTCGCCTTCGGTACCGAATCGACGGCATGCTTCACGAGATGAAGGCGCCACCCAAGCGTCTCCAGGCAGCCATTATCAGCCGGCTCAAGATCCAGTCGAACATGTCCATCTCGGAACATCGGATTCCGCAGGACGGCCGTATTCAGACCAACGTCGGCACCAAACTCATCGATTTGCGTGTATCCTGCCTGCCCACCAATCACGGCGAGAGCATCGTCATGCGTATTCTTGACAAGGAAGGCCTGCGCCTTGGCTTGCCGGAGTTGGGCTTTTTCACCGATGACCAGCAGACCTTCGAGCGGTTGATTGGCCTGCCCGACGGGATCCTCCTGGTCACGGGGCCAACGGGTTCGGGAAAAACCACCACGCTTTATTCCTGTCTGCACTTCATCAACCGGCCGGACCGGAAGATCATCACGGTTGAAGACCCGGTGGAATACATCCTGGCAGGCATCAATCAGGTTCAAATTAATGAAGCGGTGGGGCTTTCATTTTCAACGGCTTTGCGCTCGATTCTGCGCCAAGCCCCCAACGTCATTATGATCGGGGAAATTCGCGATCTTGAGACCGCCACCATCGCGATCAACGCCTCCCTGACCGGCCATCTTGTCTTCTCGACGCTGCACACCAATGACGCCCCTAGTGCGGTGACGCGTCTCATCGATATCGGCGTTAAGCCATTCCTTGTGGCCTCCTCGACGCGCGGCCTCATGGCCCAGCGCCTCGTTCGTAAAGTTTGCAAACAGTGCGCCGCCCCTTATGTCCCGACCGAGGACGAGATGCGTCAATTGAACCTGAACGTCTCCAACAGCCAGGGCGCCACGTTCCAGCGGGGCAAAGGCTGCTCCAATTGCTCCAACACCGGCTACCGTGGCCGGTTCGGCATTTTTGAAATATTCGTTATCGACGACGACGCCCGCAAGTTGATCTACGAAAAGGTTTCCTCCTCGGTTTTGCGCAATCGCGCGCGCGAGATGGGGATGCGCACGTTGCGCGAAGACGGCATCCGCAAGGTCCTTGCGGGGTTGACCACACCTGACGAGGTCATCCGGGCGACTGTCGGCGATGTCGAGTGAGAAAAAGTTAGAAGCGGAGGGGCAAAGGACGGATCGTCCTTCGTGCGCGCGTTATCGCCGTATGCTTTACGGCACGCACAGCCTGCAAACGGCTTCGTTTCCGCCAGGGAAACGCTTAGGCACCCATTTCGCCAGCCTTAAGGAGAGCGCCTTCCCCGTTGCTCCGGTGGCCTTGAACGAGGCCCGTCCCCACCCGGTTTCTCGTGAGGATTGTACTTCACGGCTGTCTTTATAATAGCAATAATGAGTGAATAACGTGAACGGAATTTAGCATGTCTTACTCAATGTCGGATCTGTTGCAGTTGGTGGTTTCGGAAGGCTCTTCCGACCTGCACATACGTGTGGGCACACCTCCGGTCATCCGCGTGCACGGGATCCTGCACCGCGTCGAAGGACCTTCCCTCAAGCCCGAAGATACCGAGGAACTGATGCGCAGCATCACTTCTGAAGACCATATCCAGCACGTGCGCGAACGCGGCGGCGCCGATTTCGGCTTCGCATTTGGTGAAATGGCCCGCTTCCGCGTCAGCGTGTTCAAGGAAAAAGGCAACTTCGGCCTGGTCCTGCGGCAGATTCCCAGCAAGCTGCTGACGATGGAGCAAATCGGCATTCCGCCCTCCGCCAAAGAATTGCTCTACAAACCCCGCGGTCTGGTGCTTGTGACCGGCCCGACGGGTTCGGGCAAAACCACGACCCTCGCATCGATGATTAACATCATCAACGAGGAGCGTGATGAAGCTCACATCATCACGATCGAAGATCCCATCGAGTATTATCACAAGCACAAGAAGGCGCTGGTAACCCAGCGCGAAATCGGAGTCGATGTCCCGAATTTCGCCGAAGCTTTGCGCCGCGCGCTGCGCCAGGATCCCGACGTCATTCTGGTCGGTGAAATGCGCGACCTTGAAACGATCGACGCCGCCATCACAGCGGCCGAAACCGGGCACCTTGTCTTTGGCACGCTTCATACCACCGGCGCCGCCAAAACGATTGACCGTGTCGTCAACGCTTTCCCCACCAACCAGCAGGAACAGATTCGCATTCAGCTGTCCACCGTCATGCAGGCCGTGATCTCCCAGTTGCTGATCCCCCGCATTGACAAGCCGGGCCGGGTCGCAGTATTCGAAATCATGGTCAATACGCCTTCGATTGCGGCGCTGATTCGCGACAACAAGACTTTCCGCATCCAATCCGACATTCAGACCGGCGCCAAGTACGGCATGGTCACCCTGGACTCATTCCTCATTGAAAAATACCTGGCCGGAATGATCGCCCGCGAAGAAGTCATTACCAAGGCGCAGGACCCTGTCACCATCCAGGCTAAGCTCCAGGAACTCGAATTGGCCCAGGCTGTCGGCGTCGATGTCGGCGCCGCTGCCGCTGCCGCCGCAAAGTGACCGATCCGCTATGTCCGAAGACATCTCAAACCCCTTATTGTCCCTTGTCAAAGAGCGTGGGTTGGTCGACGACCTGCAATACGAGGAAGTCGCCGGAGAATTTAAAAGGAGTGGAAAGCCGGTTATTCAGATTCTGCAGGACTTCGGGATTATGGATCTCGATGACATCCTCGGGGTCATTGCCGATCAGCTAGCGACCGAGGTTGTCAAAATCAACGAGGCCGAGATTACCCCGGAACTCATCCAGCTGGTTCCGGCCAAAACCGCCCGGATGTACCAATGCCTGCCGGTCAGCTTCGACGGTTCGACCGTCCGCATTGCCATGGTGGATCCGCTCAACCCCGCGCGCATCGACGAACTGAATTTCGTTCTTAAAAAAGACGTTCAATTGGTGGTCTCCGACCCCGTCGTCATACAAAAATGTCTCGATAAGTTCTACCCGGGCGGCGTCGGAGGGGGCGACGGGAGTTTCTCTGAAATTCTGAAGGAACTGGGCTCGGATGAAGGCCTGGCCAAAGGCGTGAAAGTCGCCGACGCTGAGGACGACGCCAACGCCATGGCGGACCTGGCCAACCAGGCGCCGATCGTCCGGTTCGTCAACCTGGTCCTTTACCAGGCCGTTCAAGACCGCGCCAGCGACATCCATTTCGAACCGTTCGAGACTGAGTTCAGGATCCGCTATCGTGTGGACGGCGCTCTCTACGAGATGTCGCCTCCGCCCAAACACCTGGCCTTGCCGGTCATCTCCCGCATCAAGGTCATGTCCAACCTTAATATTTCCGAGCGGCGCATTCCCCAGGACGGCCGTATCGCGTATCAACTCGGGAATAAACAAATCGACCTCCGTGTTTCGACCTTGCCCACGCAGTTCGGCGAGTCAGTCGTGCTCCGCGTGCTCGACCGCACCGCGGTGAACCTCGAAATCGAGAGCCTGGGCCTGCCCAAGTTCATCTACGATTACGTCACCGAAGCCATCCAGCGTCCCAACGGGATCATGGTCGTCACCGGCCCGACCGGTTGCGGCAAAACAACAACGCTTTACTCCTGCTTGCGCCGCGTCAACACCATGGATTCCAAGCTGCTCACAGCCGAGGATCCCGTTGAGTTCGACATCGAAGGAATCATGCAGGTTCCGATCAATGAATCGGTCGGCCTGACCTTCAGCAAAGCTCTGCGGTCGTTTTTGCGCCAGGACCCCGACATTATCATGGTCGGTGAAATGCGTGACCTTGAAACGGCCCAAATCTCGATCCAGGCGTCGCTCACCGGCCACTTGGTCTTGAGCACCCTGCACACGAACGATTCTCCCGGCGCCGTCACCCGTCTCATCGACATGGGCGTCGAGCCATTCCTGATCTCGTCGACGTTGATGGCCGTTTTGGGCCAACGGCTGGTCCGCCGCGTCTGCAAGAGTTGCCGCACGCCTTTCGAGCCCACCGAAGCTCAGCTCGGCATGCTCAATCTCTCGCCGCATGACCTTGGCGAGAAAGTGTTTTATTACGGACGCGGCTGTTCGACCTGCAACGATACTGGGTACAAGGGGCGAAAAGGCATTTTCGAACTGTTGATCATCAATGATACCCTGCGCACCCTGATCAATGAGCGCGCACCGACCGTTGTGGTCCGCCAAAAAGCCATCGAACAGGGCATGGTGACCCTGCGCGAAGACGGCTTGCGAAGCATTTTTGATGGTGATACAACAATTGAAGAAGTAGTGAAGTACACTTAGAAAATAAGGAGCGGTATGCCCAAGTATAATTACGTGGCAATGGATCCCCATGGGAAAGAAGTAAAGGGGACCATCGAAGTGGCCAGCCAGAACGAGGCCATCGGCCGCGTCAAGGAGATGAACCTTTTCCCGACCAAGATCGTCGAGGTCGACAAAGCCAAGGAAAAGGAAAAACCAGCCGCGGACAAAAAGGGCAAAGCCAAGGGCGGCAAAAGCGCCAAGGGCAAAAAGGGCGGCGTCAATATCAACATCAAGATTCCCGGCCTGAGCGGCAAGGTAAAAGCCAAGGTGCTCACCACTTTTACCCGCCAACTTGCGACCCTGGTCGACGCCGGTTTGCCGTTGCTGCGCGGACTCCGCGTTCTGGAAAAGCAGGAGCGCAATGCAACTCTAAAGGGCATTATTGCCGAACTGGCCCTCTCCATCGAGGGCGGCAGCACCTTTTCCGAAGGCCTGGCTCAGCACCCGAAGGTTTTCAATCGGCTCTTTGTCAACATGGTTAAAGCCGGCGAACTGGGTGGCGTGCTGGAGGTCGTGCTCAACCGTTTGTCTGAGTTCATGGAGAAAGCTCAGAAGATTAAGGGCAAAGTTATCGCCGCCATGTTCTATCCCGTGGCCGTCCTCTGCGTGGCCACCGGCATCTTGATGATTCTGATGGTGAAGGTCATTCCCTCCTTCAAGTCGGTGTTCGAGGGCATGTTGGAAGGCGCTCAGCTGCCGGCCTTTACCCGCCTCGTCCTGGGCATCAGCGATATGGTCAAGGATCACCTGCTGTGGACCGTGATTATTCTCGTGGTGGCGTTCATCCTCTTCAATCTCTTCACCAAAACCAAATTCGGCCGGCTCGCGTGGGACAAAGTGAAGCTCAAAATGCCCGTGCTCGGGCCTGTGATTAGCAAAGTAGCCATTTCACGCTTCACTCGAACATTGGGAACGCTCGTCAGCAGCGGTGTGCCTATTCTCCAGGCGCTCACCATCGTTAAAGAAACGGCGGGCAACGTCATTGTCTCAAACGCCGTGAACTCGGTTCACGAAAGCGTTAAAGAGGGTGAAACCATTACCGCTCCGCTCGAAGCTTCGGGAATCTTCCCGCCCATGGTTATCAGCATGGTGGACGTCGGCGAACAAACCGGCGCGTTGCCGGAAATGCTTCTCAAAATTGCCGACAATTACGACGATGAAGTAGACAATGCGGTAGCCGCGATGACGTCGTTGTTGGAACCAATCATGATCGTGTTCCTGGCGGTGATCGTCGGCAGCATCGTCATTGCCATGTTCCTCCCGCTGATTGACCTGATGAATCGAGTCGGTGAATCCGGTGGCGGCAAGAAGGACGAGTAAGGTCCGCGACGTCGGAATCAGTCGCTCAGCAAGCCGCCCGGTGTTGGCGAGGTGGCTCTTGGCGCTCTCCTGTGTGAGCCACCTGGCTGTGAGTTTTTTCTGACCGGCTACCCGATCTGCTTACCAGGCGGTAGAATCCAGGCTGAAGGATGGTGGTCGAAACCGATTTTTGGGTAGTATTCGCGCGCTTGAGGCGCTGCCAGCAGGATTAGGTTCGCCCGCGGCCCAAGCTTCGATTTGGTGATGGCAATGAGTTTGCGCCCAATTCCTTGTTTTTGGTAGTCCACATCCACTGCCAGGTCTGAAAGGTAGCAACAGTACTCGAAATCAGTGACCGAGCGGGCGACGCCCACAAGCAGTTTCTGGTGCCACGCCGTGCAGAGTAGGTTCGCGTGGCGCAACATCGCGTGAATGCAATCCTTGTCCTGGACCGGCCTCCGCTCGGCCAGTGTGGACCGGTTCAGGACGTCAATGAACTCCTCGTCGGTGATGGGCCGGTCCGTTTCGTAACGAATATCCATCCGCGGTTATTTCGCCAGGAGCACAATTGCCGTCAGGCGTTTCTTCCAAGAACTTCGCGCACCCAGGCCTGGTGATCAAGATACCATCGGACCGTTTCGCGAATGCCTTGCTCAAAATTATGCGCTGGAACCCAGCCCAGTTCCTTTTGAATCTTGCTCGCATCGATCGCGTAGCGGCGGTCATGCCCAGGGCGGTCCTTGACAAAAGTTATCAGCTTTCGGGAGCCCCCGCCAAGTTGAGGAGCCATTTCGTCGATCAAGTCGCAGATGAGCTCCACAATCCGGATGTTGGCCCATTCGTTATGGCCGCCGATGTTGTAGGTCTCGGCGTTTTTGCCGCGTGTCAGCACCGTCCAGAGCGCCTGGGCGTGATCGCGCACATAAAGCCAGTCGCGCACATTCATTCCATCTCCGTAGACCGGCACGGGTTTGCGCGCCATCACACTCTGGATAACCACGGGAATGAGCTTTTCCGGAAACTGATACGGCCCGTAATTGTTCGAACAGTTGGTAATGACGGTGTTCAGCCCATAGGTGTGGTGGTACGCCCTGACGAGCATGTCGCTGGCCGCTTTACTCGACGAATAAGGCGAATTGGGAGCGTACGGTGTCGTCTCGGTGAAAAACCCCGTTGGCCCGAGGCTGCCGTAAACTTCGTCGGTCGAGACGTGGTGAAACCGGGTGGCGGTTCCGGGATCCGTCCAGCAAGCGCGGCAGGCTTCCAGCAGGTTGAATGTGCCCACTACGTTGGTGTGGATGAAATCGCCGGGACCCGTGATCGAGCGGTCCACGTGCGATTCCGCGGCCAGGTGCATGACATGCGAGATCTGGTGGCGGTTCACCACATCTAACACGGCCGTTTTGTCCCGCAAGTCCACTTTCTCGAAAACGTATTTCGGGTTCTTGTCCACCATTCGCAAATTGGCCAGGTGACCTGCGTATGTGAGACAATCGAGATTAACGAGCCGCTCGACTTCGGGCCGGTCGATAACATGCTGGATAAGGTTCGAGCCGATGAACCCGGCTCCGCCTGTGATCAGGAGTTTCATAGGAACTTGGAAAGAGTTAGGCGTGCTCCAGTACTTGCTTGAGGCTCTCCGCCCAATCGGGCATTTCAAGCCCGAATGTGTTCTTGAGCTTTTGGCAGGACAGCACTGAATACGCCGGGCGTCTGGCCGGGAGCGGGTATTCCGAGGTCGGAATGGGCTCCACGCAGCGGCATTTCTTTTCCGCTTCCGGCATGAGCCCGATAATGGATTCGGCAAAACCGTGCCAGCTGGTTTGGCCGGAGGCGGCCAGGTGGTACACACCTTTGAAATCGGCTGGGTTGTTTGAGGCGAAAACTCGAGCCAGGGCCAAGGCGGTGGTTTCGGCTATCATTCGGGACCAGGTCGGGCAGCCGAATTGATCCTGCACTACACGCAATTTTTCGCGTTCCCGGGCCAGGCGCATCATGGTGAGCATGAAGTTTTGCCCGCGCGCTCCATAGACCCAACAAAGACGGAAGATCAAGTGCTGGCCTTCGGCCGCAATCACCGCCTGGTCACCGTTGAGTTTTGACCGGCCATAGGCCCCCAGCGGATTTGGGGCGTCGGCCTCGGTATACGGCACGGTCTTGGTGCCGTCGAACACGTAGTCCGTTGAGTAGTGCACCAGGAGCGCGGATAGCTTCTTGGCCTCTTCGGCCAGTATGCCCGGCGCCACGCCGTTGATCAGATTGCAGCGGTCGAAGTCCGTTTCGGCTTTGTCCACCGCGGTATAAGCAGCAGAATTGACGATTACCTGGGGCTGGGTGTCCCGGGTCCATTTTATAATCGAGTCCGCCTTCGTCAGGTCAATGTCGGGATAGTCAACCGCCACAACCTTGCCCAGTGGCCCGAGAGTGCGGCGCAATTCCCAGCCAACCTGCCCGACTCGGCCGATAACGAG
>DATGLT010000319.1:0-2877 GCA_035294005.1 Verrucomicrobiia bacterium
GAAGTGGGCGATTTCCCGCCCGAACTTCAACCGAAGCTGCTCCGCGCCCTTCAGGAAAAGGAGTTCGAGCGGTTGGGTGGGAACCAGACCTATCAGGTCAACGTGCGGGTTGTGGCTGCCACAAGCCGGGACTTGTTACAAATGGTCGCCGAACGCCAATTTCGAAGCGATCTCTACTATCGCCTCAGTGTCTTTCCGATCCGCATACCAGCCTTGCGTGAGCGCCCGGAGGACATTCCGCTGCTGGCGTACTATTTCGTAAACCATTTCGCCCGGCAGATGAACAAGCGGATTGACACCATTCCCCAAGGCATCATGGACTCGCTGAAGCGCCATCATTGGCCGGGCAATGTTCGCGAACTGGAAAACTTCCTCGAGCGCTCGGTGATCATGTCGAACACCCGAAGCCTAACTTCCCTAACCAATGAACTGGAACGGTCCGTCTGCAGTACCAAGCCCGAAGCATCCCGCCCTGCCACACTCGAAGAATGCGAGCGCGATCATATTTTGCGAGCACTCCACGAAACACGGTGGCTCGTGGGCGGCACCCACGGTGCCGCTGCGCGACTCGGCCTCAGGCGCACCACTTTGATCTGGAAGATGCAGAAGCTCGGGATCGCTCGCAAACCCAAGCCGTTTCCCGGGCCCATCCCGCCAACTGCGGCCCAATTGGCAACTTAACCCTCAGGCAGGCAATTTTCTTCAAGAAGCGAATCATGAACACTTCCCTTGCAATCGTGGGCCAATCGCCTCCGTTCGTGGTCGGCCGCGTTGGGTTCGCTCCTGGAAGAAGCAGTCCCCGTTCAATCTGATACCAACCGAATGAATCGACACAAACAGTAAAAACCTCAACTGGAGGGCAAGATATGACGAACGAACTCGACACAAGTGCTGGAACTTTGGCAAACCATCTTACGCGTTACTGGTGGCTGACCGCATTGCGCGGTTTGGCAGCCCTGCTCTTTGGGCTGTTGGCTTTTATCTGGCCGGGCATAACCCTCCTGACTCTGATATATCTATATGGCGGGTACGCGCTGGTGAATGGTGTCCTGGCCTTCGTATTGGCCATTAACGCGCCGAAAGGATACCCGCGCTTTGGCAGTTTGATCTTCCAGGGAATAATAAGTATTGCCGCTGGATTGATCGCCTTCTTTATGCCCGGAATCACCGCGATGGCTTTGGTCCTGCTCATCGCCGTTTGGGCAATTGTGACAGGCGTATTGGAAATCGTCGCCGCTGTGCGGTTACGCAAAGTAATCGACCATGAATGGTTGTTGGTCCTGGCGGGCGTGCTTTCCGTCGTCTTCGGCGTCCTGCTTCTGGCTCGGCCCAGCGCCGGTGCTTTGGCGTTGGTTTGGTGGACAGGAGCTTTTGCATTAGCTTTGGGGTGCTTGCTGCTCGTGCTTTCCTTCCGCATGCGCCATTGGCGAACCGTGCTTGCGGGCGCGCCCCATGCCGCTTGAGCGTACGAGGGTGGCGGTGGAGACATCGCGCTGCGATGTCACGCCCGCGTTCAGCCGGCGCGGTCTTTCCGTATCACCGGGCGGGAAGTTGGTAACCGTTGCGCCTTTGCACGCAGCACGGACGGCGCAGCGCCCCACCAAATCACCGCAGCACGTTCGTGCGAACAAGGTCCACGATTTCATCACCGCGGCCATTGAGAATGGCCTTGAGTATAAAGAGGCTGAAACCCTTGGCCTGTTCCATTTCTATATGCGGCGGCATCGAGAGTTCCTGGCGGTTCACCACGGCATCAACCAAAGCCGGCCCTCCGCAATTCAATGCCTCTCGTAATCCACTGGCTACGTCTGCGGGATCCTCGATTCTAAATCCCCGGATCCCGATGCTTTCTGCCATGGTTGCGAAATTCGGGTTTTGGAGCTCCGTGCCGAATTCAAGCAGTCCCGCCGCTTTCATCTCCATCTCGACGAAGCCAAGGCTGCTGTTGTTGAAAATGACGATTTTCACCGGCAGTTTTAATTGTTTGAGTGTAAGCACATCACCCATGAGCATTGCGAAACCGCCATCGCCGGACATGGAAATCACCTGGCGGTTTGGAAAGGCTAATTGCGCGCCGATGGCCTGCGGCAGAGCATTAGCCATCGAGCCGTGGTTGAACGATCCCAAGAGCCGCCTCCAGCCGTTCATTTTGAGATAGCGCGAAGCCCAAATCGTTGGCGTGCCGACGTCGCAAGTGAAAATCGCGTTCGGTGCGGCCAGTTCACTGAGCGTGCGCGCGACAAACTCGGGATGAATGGGTTTCCGACCAGGCGTGCCGGTGGCCAGGTCGTCCAGACTCTTGCGGGCTTCGCGGTAGTGCTCGAGAGAGGCGTCAAGGTGCTCTCGATTCTCCTTGGTTTGGAGCCAAGTCGACAGCCCTCGCAGCGTGGCTCCCACATCGCCCACCAGGCCGAGGTGGACCCGCACACGGCGGCCAATGTTTTCCGGACGCAGGTCCACCTGGATGACCCGTGCGTCTGAGGGATAAAACTGCTGGTAGGGAAGATCTGTTCCCAGCATCAGCAGGACATCGCAATCCATCATTGCCTGATAGCCTGAGGAGAATCCCAGCAAGCCGGTCATGCCCACGTCGAAAGGGTTGTCATGTTCCAGATACTCCTTTCCGCGGAGTGCGTGCACAATTGGCGCTTTCAGAATGTTGGCGAGTTGTATCACTTCGTTATGCGCTTCCGCGCAACCGGCCCCGCCGAGAATGGTGATCTTGTGCGCCCCATTAAGCATCTCCGCGGCCAGGTGCAAATCCGTCACCGCCGGACAAACTGACGGTGGAGTGTGCTGTGCGGGCAGACTCAATTCTGCGGATTCCACCTCCTGGCGCGCCACATCTCCCGGGATCACCACGACCGCCACGCCCCG
>DATGLT010000320.1:0-19456 GCA_035294005.1 Verrucomicrobiia bacterium
CAAGCCTAGAAAAGCCCCGAACAATCCGGCGAACAACGCGCCGAAACGGTTGTCAGCCGCAGAGGAGTCGGGCGCTAACCTTTGGCTGGATTTCACGCCTGGCTCACAGGTGGAGCTTTAACAGGCCCACTTCAAGGGCAAGAGCCTCCTGAACGTTACCGGACAACCACCGCTGCAAGTGATCGATCACATCCAGGTTCTGGAGCGCATCAGCCGGAGTGATCCGTTGGGCGACGCGCTCCGTGGCCGGAGCCTCAGGGAAACTGAGCAGGCCTTCGGGGGATAACTTGCCTCGATCGGATTCGGTTGGACGGCTCGCCATGGCAACCGGGGGCAACGAGCGCAGCCAAACATCGCGCAGCCACCAGTGGAGCACCGACAATAAATCCGAGCGTTGGCGACGGTACTCGGCCTCAATGGCCGCGGTGAGCTCGTCTTCCCAGCGTTCCAGCATGCCTTTCTCCGCATCGGGATGCCGGTTCAGGGGAGATCTTGCGGTCAGGTCCTGCTCGATGGACTTGCGAACTTCCCCCAGTTTGCGCAACAGAACGTCCATAAGCCGGTACCGGCTCATTAGGCTCTTCTGTTGGGAACCGGCCAGGTCGCCAAAAGCGGCGAGCCACTCATGCTGGGCAGGGTTCAATGTTGGCGGCGCGGCATTTCCAAAACTCAGGCGCAAGCAACGCGACAGGATGGTTTCGAGCATTCTTTGAGGTTCGGTGGTTAAAAGAACTAAAACCGAATCGGCAGGTGGCTCTTCGAGGGTCTTTAGGAACGCGTTGGCGCCTTCAACCCCAAGCCGATCCGCGGCAACGACGACAGCCACTTTAAGCCGGGATTCCTTGGGCTTGAGCTGGACTTCCCGCATGAGCTCGCGCATTTGCGCGACAGTGATCACGCGGGACTTGGATTCGGGCCGAATCCAATACATATCGGGATGGTTCGTGTGCTCAATCTTTTTGCAGGTGGCGCACAGGTCGCAACAATCGATCGCATGTCCGTTTTTCTGAACCGGCTTCTCGCAGTTCAGCGTCTTGGCGAGCGTGCGCGCAATGGTTTGGAGGCTTTCCAGGTCGTGGCCGCTAAACAGATAAGCATGCGCCAGGCGCCCGCGTTCAAGCGAGCGCTGCAGCAACTGCAAGCTTTGTTGAGTCCTGGAGAGATCGCTGAACGCCATTGCCGTTCAATTTAGGCAATCCCGTGGGAGCGACAACTCCTTTTGCGACCCCCGGCACAGGCTCATGGGGTCTGCCCTTTCGGACAGGGCTTGGATGAGACCGCGGTCTCATCCAAGCGGCTTTGACGCGGAGACATCTGCGCCGACTCATTCACAAATTTGATGCTCCTGCACGCCCGCCCGACGCTTGCGGCGCAAAATCGATGCCTTCGGCCGGTTCTCATTAGCAGGGAACCAGATTTGAACGGGGCGCGGCGCCGGCGTGGGTTGCCAATCGATGGCTAAATCAACGATTTGGCGCATCCGCCGAAACCACCATTGAGCGCGGTTCGCGTGCGCCTGTTGTCTCCGATTGACGCTGTTGATCCGCCCGAAACTCATTTCCATCTGTCCATCGAACATATGTAATCCTTTCTTTTTCGGGAGATGCTACGGGAGGCACTTGGACAAATACTGTCCAAGTGATCAGCTTTTTTGAAATAAGTGGAGAGGGAGGCATCCGACGTGAACCGAAGTGAACCCGCGGGGTTCACAGCCAGCAGCCGGGCCGCCGTAGCGCAGCGGAGACCCCCGGCAACGCCGCCAAAAAAATCAGGTCGCACCCGGAATGTGAATTTTGCCTCTTTTTTGGCGTTTTTCCGTGGGTCGGCCAACTCGGTCGGCCGATCCACGGCTACTCGCTGCGAACCCTGCGGGTTCGGGATAAGGCGACGAGCCACGGGCTGTTTTGTCGCCTTCAGCCCCGGTCCCTCGGCCGCTTACGAATCTTACGTGGCTGGCTTTTTAAGCGAGCAGACGACCTGTTCGAGTCGGCGGCCATATTCTACGAAATTATTTCGCATGGCATCTTCGCCGACCACGTTGGACTGGGCGTCGTGAAAGACTACCACCATGTGGGGTTCAATGGAGAGCGCACCGTCGTAGCCGCGGTTGAAAGCCTCGGCGAGAATCTCCCGAACCTTGCCCTGCCCTTCGCCTGGCCAATTGTAATCCGCGTCTTTCTTGGCCTCGTTCCACGTGGCGTCCTTTATGTGGATGTGAACGACGTGATCACGAATATGCTCCCAGAATTCCAATGGATCCTGGCGCGGCCATGGTTTGGACTTGGACCGATCGGGGTTGAGGATGGGATTGGCGGTGTCGAACACCCATTTGAGGCCGGGGCATTTATCGAGCAACTCGAGGGCGTGCTGCCAGCTCATGCCGCCATAGTTCATGCAGTTCTCGTGGACAGGTTGAAGCCCGGCGTCCAGGAACCGGTTCGTCACGTCCCTCACACGCCGGAAAACTTCGGACGGGATCCGAAACTCGTCATCACCGGGTTTGAAGCTCATGATCCGGACGTATTTAGTCCGGGCGGAGTGCATTCGGGGAATGGCGCGTTTTACTTCATCCAGCGTCGGTTCGAACGGATCATGGATTGTTTTCGACCAATTCATGATCGTCGAGCCGAAGCAATAAACTCCGACTTGCGCCTCCTCGAGCCTGCGCAGGGCAAAATCAAAGGCGGCTTCGGGAATATCGTGGAAATTGGCTTTGTTGAAACCGGGCACCTGGACGCCCCGCAGCTCCAGTTGAGTCCAGCCCAGGTCGCGCGCGGCATGGATCTGGCCATCGAGACTGTTGGCCGCCTCGTCGCCGATGCCTGTAAAAATCATACCCAGCGAAAGCTATTACGTTCCATGTTTACCGGTTGAAAGACTTTGTAAAATCTTCGTTGGAGACTTCCATTACCTTCTTCTGCAACTTTGAATTTGCGATGAGCTCATTGAGTTTTTGCTCGTAGGCGGCGCTGTCCATCGGCAACTCGAGGTCGCGTCCCAGGAGTGACGAATACAAAATCGCGTTGGCCAGTTCAACCGAATGAATGCCTTCGGTCCCCGGCGCGATGAGAGCTTCGCGGTCCAGAACTGCGTTGACGAAGTTCTGCATCAGGAGCGCATGGGGGTTGGGGGCATTTTCAAACGGAATTTCCGCATTCCACACGTCAGGTTTGGCAAAGCCGAGGGTGGCGTGCCGGCTGAATTGCAGCGCGTCGGTTTCGTTCCGAGTAAACAGCAGCCGATTGTTTTCCAGGACGACTTTGCCCTTGGAACCAGCGATTTCAAACCGGTTTGTGCCGGGCGCTTCTCCCGTCGAAGAAACGAACGAGCCGGTCGCCCCATTTGGAAATTCAAAGTAGGCGGTGACGTTGTCCTCGACCTCGATCTGATGGAACCGGCCGAGTTGGCAAAAACCGCGCAAACGAGCGGGCATTCCAAGGAGCCATTGCAGCACGTCGAGATTGTGCAGGCACTGATTGAGAAGGACGCCGCCGCCTTCGCCCTTCCAGGTTGCGCGCCAGCCGCCGCTGGCGTAGTAGGCCTCAGTGCGGAACCAGTCCGTCATGATCCAACTCATTCGAAGGACCTGTCCGAGTTCTCCCGAAGTGATGAGATGTCGAAGCTTGAGATACCGCGGTTCGGCCCGGAGCTGGAACATGCCGGCGAAGACAAGGTCAGGCCGCGCCCGGTGTGCATGGATGAGCCTTTCCGCGTCGGCTTTGTGGGCTGAGATTGGCTTCTCAACCATGACATGCAAACCCTGCCGGAGTGCGGCGATCCCGAGGCTGGTATGCTGGAAATGCGGAGTGGCG
Organism: Verrucomicrobiia bacterium; assembly: GCA_035294005.1. Lineage (GTDB taxonomy): Bacteria > Verrucomicrobiota > Verrucomicrobiia > Limisphaerales > UBA8199 > JANXQE01. Next base: position 3,813 of record DATGLT010000320.1, read on the forward strand.
ATGATGACGGCATTCACCAGGCCCGAGCCAATCAGCTCCTCGCCCGATGTAAATGTTTTGAGCGGCTTATACTTTTCCAATTTGCCCGCAACCGCATCCGATACCGCGACAAGTTCCGCGCGATGAACCTTCCCTGCGGAAAGGTATGCCGCATGATGCTGCCCGATATTGCCAAGGCCAATGAGCCCCAAACGAACACTGGTCATCCACAGGAGTTTAGCCCAGCAGCAATTCCTGCCCAGAGAAATCTGTCACGCGCAGCGCTGATGCCGCTCTTACCTCGGGGTTTCGCGAACAACTTCGCCGGGCTTTTTATCCTCGCGGAGCCCGAGGAAAGCAGGCTGGCGCAAGTGCGCGTCGCGGGTCCACTCGGCAAAACGAACCTGGGAAACCAACTCCGGCCGGAGCCAGGTGCAGCGCCTCATTTCGGCAGGTCCGAGGCGCGCAGTGGAACCGGTTGATCGCTCTGGCAGGTTGGCAAAAGGACATGCCGGCTGAGTGAGTTTCTGAAATTTGCTGTAGAGATCCTCAAGCGTGTTCTCGTCAAAGCCAGTGCCCACTTTCGCGGCAAACCTGAGGTCGGCGCCATCGTAATAGCCGACGAGGATTGCCCCGAAACGGCTTCGGCTGCCTTTGGGCTGCGTGTAACCGCCGATGACAAATTCCTGTTCATTGGTCCATTTGAATTTGACCCAGGCCCCCGACCGGCGGCCGGGTTCGTAGGCCGAATCCTTCTGCTTGGCGATCAGGCCTTCGAGCCCTCGGGCCTGCATTTCGCGCAAGACTCGTTGAGAATCAGCCTGGATATCCGCAGAAAAGCGAACGGAATCCAGCCCATCAACGAGGCGCTGGGCAATGGTTTTCCGTTGGAGCAATGGCAGGGAGGCCAGGTCTTTGCCTTCCAACTGGATTGCGTCGAATACATAATAGAACAGAGGAGGCTTGCTGCCGATTGCGGATTGATAGGACTGCAACAACTGAAAAGCTGAGCGTCCCTCGGCATCGACGGCAACAATCTCACCGTCCAACACAGCCTGGCCTGCGGGCAACCGTTCCAGCCTTTGTAACACAGGGGCATATTTTGTTCCGAGGTCTTTTCCGGAGCGCGACACCAGGCTTAAAGACGCTCCATCTTTGATCGCGAGCGCGCGCACACCGTCGAATTTGATCTCATAAACCCAGTTCGGCCCTTTCGGCAGAGTGGCGGCCAGTTGGGCTTTCATGGGTTCGACGAACTCCGGGCGGCGAGCCGGGAGCTTTTTCAAAACGGGCGTAGGAGCAAGAGAACGGGAGCTGTTTTTGTTCGCAGACTTTCCGCCAGGGCCGTCGGGTTGCTCGGCCGAAGCGGTGTGACGCCGTTTCGAACGTGGCGTGCTTTTGGTGCTCGAACTGCCAGATGAGCGGTTACTTTCCCACTGTTTTCCACGTTTCGCCGAGCCGATGCCCTCCATTGAGCGCCCGGTGAGCACGGACCGATCGTCGTTGCGGGCGGATACCGGCGGCAAATCCTCGCCACTTTTCAGCAGCAGCCATTGCGGTTTCCTCGTCTCGGAATCCCGCATCCTAACCAGGGTCCATTCCCCCTTCAGCTTCTTACCGTGAAGCCGCATATGAATTTTGCCGGACCGCCAGGCTTGGACGGCATCGGTCCCGGAGACCGCGTATGTGCCACGGTCCCACAGCATCACCGTCCCTGCCCCGTAGTTTCCCTCGGGAATAGTTCCCTCGAAACCGCCGTATTCGATTGGGTGATCCTCCACTTCGACGGCTAATCGACGATCTCCACGCTTGAACGGAAATCCCTTTGGGACAGCCCAGGACCTCAACACGCCATCCATCTCGAGACGAAAGTCGTAATGCAAATGGGAGGCTTCATGCTTTTGCACGACGAAGGCATGGTCCTTTGTCTTGAGAGGCCGCTGTGTCTCCCCAATCGGTTCCGCGGTACGGCCGAAGTTCCGCTTGGCTTTGTACTCCTTCAGGCTCATACGGGAAGAAAACTAAACCACATGCTACGCCGCTTTCTTTAAGGCATGGCGCGTTCGAGGATGCCGGGCGGGCTTCCCTGCCCCCGCCCGTTTGCCCGTTTGCTCCAGGCTTTGTTGCAGGACCGAAACAAGATCGATGACCTTGGTTGCTGACCGTTTTACGCCTTTGGTTTGAGCGGGGATCTTTCCTCCGGATTCGATCTTCTTTTGTATCAAATCCATCAGGGCTTGCCGGTAATCGTCCGTGTATTTCTCAGGTTTCCATGGACCGCTCAGGCGACTGACCAATTCAGAGGCCATCTGCAATTCACGACTCCCCAAATCCGCGTCCCCGGGGATCTGCAATGACTTCGGGCTGACCAATTCCTCGGCGAAGTGCATGATCTCGAGAACAAGCGCGCTTTGCTCAGGTTTGATCGCCGCCAGGTGTTGCCGAGTCTTCAGGACAACTTTCGCGATGCCCACCATTTCCGTTTTCTTCAGCGCCTCACGAAGGAGGGCATACGCCTTTGCCCCTTGCTTCTGCGGTTCGAGGTAATACGGCCGGTCAAAAAAAATCGGATCGATTTCGTTCAAATGAACGAATTCGACAACATCAATGGTTTGCGTCGCTTTGATGTCCGCGCGTTCGAAATCCTCTTCAGAAAGGACGACGAACTTGCCCTTTTCGTACTCGTATCCTTTGACAATCTGTTCCCACGGCACTTCCTTTCCATCCGCTTCGGCAAAGCGTTTGTAATTGATGGGACTGAGGTCGGATTTGCGCAACATTCGGAAACTCAGTTCTTTCTGGGACGTTGCCGGATAGAGAGAAATGGGAACGTTCACCAGGCCAAAGCTGATTGACCCTTTCCAAATTGCACGCATAGCTGAGCGTACCGCAGCCCACCCCCTCACGCGATTGGGGTAAAAACCCAAAAACCGGCCGTCAGGGCCGGTTTGGCAAGTCTAACTGGCGGAAAGGCTATTCGTTCAAGCCCCAGCGGGGCGTTGAAGCGTCGCGATTAAAAACACCTGAGATGTCAGAGGCTGAACGGTCAACGATAGATGAACGAAGGGGAACGTGCAACGCGGTCCCACATCGATTGTGTCCGGGCAAATCACCCGGCTGGGCAAAAAATTCCATCTTTCCCCGCTTCGCAACATCCGCCAGATAATCTTTCACGGCGGGATTGACGGTTGCGGAAGGTTCGTGTTGTTCAAAGAGGGCGACCAACGCCAATGCGTTCGTTCCTTCCATCAACCATGACTCAACCCACTTCGCGACGTAATCCGGCAACTCGTTTCCCTGGCAGGATACAATGATGATATCGGCGCTGGTAGCGTCGCGCACGGCGATCTCGCGCAACTTCGGGATGCCGAGCACGTCGAACTTCCACATCTGATTGGTCAGATGGCAATCGCGCCCGAGATTCTCAACCAGGAAATCGTAGGTCTGTTTGGCGTGTTTTCCCGATTCAAAATCCTCGTAGGCGATGAGGACGTTAAACGTCGGGTTGGATTCGGCCTCGGGCGACTCCGAAGGGGGGAAAGAAAGCGTGTGTTGCATGGCGAGGAGAATGAACTAAACAAAGAAATTCTCCAATGGGGTCGTAACCCTAAGCCACGAAAGTGCACCGCTAAAACAGCCGGTACTCTGAAACACACGGATTTTCTGTGGAAAAAAAGGAAACTGACCCCGAGCGGTTCTATTCACTTCGAAAGCGAGCCCATCACACTTCAGGCGTTTTCGTTCGCAGCTGTGCTGGCGCCGATTCACCCGCATCGCAAGGAATTGCTACTGTATCCCTTTTACCGCAGGAAAAATGTCAGTAACGGGGCGACAAACAGGCTTGGAAGGTAATCGGCCAGCTCAATTCTCTTTAATCCCAACACAACTAGCGCCACGCAGAACACAAGCAAGCCGCCGACGGCGTTGACCGAACCGACCAGGTTGTGGAGGGTCAACATTGGTTCAAGCGCACGGGAGCAAATCAGGGTAACGGATCCCTCGAGAGCGAAAACGGGGACCGCGGCCAGCAACACGCCGGGCCCAAACAGCGAAACAAAGCTCAGCGTCGCCAACCCGTCCATCACGCCTTTGATTGCCAGCGGATAAAAATAGTCGGACATCGTCAACCCGTCCTGGACCGCCCCCAGAATGCCGAGTGGGGCGGCGCAGAAGAGAGCAGCGCAGGTCTTGAAACCTTTGCTGTTGCGCTCAGGGTCCGACCCGTTGATTGAGCTAAGGTTGTCCCGGGCCCAGCGGCCGACGCGGTTGGACATCCGCTGCAAACGCAACAGGTGACCAACCAGCTTTCCCAACGCCAATGCGATCACAACAATGAGTAATTGTTTGAGGATTTCGCCGAATGAACCAGAAATGCTTTGCCAGGTCAGGCGCAACCCGTAGAACACGGTGAACGCCCCAAGCACGACTTTGAAATAAGCCTCGCTGGCAGCGGGCAACGGCTTGCGCCGGCTCAGGCCGATGATGCCCCCGATAAGAATCCCGGCCACGTTCAGGATTGTGCCGATCACAGGTGAAGTCAAAAACCGGCAGCCCGTTTGTTCAAGACCGAAATAGAGTTAGACGTAAAGAGCCGCCTGGACTTCCCTGACCATGACGCCGATGAAAGGATACCTGCGCTCCGGCTCCAGTTGGAGGCAGCGCAAAATCACTTTTTCCATGGCGAGAGGAATGTCCGGGTTCAGCTCGCGGGGTGCCACAAAGGAGCTTCGGTCGAGTTGCTTTTTCAGAATATCTCCAGGAGTTTCGCCCGGGAATGGTTTTTGATTGGTGAGCAACTCGAAAGCGGAAACGCCATAGGAAAAAATGTCGGCCCGGTGGGACACCGGTTGTCCCTGGAGTTGCTCGGGAGCCATGTACGCGGGTGTGCCGGGATTCTTTTTTGAGAACTTTGTCGGCTGCTCGGGAATAGGTTGAGCGAGGTCAAAATCAACCAGGCGCACTTTTCCGTTGCGAGTCACGAGCACATTTTCCGGCTTGAAATCCAGGTGCATGAAGCCGTTTTCGTGCATGTGTTCGAGCGCTTGTCCCATGTCGATGAGGATCTGGGACACATTTTCCAAAAGCACCGGGTCGTGCCGGGTGTAAAGGTCTTTCAGGTTCTCGGCCTCTACGTATTCCATCAAAAGGTAAAGCTGGCCGTTGATTTTTCCGTGCTCGTGATACCCGATGATGTTTTCGTGATCGCTTATCTTGGAAAGCAACTCGCATCCTCGCACAAAACGCCGGCGCGCGCCAAAGTCGAACCGAAGGCGCTGGTGCATCAGGCGCAATGCATAGGCCTTTTGGTTCGGATCGGTGGCGAGCCAAATATCCGCCATCCCGCCGCTGTTAATCAGTTCCTGGAGATAAAAACGGCCGAAAGGCCCGGCTGTGGGCGCTTCAGACGAGTTCGAACCTCGTAATTTTCCAAACACTGAGCTTATGTATCACGATGGCAGTGGCTTCGCCACTCTTTATGGTAAACGGCCAACGCCCCGCGGCGTCGAAAAATCGCGCAGAAGTCGTTCAACTGCCCTTTGTTCCGGGCTTTTCCAGGTGGCCGCCAAATCCAAAGCGCATTGCCGACAGGAGCTTGTCCTGGTAATCGGCTTCCCCTCGTGACGCAAAGCGCTCATAAAGCGCGGTCGTCAAGACCGGAACAGGCACGCCCTCATCGATAGCGGCTTTGATCGTCCAACGCCCTTCGCCGGAATCCGAAACACGGCCGGAAAACTTCGAGAGATTTGGGTCGGCTGCCAGGGCGCCGGCCGTCAGGTCGAGCAACCAGGAAGCGACCACACTGCCCCGACGCCACACCTCGGAGATGTCAGCGAGATTGAAGTCGAACATGTAATTTTCGGGACTCCGCAACGGAGTGGTTTCGGCGTCGGCGTCACGCGGCTTCTTGCCGACATTCGCGGATTTCAAAACACCGAAGCCTTCGGCGTAAGCGGCCATAATTCCGTATTCGATGCCATTGTGAACCATTTTAACGAAATGCCCGGCGCCGTTGGGCCCGCAATGCAGATACCCCTGCTCGGCTGTACCCCCGAGCTTTTCCCGGCCCGGCGTGCGCGGGAGATTGCCGGCACCGGGAGCTAATGTCGCGAAGATCGGATCAAGATGGCGCACGATCTCGGGTTCGCCTCCAATCATCATGCAGTAACCGCGCTCAAGCCCCCACACGCCGCCACTCGTGCCGATATCCACATAATGAACCTGTTTGGCGGCCAGGTCCTTCGCGCGCCGAATATCGTCTATGTAATACGAATTGCCGCCATCGATGACGATATCCTCCGGCTCGAGCAGCGGTAAAAGCTCCGAAATGGAGCTATCCACAACGCCTGCCGGCACCATAAGCCAAACGGCGCGAGGCTTCCTGAGCTTCCTTACAAATTCAGCCAAGGAAGCGGCGCCGGTCGCCCCATCCTTTGCCATAGCCGCGAGGGCGTCGGGGGCGCGGTCAAACACGACACAGTCGTGCCCGCCCCTCATGAGCCGCCGAACCATGTTTGAGCCCATGCGCCCCAGCCCAATCATCCCAAGCTGCATTTTGTTAATGTCATCCATGCTTGACTGTCCCCGTTTTTGCGCCGAATTCAAATGGACTTTGGATCACGCCCGGGGTTTTAGCTGTAAGGCCTGGAAAAATGTTCTGACGCGCCCCTGAAGCGCTGGGCTCATGCCTTCCTCCTCATCTTGCGGTATCGCTCAATAAGGTTATTGGTCGAGCTATCGTGGTTCAGTTTCGGTTCAGCAGCACTTTCCAATTCGGGAATAATTCGTTGGGCCAGGGCTTTGCCTAGTTCGACGCCCCATTGATCAAAGGAGTTAACGTCCCAAATAACACCTTGCACAAAGACGCTGTGTTCATAAAGAGCTACCAGTTTGCCCAGGACTTCAGGCGTCAGGCGTTCCGCCAAGAGCACGTTCGAGGGCCGGTTTCCTTCAAACACCCTGTGCGGAACCAGCCAATCCGGCGTTCCTTCGGCTTTGACTTCCTGCGCCGTTTTGCCGAACGCCAGGGCTTCCGACTGGGCAAAGACATTGGCTATCAACATGTCGTGGTGGCGTCCAACCGGAGCCAGCGCGTGGCCAAACGCGATAAAGTCGCAGGGAATCAATCGCGTGCCCTGGTGAATCAATTGATAAAAAGAATGCTGGCCGTTGGTGCCGGGCTCGCCCCAGTAAATTGGGCCCGTGTTGTAATTAACAACCTGGCCCTCGAGAGTGACGCGCTTGCCGTTGCTCTCCATCGTCAACTGCTGAAGGTACGCGGGGAACCGCTTGAGGTATTGCTCGTAGGGCAAAACCGCCATGGTTTCGGCACCGAAGAAATCAGTGTACCACACGGTCAACAAACCCATCAGGGCGGGAAGGTTTGACTCGAGCGGCGCCGTTCGGAAGTGTTCGTCCATTTGATGAAATCCGCCTAACAGTTCGGCGAACCGCTCGGGGCCAATCGCGAGCATCGTTGAGAGGCCGATGGCCGAATCCATCGAATAACGCCCACCTACCCAATCCCAGAAGCCGAACATGTTGGCCGTGTCGATTCCGAACCTGGCCACCTTTTCAGCATTGGTGGAGACCGCCACAAAATGCCGCGCCACCGCTGAACGGTTCCCGCCGAGACCGCCAACGAGCCAATCGCGCGCTGTCTCGGCATTGGTCATGGTTTCAAGGGTCGTGAAGGTTTTGGAGGAGACAATGAACAACGTTTCAGCCGGGTCCAGGTCGCGGGTGGCCTCGACGAAATCGATGCCGTCCACATTCGAAACGAACCGGAAAGTCATGGTTCGATCGCTGTAGTGCCTCAATGCCTCGTAAGCCATCACGGGTCCCAAATCCGAACCGCCGATCCCGATATTTACGACATTCCGAATGCGTTTGCCTGTAGATCCTTTCCACTGCCCGCTCCGCACGCGGTGGCAAAAATCAGCCATTTTGTTCAGCACCTGGTGCACTTCGGGAACGACGTTGGCGCCGTCGACCATAATTGAGGCGTTCGCCGGAGCCCGTAGCGCAATATGCAAAACGGCGCGGTTTTCCGTCACATTGATCTTTTGCCCGCTGAACATGGCATTGCGCCGCTCTTCAACCTCGGTCTCTTTTGCCAAGGCCACCAGCAACTTCAGCGTCTCGGCCGTGACGCGATTTTTGGAATAATCCAGGAATAATCCCGCGGCTTCCAAGGTCATTGTCTTTCCGCGATTCGGATCCCTGGAAAACAAGTCTCTCAGGTGCAACCGGCTCAACTCGCCGTGGTGGGCCACGAGAGCTTTCCACGCCTTTGTCTCTGTAAGTTGTTTCATGATTTTCCTAAAGCGTTTTCAAAAAACCCCACGAACACGGCTCTGCAAGAGCCCGTTCGGGAAAAGGTGCGTTTACGTTTTCCGTCGGTTGCCCGGCGACTCGCGTCGCTGCCATTCAATGCAAAAAGGCTTCTAAAACGCGCTTCCAATCTTGCGCGGCCTCTCGCCTTTTGAGTATCGTTCCGCCGCACTGCGGGTTATCGGCAGGACTCCCTTTGATGCATCCAAGTTGCGGTTTGCGCAAGCCCAACCTGCAGAACATCGCAGCTTGTGGCTGGTTCGGCAGCTCAGTTGGTAGAGCACAGGACTGGAAATCGTAACAATTCCCTTCTCACGCGTGCACAACGACGCTCGGACCTCGATAACCTTTCGGTAAACCGGTCAAAATTTTATATGGTAGATAAATGCGTGAACCAAGTAAGCAAGGCAGCGCGCGTCTTTCAAATTCTTTACCGGCGCAGAGTCCTGGGCGTCACACTGCTGCAGACAGCCGCCCTTTTCTTCACTTCGCCCGCTCATGCCATCAACGTTACCGTGGACTACAGCGAGAAATTTCAAACCATCAGTGGCCTGGGCGCCATGCTCTATCCATTTGCTGATCGTTATACCGACCCTGGGTTTCCTGATTTATTTGCGCGTGATTTCGGAGCTTCCATGGCGCGCATGGAAATTGTCCCGACCGTGCAAGCCGAAGAACCGGCCAATATTGCCACGTATTTGACTGACCCGCTCGACGCCATCATAGCTGCGATGGATTTCAAAGGAACCGACAACAACAAGGCCGGGAAGGTGATCAAGCCCATTTATGAGGCTCGGCTGGATGACCTCAAACTCATCGCCACCGTCTGGAGCCCGCCGAAATGGATGAAGACAAATCATGACACGCGCAATGGGGGCTCCCTTCGGCCGGACCGCCGTGAACACTTCGCCAAATATCTCGCAGCCTATTGCCAGGGCTTCGAGAAAACCTATGGAGTTCCGATCTTTGCCTTAAGCATTCAAAACGAGCTGATGTTCAAAGAATCTTACAACTCATGCCTCTACAATCCCGACACCACGGAGTGGGCCGACGCCATGGCGGCCGTGGCCAAGGCCTTTCGGCGGTACGGGATCAAAACAAAATTGTTCGGGCCCGAAAACATGGGCTTGCCGGGTTGGTTCTTGGAAAACAACCGCAAATTCGCCGCCCAGGTGATCACGAACCACGACACGATGGCATTTGTGCAGGCTTGGGCTTTCCACGGTTATCAGTCCGACGGAAAGACCGTGGCCTCGAGCAAGAACAACTGGGCCGCCTATTTCCAAGCGTTCAAGAGCACCGGCAAGGAATTGTGGATGACCGAAACGTCTGGCAATTCACCCAGTTGGATTCATACCAACAAAGAGGGGACCCCTGACGGCGCTCTGGCGATGGGAGTGGCTCTGCATGATGCGCTGGTCGCGGGCAACATTAACGCGTGGACGTATTGGTCGTTCCAGGACGGCGACAGCGTTAATGAGTATAATCTCACCGCCCGCGGCGACAAAAACTCCAAGAAATATAACGCCGCCAAGCATTTTTTCCGCTACATCCGCCCTGGGGCCGTGCGGGTCCGAGCGACTCCGGACACCGATAATTTAAATGTCTCGGCATTTCTCCATGACCAGCAGCAGACGCTGACGCTGGTGTTTGTTAATATTGCCACCGATTCAGTCGATGTGAATCTCCACATTCCTGCCACACCTGGCGTCAAGAGTTTCAAGGTCTTCGTCACCACGCCCGACGCCAGTTTCGTTGCGCAATCTGCAGCCAAAGTGAGCGATGGCATCACATCGCTCTCAGTCCCGGCACAAAGTATTGTGACGCTGTATGGCCAGGCTGCTGCTTCGCCGGCGAGACGCTGAGACCGCCATCGTCACGTTATTAGATTGTCGTTTTGTTTCCTGCCGCTGCTCCATTGAGTTGCGCCCGAGTGACTGGGGCGTGTTAGGGTCTGCGCGCCGTGGCGTATTGGCGGAACCTTTGGAGCGACTCCGGAGTGAAGGCGCTCTTCGGGATAATGGAGGCGAAGCCAGTGTCGGTGAGGTGAAGGTAGAAATAGGTTGAGTCTTCCGAAAAGCCTTTGAAGAGCGCCCAAGGCAACTCCGTTTTCCAATTTGGGCCGGTGGTAACGATTCGCGTCGGACTGAACTCGACGGTTTTAGGATCGGTGTATTGGGGGCTGCCGTCGATCGCCCTGGCGAGGGCGAGGTAGGCGTTGATTGGCGCGAGGACGATGAACAGAAGGAGGACGAAGCCGGCGGATTGCATGCCCTCACGAATTAGAAAACAGAAAAGGGCGCCGCCAAACATGGTCGAAATGGAGCCGAGCGTTCTGGGCCGAAGCAAATACCGCCTCCACCAAGTCCGAAGGATGACGTCGCGAGGCACCTGGTAGCTGATGATGGCTGTCTCGGGAAGGGGCGGAGGTTGCATGATTCGTCGTCTGTATAATGGCATGTGCTGAGAGAACGTCCAAGGGCTGGATTGTGAACTTTCAATGGGAGCGAGCGCCAGCATGGCGCGAGCCTTGCCCGGAACGAAGCGAAGTGGAGTGACGTTGCTGTTTCTTTTTTCTGCCCCCGCTCCTGATTCGATAGAAAAACGAACCAGACTTTGGGTTGTGATGGCCAAGCGCCGCAAAAACAGGGATAATGGGCCGGGTCGCAGAATTGTGAATTTAAAACCGGAATCGACTTTGATCCGCGGTCCTAATACTTAAGAATTTACGGGCCAGCACATGACTCCTTTCCATTCCCGATTCCTCGATTTGGCCGCGCATGAAACGCGCTCGCTCCACGTGCTCGCCGGCGGCGGCGAATTGCCTGTCGGTGAGTACACCTTGCTCGAATATTATTGCGAGGAGCCGGAGTGTGATTGCCGCCGCGTCCTGGTGCAGGTTGTCCCGACTGGACGAGGTTTTGGCCGTCATCAACTACGGCTGGGAAAGCGCCGAATTCTACACTCAATGGATGCATGGGGACGCAAAGGCCGGCAGCGAGATCGTGAACGCCAGCCTTGACCCGCTTCACCCGCAGTCCGGCTACGCGGATTACCTGCTCGAACTATTCAGGGACAATGTGGACACGGACCCCGATTACGTCGCGCGCCTGGCCCGGCATTACGAGTTGTTCAAGTCCACGCAGCGGCCGGGTACACCATCGTCCACAGATGCTCAGCCCTCCACAACCGAGATCCTGGCCCAGCCGCCAATGAGCGTCCCCGAAATCCTCAAGCAGTTCGAGACCATTCCGGACCAGAGTCAATTCGCCCCTTATGAAGCGGCGCTGCGAGCGGCAATCGTGCAACAGGAAGCGATTACACCCGAGCTCATCGCCGCTATCGACCGCGTTTCCGCTGATTCCGTTCCTTACCTCGAACACCCGGAGCGATCGCTGCACATATTTGCGATCTACCTGCTGGCCCAGTTTCGCGAAACCAGCGCCCTGGAATGTTTTATCCGTTTCTTCTCGCTTCCCGATGAAGAGGCGCTCGACCTGACTGGCGACCTGGTGACCGAACATGGGGCGGCAGTCTTTGCTTCCGTGTCTGGGGGAAATCCAGCGCCCCTGCTCCGGCTCGCGCACGACGAAACCGTAAACGAGTTCGTGCGCGGGCAAGCCATCGACGGGTTGCTGGTGCAGCACACTTGGGGCGAACGCCCGCGCGAAGCGGTCATCGCCGACCTGCGCGGGCTCTTTTCCTCCCTGCCCAAACCTGGAAATGGCTACCTCTGGGCTGCCCTGGTCGGTGCGGTCAACACTTTCAACGCGCTGGAACTCCTTCCCGAGGTGCGCCAGGCCTTTGCTGAGGGCCTGGTGGATGAAGCCATCATCGGTTTGGGTGACATAGGCCCCTCGGAGCGGCGCCAGCCACGGAGCTATGCCAAACCCTCGCCCGAGGAACGCCTCCGCTGGTTCGAGGAGAGGAATGCGCCGATCGACGCGATCGACGCTTGTTCGGCGTGGATTTGTTTCGAGGATGAGAATGAAGATTCAGAGCCGCCCGATGAGGAAAACATTGATTGGGAAGCTCCATATGATGTCCCCTCAGCCCCACCGGTGTATGAGCCCACACCATATACCCCGCTCCAGCCATACATCGCTCCGCCCAAGATAGGCCGCAATGCCCCCTGCCCGTGCGGCAGCGGCAAGAAGTATAAGAAATGCTGTGGCAAATGAGGCAAGGGCCGCCTCTCAAACGAGAAAGTTGATAGCACAGGCCGCGGAGTTTTGGTATTTCATGATTCAGGCTTTTGCTGTCTTTGCTACCGGAAGAGTATTTGTGACCAGTGGCAGGCTCAAAGCGGGCCAGCTCTTTGTCCACACGTTTTAACCCAGTTGCTCAGGATGACAGCTCATATCCCAGCGTACCAACAGTAGCCTCCTTCCGGTGCAGCGGAACCAAGCCCTTTGCCAAATGCCCGCAAGTTGTCGGTCACGGTCAGGCGGTTGATGTACTTGACACTCTTGTAGCCCAACTGTCGCGGCACCCGCAGCCGAAGCGGACCTCCAAACCCGACTGGCAAATCACCCCCGTTAAATCCATAGCTCAGCAGGGTCTGCGGGTGCAGGGCATCGGCCATGTCCAGGCTGTCCCACCATTCCGTTTTATCGATGGAATAATAGACAACGAACTTTGCCTGAGGGAGGGTTCCGGCCACTTCCAGGACACTGGCTAAAGGCGTCCCAATCCACTCAGCGATATACGACCAGCCCTCTTCACATGTCACTTGAGTGATTTGGCTGCGAACAGGAAGATTCCGCAGATCGGAAAGCGAAAACGACCCCGGGTGTGCGACCATGCCGTCGATCTCCAGCCGCCAATCCGCAAACCCGCCTGCCTGCGCGCGTTTGAAGGCTTCGAGTTCGGGCGGCTTGCCGTTGGCGAAGGGAGCCCTGGAGATCTGACTTCGAGGAAACTCACGCGCAAGAGAATGGCGCGTCAACAGCCGTTGCGCCGCATAGGTAAGTGTCGTGCCCGCACCGTAGACCCCCACACCATCGGGTGGAACAAGGCCATACCTTGCAGCAAGTCGCGCGGCAACAGCCAGGCCCGACAACCCCGCGGCGGTGACGATCCCATTAATGATCCATTTACGGCGTGAGATTTTTTGGTTCATGACTTTTCGACGGATTTGCCGGTGATCATCCCACTCATGCGGTTGCGGAACCCGGTCACGCAAACCATCAAAACGTGCACCACCAGAAAAAGGGCAAGGAACAGGGTGTCGATGAAATGCAAGGTGCGCGCGGATTGATGCCCACCCAGGACATTAACCAGGAAGGGAAACGTCGAAGTGACAGCCGGTGACATTGCGAGTCCGGTCCAGATGATGAGCGGAAACGCCACGATGACCACGAGGAGATAGGCGAGCCGCTGCAGAGGATTGTAGGTGTGAGGGTCTCCCTCAAACCTAAACCGCAGATGGTTAACGAAGACCTTCGCCAACTTCGCAGGCGACAGATCGGCGCAGGAGGGAAGCAGGTTCCGTCGAAAGTGGCCGGAGAGCAGGCCGGCCAGGACGTACCACAAACCGGCCGCGACCACCACCCATGCCGTTTGAAAGTGAAGCGATCGGCTCCAGCCGTTCTGGTCCGGCAAGGTGTAGTTAAACCCGGTGGGCACTGAAGCCCGGGAGGCAGGGATGGGAATGGAGAACAAAGGAGGGATATTGACGTTACCTTCTTCGCCCCAGTAAAAGCGCGGATGCGAGATGACGATCTCGATTCCGGTGACGAGCAATGCCAGAAAGGACAAGGCCACGACCCAATGGGTCACGCGTACCGACACGGTATGCCGGACCGCTGCGCCCGGAACCTTTGCCGCCTGGGTGGCGGAGGAAGCCCCAAATTCTGATGCATAGACGGAATCAGGCATGATGGCGCAAATTCTGATTTTACTGCTTTGAGATGTCGGAAAGGCTCTGACCGGGCAGGCGATTTGTCAAGCAGGTTGGGTTTTTGGCATGGTTTACGTTCCGTTCTCCGAGGACACCCTTCATGCAATCACGTCAATCCAAATATCGGGGCGCTTCATACATGGTCGTAGGATACCGAACGCTTAGCTCACCGAATTGCCAAAAGTCTCTGGCGAGCCGCTATTCGGTGCAGCGCTTTATTGGCACCGCGCTTTCGCCATTATCTTCAAGAAATTCATGGCATAAAACCACTTCCCTTTCCCCGGGTTGTCCGCGTGATCGCTAAGAAACCGCACCGTTTCCTGGCCAAATCTGCCGTTTGCAGCCTCCGTCAACCACTGCTGGATTTCCCGCTCTGCTTCGCACCCAATCTCAAGCCAGTGAGCATCGTCCGTAACGAAAGCAGGTCCACGGAACACATATCTCTTCCGGCCATCCCACGGGAGAGCGTAGTCGACGGTGTAGGACACGCTCTCGAATAAGCCTTGTGACAAGGTGATGCTCGTCGTTCCACCGTCTCGTAAAGTCATAGCGTGGATCAGTCGCATCTCAGTGCTATGGTCCTGTAACCAGCGGCCCCGTGCCATTGGCGCAAACTGTAAGATGTTCAATTTCGTTAGAAGTATACGCCGCTGAGCAGCTGGCTCCCATCTGCTGGATGCTGTCGTTGGGTCAGTTCCTCTTCATACTCCAAAACTCCCGCCCAGGGAACCCAACCTTGCTCCAGCTTCCTCTGAACGAAAAGGACCGCCTTATCGGCCAACGCTTTCTTTTCGGCCTCCTTTGGCATGTCGTTAAAAATAAGTCCGAACAACCACCACACCATCTGGTGCGCCTGTAATCCGAACAACCCAATCAATGCCGAAACGCGAGCGACCGGTGGCCTGCTTAAAATGCCCAGTGAGACCATTCTCTACGGTGATTGTGTTGCTCATGACGTGAATTGGCCGAACGCTCGGTCTCACTGGCTGCGACCCAGTGGTTTGAGGAATGTAATCTAATCGTCATCGGGCAGTCCAGTGCAGGCGTTACTCCCGAGTCAAAAACAGTGCAACAAGGCTCCCAAGTAACAGTCCCAGCAGAGCGTGACGACGGGCTTCCAGAACAGACCGACCAAGCTGACGACCGCGCCATGAAAACTGACGGTTGTTGCGAAGCGAAATGTCGAAGGGCGGCACAAAGCCCAGTGGGCAAACAGATACAAGACCCATTGCCGAGATATGTAGCCCGATGCTACCGCACTTATTGGAACGCACCGACGAAAAGGTAGACATCTGCTTCTCACTTAAACTCTGCTTCTGGGGCAACGATGAGTGCAGCCGCTCCGGGCCAATGGCGCACGGCAATGCCGACCGCGGTCTCCCGGCATCAACTGCAGCGTCGGGTCCGGCGAATTGATCGATTGTCTGTGCAT
>DATGLT010000321.1:0-12311 GCA_035294005.1 Verrucomicrobiia bacterium
CAAAATGATCTTCCAAAATCCGGCGAAATTCCTGGGGCAATGCCCCGGCTTTGCGGCGCCAGTCGGCGCCTCCTGAAGCGCCGGCCGGACGCTGGTTTGCCCAAGATCGCCGGCCGACGATATCGCCGGTCCGTTGATTGCCCATGAGATTAAACCACAACTTGCACCTTGCCTACTGCACCAATGTGCACCCCGGCGAGACTTGGGAAGAAACCTTTGGATCGCTGAACAGGTGGACACTGCCAATCAAGGAACGACTCGGCAACCCGGAGCCTTACGCGATTGGCTTGCGGTTGAGTGACAAGGCGTCGAAGCAGTTGAACGATCCGAAATGCCTGATTGAATTTCAACGCTGGCTCGACCAACATGGCTGCTATGTTTTCACAATCAACGGCTTTCCATTTGGGGCGTTCCATGGGACCCGGGTGAAGGAGCAGGTCTACGCCCCGGATTGGACCGCACGCGAAAGAGTTGCGTACACCAAAAGGTTGTTTGATCTGCTCTCCAAACTCGTTCCTGCATCAGTGGAAGGAAGCGTCAGCACGTTGCCGGGCTCGTTCAAGGAGTTCAACCGCGACAAGTCGGAGATCCGGCTCATTCGGGCTAACCTTTGGGAATGTGTCGAACACGCGGCTAAACTCTCAGCAGACACCGGGTCAATGCTGCACCTTGGCCTGGAGCCCGAACCGCTTGGCTTATTCGAAAACAGCCAGGAAACGATTCAATTCTTCGATGAATTGAAGGATGAACACCCAAATGACGAGAGGCTGGATCTGCATTTAGGCGTCAACTACGACACGTGCCATCTCGCTGTCGAATTTGAGTCTCCCCACGATGCACTTTCCTCGCTGCGCGATCACGGCATCCGGCTCAGCAAAATCCACCTCAGCAGCGCTCTTCGGCTGCGACCTTCCGCAGGCGCCTTAAAGGTGTTGCGCGACTTCGCCGACGATGTTTACCTCCACCAGGTCATTGTTCGCGCCGGCGATGGAACTTTAAAGCGTCATAAAGATCTGACCCCGGCCCTGGCCTCCTTCAAACAATCCTCCCCTGG
The DNA here is from genome assembly GCA_035294005.1 of Verrucomicrobiia bacterium. Lineage (GTDB taxonomy): Bacteria > Verrucomicrobiota > Verrucomicrobiia > Limisphaerales > UBA8199 > JANXQE01. Next base: position 1,055 of record DATGLT010000321.1, read on the forward strand.
ACCGAATGAGGAATGGCGTGTGCACTTTCATGTGCCGCTCGGTTGCGAAACCATTGTTGAATTCCAAACCACGGCGGATCACGTCACGGGTTTGATGGATTGGCTTAAAGCACAACCCAGGCTTTGCTCGCATTTGGAAATGGAAACGTACACGTGGGCCGTCCTGCCTGAACCGTTGAAAACACGCGATGTCACCGAGCAGATTGTCAATGAGTACCGGTGGACTCTGAACCAGTTGGCCAAGCGCGGCCTGGCCGCTGCCCGCAACACCAGTCCGATTTGATGAGGACGCTGCTGGTTCTTGCAAGGGTTTCAAACCTGCCGACGGTATGGACCAACTGTCTGGCGGCGTGGTTGCTGGCCGGGGGAGCGGGGTGGCAGCGCTTCTCGATTCTGTGTCTCGGCGCGAGCTTGCTCTACACGGCCGGAATGTTTTTGAATGACGCGATCGACCAGGAGTTTGACCGGCGATACCGCCCCGAACGGCCGATCGTCTCGGGCCAAATCAGTTCCCTCGCAGTATGGGTTTTGTCGGGGGCATTTTTGATTAGCGGTTGCTTCACATTTGCGTTGTTGGGCGGAGTATCCCTGGCGTATGCCTTGGCGTTGGCCGCAACGATCGTTCTATACGATCTCGTTCACAAAAGGACCACGCTTTCTCCGGTCTTCATGGCTGCCTGCAGGTTTCTCTTATACCTGCTGGCTGCTTCTGTTCTTTACCGCGCCACAAGCCCGGATGTGGTTTGGCCCGCCGTGGCTCTGGCCGCATACATCGCCGGTTTGAGCTACCTGGCTCGCGGCGAAAGCACCGGCGGCGCTGCGATCCGCTCGCCGGTGGTCTTGCTTTTTCTGCCTGCGGCCGTTGCATTGCTCCGCGGGCCTCGGCCATCATTCGGCCTCTGGTGCGATCTCCTTCTTCAGGTCGGCTGGACGACCTGGTGCTTATGCCCCCGCAGACCTGCCTGGGCTCATTTCATTCCTCAAAGCATTCCCGGGCTTTTGGCCGGCATCGCCCTCGTTGACCTTTTGGCCGCCACTGGGCGGGGGTTCCCAGCGTTTTTTCTTTCCTGCTTCGTGCTTGCAATTGTTTTGCAACGAATCGCTCCTGCAAGTTAAAGTCGCTATCCTGCAGGCCGGGATGCGGTACCCGATTTCTCCTACCCTGTCCGTAAAGATGCGTCCTTGCCCGGGCCAATGGCTTGTGGAATTCTGATCGTCCCATTACATGGACTTGATTGAGCGCACGATTCGGGCCGCCTGGCAACATCGAGTATTGTTCACGGATGCCGTCTTTGATCCGGCGAATCTCGCGTTAAGAAATACCCTCGCCGCCGGCCTAACTGCGAGGGCATTAGTCGTTCTGGACGAATCACTTGCTGCCGCATTGCCAGCTCTTTCCGGCGGCATCACGAGGTACTTCGCTGTTCATGAGCCCATGGTGAAACTTGTTTGCCCGCCCTTAGTAAAGCCCGGAGGCGAACAAGCCAAGGCTTCCTGGGGAAATGTATCCGAGATTCATCGGGCCATCGATGCGCATCATCTGGATCGGCACTCGTACGTCATTGCGGTCGGTGGCGGGGCGTTACTCGACCTTGTGGGGTTGGCCGCCGCGACTGCTCACCGAGGTGTTCGCCACGTCCGCATCCCGACCACCACTCTAAGCCAATGTGACTCCGGCGTGGGCGTCAAAAACGGGATCAACGCGTATGGGAAGAAAAATTTTATCGGCACTTTTGCTACGCCGTTTGCAGTCCTGAACGATTTTCGGTTACTGGCAACTCTGCCCAACAAGGAGAAACGCGCCGGGTACGCCGAAGCCGTCAAGGTGGCTTGCATTCGAGACCGCGCGTATTTCGAGGCGCTCGAGGCCGATGCGCCCCGGCTCATGCGTTTTGAACCGGAGGCGTTGCGCAGGCTCGTCCGGCGCTGTGCCGAGTTGCACGTGGACCATATCGCTACAGGAGGGGACCCGTTTGAAGCGGGGTCGGCGCGGCCCCTGGACTTCGGGCATTGGTCGGCTCACAAACTCGAACAGCTATCCGAATTCAAAATCAGCCACGGAAACGCAGTGGCCGTGGGGATAGCCCTGGATGCGGTTTATTCTAAACGCATGGGCTTTCTCGATCCCCATAGCACGGAGCGGATTTTGCTCCTGTTTGAGCAACTTGGCTTCGAATTATTTTTCCCAGAACTGCTGCAGTCAGGGCCGCGCAACCAGCCGCTAATTCTTGCCGGTCTCGAGGAGTTCCGGGAGCATTTGGGCGGTGAGCTTACCCTGACGTTGCTGCATGGGATTGGCGATTCATTCGAGGTGCACGACATGAATCTCTCGCGCGTTGTAGAGTCGATTTATGAACTGCAAACCCGGCGCGCCTCCCGGCGTCTCAATGAACTGCTCGCGGCAGTTTGAAACGCACCGCCGTCATTAACATCGTCGGGTTTTCCGAGTCGTTGTTCGGCCCGGCCACACCCCGGCTGAATGCCTTTCGCGCCTCCGGCCGGATGAGCCGGATTCGGCCGGCGTTTCCGGCCGTAACCTGCACCGCCCAGGCGACATATCTCACGGGCTTGCCGCCTTCCAGGCACGGCATCGTCGCAAATGGCTGGTACAACCGCGAACTGGCCGAGGTCCATTTCTGGAAACAATCCAACCGGCTGGTCCATGGCGACAAACTCTGGGACAGCCTCCGCCGCGTTTTGCCCGGGTTCACCTGCGCCCAGCTTTTCTGGTGGTTCAACATGTATTCCACCGCCGACGTTTCCATCACGCCGCGCCCGATGTATCCGGCCGATGGCCGGAAAGTTTTTGATATCTATTCGTGGCCGTACTCAATCCGCTCCGAAATCAAAAATGATCTCGGAGAGTTCCCTTTTCCGTCCTTCTGGGGCCCCGCCGCCGGTGTCGATTCGCCGCAAGGCCGTGCCGACGCTGTTTCAAACTGGATTGCCCAGGCCTCGCGCTGGATTGAAACCAAGTACTCGCCGGGCTTGAATCTCATTTACCTGCCGCACCTGGATTATAACCTGCAACGCTTCGGCCCCGGGTTTCCGGAGCTCTCAAAGGATTTGGCGCAAATCGATCGGATCGTCGGCGACTTAATTGATTTTTTCCAAAGCCGATCTGTGCAGGTAGTGCTCCTTTCCGAATACGGGATTAGTGCAGTCAACAACCCCATTCATTTGAACCGGTTGTTCCGTCAGCAAGGCTGGTTAGCGATCAAAGAAGAGCTTGGTCTGGAGTTGCTGGATTACGGCGCGAGCGAGGTCTTCGCGGTGGCGGACCACCAGGTTGCCCATATCTATTGCAAAACTCCCGCCCTGGCCTCTGCAGCCCGGGAGTTGCTCGGCGCGCGGCCCGGGATTGAACAGGTTCTGGACCAGCAGGCAAAAGCAATACACGGCCTCGATCATCCACGTTCGGGCGACCTCGTTGCCGTGGCCTCTGAAGGATGCTGGTTCACTTACTATTATTGGCAGGACGATGCCAAAGCCCCGGATTTCGCGCGGACCGTCGACATTCACCGCAAGCCGGGCTACGACCCGGTCGAGTTGTTCGTGGATCCAAAGATTCCATGGGTCAAAGCACGAATTGCGTGGCGGCTATTACAAAAGCGGTTGGGCATGCGGATGCTGATGGATGTCATTCCCCTCGATCCAACCTTGGTGCGAGGCTCCCATGGACGTGTTCCACTCGACGAAAAGGAATGGCCGGTGCTGATGTGGAGTGGAAGCGACGCGGACCTTCAGCCCATGGCCGAAGCCAAGGATGTTTTTGGTTTTCTACAACGGCTTTGCGCCGGGTGAGCAACCCGGCATGTATTGCCTCTTCCCAGTCTGGGGCGCCTATTGGGTGAGAGCTACGACGTTCTGGTCCGTCGCGGTCATCAAAGTGTAAGCGGCCGGCTTGCCGTGGTAGCAATCCATCAGCGCTTTGACCAATTGTTCCAATTCAGCAGGGTCGCTGGTTTTGAGCAGGCACAAATCCGCGCCCAACTCCGCCGCACGGGACATATCGATGGCGCTTTGGGTCGCGCTAAAAACCACCACCCTGTAAGGGCGCAAATGCGGGTGTTTGCGGAGCCATTGCAGGACTCCGAACCCGTTCAACCTCGGCATTTCCAAGTCCAAAAGAAACATGCCCGGCAATGTTGAGGAGGCGACTTTTTCAAACAGTTGTTTGCCTCTCAGGTAGTCAATGGCTTCAACACCGTCACTGACGAAATGAATCGTCGCATCAATTCCCGCGCGTTTGAACGCGTGGTGCAACAGCAGAGCGTCGTTGGGATCGTCTTCGGCAACCAGCGTCTTTGGAAACATCATAATGCTTTAGTCAATCATGCGTTAGCAGTCGCAGCGAACCGGTCTCAGAGCAGGCACTCTATCACAAAGGGCGAATGACAAGCTACCAACAGTTATTCACCGGCGGTGAATAACTTTTGGAAGCGGTTTCAGAATTCCGCGCCAGGCGGTTCGGTGCCTTTGTTCCGTCAAGGGGCGCGCCCGGGGATCGGGCTTTCATTGAAGTAAATGCGGACGTTTTTCGTGGCACGCCCGGAGGCGATGATATCGAGCTTGCCATCTCCATTTAAGTCGGCAAGACACAGGTCTTCACACGCCATCCCGTTGTCATCGATCAGCGTTTGTTCCCATTCTCCGGCTTTTCCATCGGCGGCGCTGAACAGCTTAATGCCTGTCTTGCCTGCGTCGTTCTTTCCGCGCCAGCCAACTACGATTTGGTCAAAGCCCTTGCTGAGAAGATCGCCGCAAGCGACGGCATGGCCTTCCTTGAGCGAACTGTCCAGGACGCGGCGTGTCCACGCGCCACTCATGCGGTTTGGTGTCCTGGTGTAAACGGCCAGCTGCGTGCCATGCATCGGTTCCACCGTTGCGAGAAATTCGGTTTGGTCGCTGAACTTTCCCACCCTCACCTCACCGGCCCCTTTGAAATCGTTTCCAACCGTGTCTGGCCCAACCCACCGGGTGGAACTCCAAGCGGATCCGTTGCGGATCATTTCAAACAAGCCTTCTTTCGCCGCAACGAGGATCCCGCCGTGAGGATGTTGCGGCACCTTTAACAAATCAAAGTTATGGGTCATGTGAAGCGAGGCGTCAACGACCTCCGTTGTCCAGGGTTGATGCGGGTCGGCCGGTTTGTTGTAGGCGAGAATTTTTACGCCATCGCCCTGGCCATCGTGATTCCCCCGGCCATGCAGGGGAACAACGATCAATTGAAATTGCCCGGAAGGGCTTTTGACCCAGCGCATTCGGTGCACCGTGGGTTCGTGCGGCAACTCAACAGGCTCCCAGCGCTGGGTTCTATCGGCAGGAGGGACAAGATAAAAAACAGCGCCGCTGTTTAAGGCGTCGCCGGGATTCCATTGCGCGCCGACCGCAATTTCGGCTTTTCCGTCACCATCGATATCCGCGGCCGCAATGCACACGTCATCCTGGACCGTCAGGTTCTCGACCAGCACATGCTTTTGCCAGGAAGGGTTCTTATACCAAACCACCTGCTTTTTATCGACGAGCAGAATATCCGGTTTGCCGTCCCCATCTACGTCGGCCACGGTGACCGCGTAACCAATTTCAATGTGCGAATCGATCTCGACCGATCGAAAACGTGGAACCTGCTCCGCTCTCGTGTGCGCGGCACACCAGGTAAAAACAAGCGCGCAGAAAAGGCTTCTTGGAATCATAGATTGAATTTAGCCCGGTGGCTGCAAACGGCAACACGGTTGATTTTACCGCGCCGCTTTTTTTAGGGAAACCAGGTATTCCACGAGATTGACGAGGTCATCTGAAGACATGGTTTGTTCGAGACCCGCGGGCATGATTGAGAGTTTTTGCCGAACCCAGCTTGCGATGTCCGCCTTTTTGTAGCGGGTTACGATGCCGCCGACGCTTTTAAGAGCGATTTCATCCGAGGTGTCGCTGACGATTAATCCAAGCGCGTCGTCCCCGTTTTTCAACTCGATGTGCCATGCTTCGAAACCAAAGGCGATGCCGGCGCTGGGGTCCAGGATGGATTCGTAAATGGCATCCCTGGCCAGTTTGGAACCGATTTCCGAAAGATTGGGGCCAAAGTCGACGCCTTCACCGTTGACCTGGTGACATTTGATGCAGCCCACCGTTTCACGGCGAAAAACTTGAGCGCCCTTGCCAGGATCACCCCTCAACTTTATCAGTTCGGAAATGGGCGGCAACGGATGCGCATTTTGGCTTTTGGGCAGGGGCAGAACCTGTGCTGCTTCGGTTTTGATCGGATCCCACCTGGCATTGTTGAGTTCGGATGCGGCTGTGAGGCGAAGGTCCGCGGGAATATTCTGGGCGCGCGCGAGTTCAAGCAGGGCCTCGGCGCCCTCGCGCACTTTGGCGAGGGCTTGGACGGCTTGCTTGCGTGTTGCGAGGGTGCAGGTTGAGTTTGTAACCAGCGGTTCGAGCAGGGGCACGATCTGTTTCTCGCCTGTGTTTCCGAGCGCCTCAGCGATTGGCGCCGCGTTGGTCTGGTCCAGCGCCGAGCGCAGGCCGGTTTGATCCGGCTCTTGCAAAACCAGCCGCATGGCTTCCGCGCCGGATGGGCCCGCGGGGTCTTTCGTCGCTATTTCCAACAGCTCGGGCGTTTGGCCTTTGATGTTGAAATCGCGCACAATCTCGACGAATTGCGGCGTTCCGCGGACTTGCTCGAGGATTTTCAGAACCACGTTTTTGACAGCGGGGTTTGCCTCCAGGTCCATGCCTTTGAGGCGGCTCAGGGCCTCGATATTTATGGCCTTTCGCGTATTGTCGGTTGAGTCGGCTTCGGCCGTGCCGCAACAAAGGACCCAGGAGCACAATACAAAGCCGGCGACAGCGGTTCGCATGAGTGGAGGGCTCATCTCAGGCAATCGACGCTACTGCAGCTCACAAACTCGGGCGCGAGGGAGCCCACTTACTTTGCGGTGAGCAACTCGACCAGCGCGGCTTCCTTTTCGGGGCCATTGATGAAATCCAGAGAACGAAAGTAATGGTCGCGGTCCTGGGCGCTGAGGTTTTTGTCAGCGATGATTTTCACCAGCATTGCGGGCGTTTTTTTCGCACGCGATCGCCACACGACATCGCGACCCGCCGGGGTGTCCCAATGCTCGCCTACCGCTGTAAGCCAGGCATCGAGGAATGTGTCCCATTGCCGGTCTGCCCCGATACCCAGGGCTTCCAGGTACCATCGATCATGGCCATCATGTTGGAGCGCCAGTTGCGCCCAAAGCGATGCGGCTTCGGGAGAATTATTATGGCGCAGGGCAATCGCACACTCGCGGCGTACTTGCGCTGAAGGGTCGTGCGCGAGATTTTTTACCAGCGGGATGACGTCCTGTTTGACCTGGCGCGCGATTCGCAACCCTTCGATGCGGATATCCGGATTGCTGTCGCGGACTGCCGTGTCGACGTATTGGCGTTCGCGGCCCGGTATCCGCGCCAGTAGTTGCAAGGCTCGCGCTCGCATGTGAGGATCCTTGTTTTTATTCCAGACCTGCAAAAGGCTATGTTCGGCTCGGAGGCCCATTTCGTGGAGCTTTGTCCAGGCCTGGTAACGGGTGGACAGGTTGGGAGATTGCAAGGCTTCGACGCAGCCTGCACCGTTGACGAGCTTGAGTTTAGGAACGCTCGGTTTGCTGCCCTTGGGCGCGAGACGGTAAATGCGTCCCGTCATCGTTGCCAGGTTCTGGTCGGCCATGTAGTGCCCTCCAACCCCGGCGTCGTTCCAGTCGGCCACATACAGCGAGCCATCCGGCGCCGCGCAAACGTCCACCGGCCTGAACCACGGGTCGGGTGTGGTTAACAAATCCTGGATCTCGGCGTGATAGCCCGCTCCTTGCTCCTGGGTCGGGTACGCCCGCACGACGCGGGGCAGGGCGTCGCAGTGAATCATGCGGTTGCGGAACTGCTCGGGCAGCAGTTTGCCTTCATAGAAAATGATGCCGGTCGGCGAGCCTGCGCCGGTGTGCAGCAGGTTCGGGACGACTCCCGGGTCGTACTGGTGCCATTCGTAGAAAACCTTGGTGTCCTCAGGGGCGCCTTTTGCTTTTGCTTTGTTCCAGCCTGTCGACCAGCCTTCGCCCGTCATTTCATCGGCATATCCGTAATTGCCATATTCCATGACGTAATTGATCCGAACCCCTCGGTTCCCGTCATCGTCATTGTCCGATTGCCATAACGTCCCGAACGAGTCTACCGCAATCTCGTAGTTGTTTCGGAAATTCCAAGCCAGGGTCTCGACTTCGCTGCCGTCCAGGTTGCATCTGAAAACCATCCCCATGCGGTATGGCTTCCCGTGATTGTTCACTTCGTTGCCGTCAAGGTCCACCACCGGTTTCATCGGCACTTTGCCTACGTCTCCATGCAAGGGAACCTCGCGCGTGAGAGGATAGAATAACTGCTTTCCCTCATTTCCCATGTTGAAGTACAGCTTTCCGTCCGGCCCAAAAACAAAGGTGTGAACTCCGTGATCGTGGTCCTTGCCGCCGATTCCCGTGAACAGCAACTCGCGTTTGTCGGCTTTGCCATCCCCGTCCGTGTCGGTGAGCACATAGACGTTCGGAGAATCAGAAACAATAACCCGGTTCCCCAGAACACAGACGCCCAGCGCGGTGTTCACGCTGGGATCCTGGTAGAAAACCGTCTCTTTCACCTTTCCATCCGGGCCATATTCCAATGCGATGATTCGATCGCCCTCGGGCTGCAAAACCCCCCATTTTTGAAACGTCGACCGGTAATTGACCCCTTCGGAAACCCAGACCCGTCCTCGTTCATCAATGTCCATGTCAGTCGGATTTCGCACGAGCGGTTCCGAGGCAAACAACGACACCTCCAGGCCGTCGGCAACTTTGAAATGGCTAATCGAGGCCGCGGCGGCTTCCGGTCCTACCCCGGCCGGGTTTTCGGCTGAACAAGTGATTAGGGATCCAACCAGGGTGGAAGCGATCCAGCAGGTTGGCTTCGTTCGAAACAGTTTTTTCATGCAGGGTTGCGCCGCTTTGAACCTGGCGCCAACGCGCGCGCATTGAATCAGGCCGGCTCGGAGCGGGGCTACGTTGGAAAATAGAGGTCCAACGAGCTGCTGGCAACCTCCAAGAGCCTAATTGTAAGTTGGTTATAAAATTAGCAGTGTTGTCGCGGGGTTGAGTTTGAAATAATTTTTAACGTCAATTCTTATCTTGCAGCCGGCACAATTCCAGGCAGACTAATGTGCAGAGGCTGCCGCCTGCGGGCAATTCTGAAGCAGGGTGCGGTGGTGATTAATTGAATCGAGTATCCGGAAGGAGACCTTCATGAGCGAACTGCAAGGGGGCAAATTGAATTCTGACATTTCAAGGAGCGCGGTTGCGGAGCGAAACACCAATGTGTGGATTATCGACAACGACCCGTTTTTTCGACAAAAGGTTGCCCTGACCATAAGTGGCGCTCCCGGTTTGATTTTGAGCGGCTGTTTCGTGCATCCCGAGGACGCCTTGGATTGCAGGGGCGACCTCGAACCGCCGGACATCATTTTAATCGACCTGGAACAATTCGGCCACGAAGGCCTTGATGCAATACAACGCCTCTCCGACTGCTTTCCCGGAACGCCGTGGCTCATCTTAACCAATTCCGCGCAGGAGAATTGTATTTTGAACGGCATTCGTGCGGGTGCTTGTGGGTATTTGCTGAAAACTTCCCCTCTAAACAAGGTTCCAGAATGCATTCGCGACACAATCGAGGGCGGGGCATGGCTTGAGCCTTCAGTCGCGCGCGCGCTTCTGAATTTGCTTCGCCGGGCCAGCAGTGGGTCGCGCGAAACCCGCTTAACGGTTCGCGAATTGAGAATCCTGGACCTGATGGGACAAGGGATGGTCCTGAAACAGATCGCTGAAGAACTCAAAATCAGCCACCACACCGTCGACACGCATTCTCGCAACATTTACGCAAAGTTAGGCGTGCATTCCAGGGCAGGGGCGGTGGCGAAAGCGCTCCGGGCGCGAATCATTTAATTTGGTTCTGGTGATCTCGGGCCGGGGAACGATCCGGACATTTTTTGTCGTACCCGATGCAATCGCTTTTCACGAATATCGCGTGCTTCCGTGATTACCTCCCGCACTCATAGGATGCTAAAAAGGAGCATGGTTGGTTCTTAACCCTATGAAATGCTTCAAATCTATTCGTTTGCACTCGTGCGCGTTCACCCTCGCGCTGATGGTAGGATACACTGCTTCTGCTCAATGGACCGGGGTCGACGTCGGGGGTCCCGGCGTGGCCGGGTCTGCTACGGCCGGCCCCAACGGATCAGTAACCCTGGTCGGGGGCGGCGCTGATATCTGGGGTACTGCCGACCAGATGTTCTACTATTATCAGAATGTCTCGGGAGTTTGGTGGGACGCCGTAGTCGAGGTGCTTTCACTCGATGGTACCTCTTCGACCTGGGCGAAGACGGAGTTGATGGCGCGGTTGGACGATGGTTCCATGGCGCCCGCCGCGGGCGACCCGTTCATCTGTGCGATGACCACTCCGGCCAACGGCCAAAACGAGCTGGGCGACCAGTTCCGAGCAAGCCCGCCCCCAACCGGCGGCGCGGCGTGGGTGGAACTCACCAGCCCAATTTGGAGGCCCACGTACCCTCACCAATGGATGCGCCTGGAGCGCGTGGGCAGCATCTTCAACGTGTATTTCAGCCCCGACGGTTCGACCTGGAACCAATACTTCTCACAAGATACCGCCACGACGGCCAACGGCTTTGATGGCAACTCCTGGTCCAATCGCGTGCTGGTAGGGGTGGCTGTGACGGCACATAACAATGCCGTTTCGACTACCACAGTCATATCGAACCTTAGCGTGACCGTTCACCCGCTGGTGCCGCCCACAGGCTCACTCAAGGCCACAAAACAAATTGAATCCGCCTCGACCAACTACGCTTACAGCGAAATCTCGTTCAGTTTTGCCGCAACAAATAATGGCGCGCCGATGCTGCTTTATCCCAACGCGTACCAATGGTTCAAAAACGGAAAACCAGTCGCTGCTGAAACCAATGCGACCGGCGGTAAATACACTTTCCTGGCAACCCCGGCCGACAACGGCGCCCAGGTTTATTGCCAGGTCACGACCCCAGGCTATGAAATTCCCGCGCTTAACAGTTCAACGGGCATTGTGGGTGTTCTGCCTGCCACGTTTTACACGAACGGCCTGAAGATCGAGCGTTTTATGGGCGCCGTTCGGTCCGATGTTGAAAATTCGTTCACCGGGCCGGCGGACA
>DATGLT010000322.1:0-27717 GCA_035294005.1 Verrucomicrobiia bacterium
GAACCCAGAACTGGTACTACCCGAGCTCAAAGGATTGCCGAACCTGCCACACGGGCGCAGCGGGTGGAGTCCTCGGGGTGAAGACCCGCCAAATGAACCGGGAATTTCTGTTTCCAAATGGTGTGGTCGATAACCAACTGCGGGCCTGGAATCACATTGGGCTTTTCAACCTCGAGTTGAAGGAGCAAGACCTGGAACATTACCCCCGCCTGGCTCGGGCTGATGATGAGACGCGAACTTTGGAAGACCGTGCCCGTTCGTACCTGGACGCCAACTGCGCTCATTGTCACCGGCCCGGCGGCACCGTTGCTTATTTCGACGCGCGCTATGAGACACCACTCGACAAACAGGGTCTGATCAACGGGCGCGTGCTCATTGACGAGGGGTTGGACCGGGCACGGGTTATCTCGCCAGATGACGTGTGGCGATCCGTGGCCCTGTTCAGGATCAGCAATCTGGACGGCCGCAGGATGCCGCCGCTGGCTCACGAAACTCTCGATGAAAAGGGAATTGCACTGCTCCGGAGTTGGATTGAAAGCCTCCCCGGACCAAAGGTTTTGCCGCCTCCTGTTTTCTCCCGGAGCGGCCAGCGTGAGAAAGAGCCCGTGGAAATCCGGCTGACCGATTCAGTCGAGGACGCCGAAATTCATTACACCCTGGACGGCAGCGCGCCTACGGCTGAAGATCCGGTGTACCGGAGTCCCATCCCGATCTCTCATTCGACGACGGTCCGGGCGCGGGCGTTTAAGCCTGGGTTCACCCGGAGCATCACGGTTCAGGAAACCTACGTTTTTACGCGGCCCCGCGATGCGGAGGCAGAGCGGTAACCGAATCAGAGCCTGGTGGGCGGCTCAGGTTTGGGAACGACAACCACGCCCCACGGACTTTGGCCGGCTTTGATCCTGGCAACTTCCTTTTCCGTGTCGAGATCCACAACCGACACATCATCGGAAGGTCCGTTGGCGCTAAACAAGTACCGTCCGTCCGGAGAGAAAGTGATGCCCCAGGGTCGTTGACCTACTTTAATCGTGTTCAGCAGCCGCAAGGTGGCCGGATCCAGAACACAAATGGATCCCGCGCGGCCGGTGCTGGCATAGACTTTCAGCCCGTTCGGCGCCACTTTCACACACATCGGCCGGCAGCCTTTCGGCAGCGTCACGCTCTTTAGAACTTTATGGCTGAAAGTGTCGACCATGTGTAATTGGCCCGCAGATTCGGACGGGATATAAGCCCGTGTCCCGTTCGGGAGAAAGTCAACGGAACGGGGTCTGCCTCCGACGTTGAAATGGGCGACGATTTCATAACTGTGGGCGTTGATGGCAAAAATCTCACCGTCGTTCTCGCACGTGACATAGAACTCCCCGCCGTCGGGCGTAATCCCAACGCCTTCCGGCTCGCGATGAACCGGGACGATTTGTTCCACTTGTCCCGAAGCGACATTTAGAACGCTGGCGGTTGCGACATCCTCGTTGGAGACATACAACCGCTTTCCATCCTTGCTCAGCGCAAACTGCTCGGGATCGGATCCAACTCGCAACTTCCTCAAAAGCTTTCGATTTGCCAGGTCCACCACCGCGATTCCGTCGGCAGATTTATCGGCCTTTTTATCGTCATCATCGTCGTCGTCCCCACCCTTGTGGAGGATCGGATTGCCGTTGGCGTCCAGCTGCGGCGGGCCGGAAATCGGGGTTCCGCTGAGTGCCACGTAGATCCTGCCGTCCACCGGATTGGCCGTGATGCCCCGCGGCCGCTTACCGACGGGAACCGTTGCCAGGGCTTTCCACGTTGAACCATCGATGATCGTGATGTCCCCGGACCTTTCGTTCGAAACACAAATTTCGTATCGCGCCTGGTCGGAATTGATTTCGACGGCTCGCCCGAGGCTGGCCGTGAAACGGCGGATTCTTTTCTCAACCCCGGCCACCGGGACGTAATCATGGTATCCGGCCGGGTACCCATGCAACGCCACGTAGTCATATTGCCCGACTGTCGGACGTTTCGGGATATTGCTGAGGAAAACCACTCCGACGCATATCGCATCGGGTTTTCGCGACTCAACAGGATTATCGTCGCGCGAGACCACGGCCGTGGCGCCTACGACCCAGTTATGGTTCAACGGGGGCGAAAGCAATTTACTGTAGCCGCTGTCCACCACCAGCCCGTCGGGGGTGACCTGCAACACCCGGCCGCAGATGATGCGGCGTCCCTCGATGCACTGGGTTCGCACCTGTTCAGCTCTTTCGAATTGATTCTGCCCTCCGTTGACCGAAACAACGGCTGAACCTGGCGAAGCATCGGCGCCGGGGTCCGCATGGACTCGGTTCCAGGACAGGAGAACTAAGGCAATGACCCGTAACAGTCGAATACGTATGGACAATTTCACGGCAGTTGCAGAACACGGTAAAAGCGGTAACGCAGAGCGCCCGCTTGGGGATCTTTCATGGTAAAGGGAGTCACCCCGGGTGCATTAGTGCTGACGTCCACCCAGGTTCGAAAATCGACTGATCCTTGCAGGATGTAGGTATGGTTTGTGCCTCCCGCTACCTGCGAGCTGAATGAGCCGTTGTTCAGGGAGCTGACTCCAGTGAAATAGGGGCCCGATAAAATCGAGAACACGCCGCTGGCCGCGATGCTGTTGACAAAGCCCGGCGCAAACGCACTCACACTCAGTATTGCCGAGTTGGTCAGGAGCAGCGGGGCTGAGTATGGTTGCGAATTGGTCGTGGGCAACGAACCGTCGAGCGTGAAGTACAGGACCGCGGTGGCGTTGGTGTGATGCAACGTAACCAGGACCGGCCCGGTAAAAGTGCCCCCGGGTGGAGAAATCGCTGGCGGGGCCAATGCCGGAGTCCCCGACAGGCTGTTGATCCAATCGCCCACGACCTGAACGGCGTTGGTATCAATCAGGTTTCGCGCGAGCGGAGGCATTTTGACGGCATCGTCGACCGTGTTCATTCTTGCAAAAAGAATGGAACGCCAGATATCCCGGGGCACAACAACGCGGGCGTTATCGATGCCCAAGTCGCCTTTTATCAGCAGCGCATTGATGATATTTTGATTGGTCAACGGGGTGTCGTAGCGCGCATCGAAAGTGACTCCTGCGCCGCCGGGCCGATGGCACTGCGCGCAATTGGCATCCAGGTAGGAGCGGGCGCGCTCTTGCAGCGAGGCAGAGGTGTTGGTCAGGGCGGAGAGATGGTCATAACCCGCGATGCTGGCCTCGCTGAAACCCGGGTTGAACAAACCGATATGATTTAGCGCCCTCAGTTCGTTGTCAGTGACCCCGGAGGAGTAGGTGAATGTCTTGTTGAGTTGGCGCGTCTTGACCCCAAGGACATAATTCGCAGCCGGCGTGTGGCAGGTTAAGCAGTCGGCCGGGCTTGGGTAGTACCAGGTTTGGGTCCAGGTCGACTGATCCGCGTTGGTGATTGTGATGTTCTCGGTGAGAGCCGAGCTCAGAAGGTCCGCGTCGCTATTATCCGCTCGCCATTTGTAAGTTACTCCGTACACCGATCCGTTCGGGTCTCGAACCAACAGCCTTGTCTCCAATCGCCGCTTGGCCGCCGTGGGATTGCTGAAATCTGTAACCAAATCAAAATGTTTCACAAAAACGGTGCCCATGGGAAAAGTCCATTCCCCGGTTGGCGCAAAGCCGACTTGCTCGTCGGGAGTGTAGGGCGCGCCTGAATTAGGAACCGACATCCAGCGTGTTTTTACCGCGCCATCGGACCAGAGCGGCACATTGACGTCATAAGGAATGAGGCTGCTGGAAGCGCCCAAAGCCGTGGTATTGGTGAAGACTCCTGTTTGCGAGAGCAAAGGCGGCAATGCGCCGTCGATAGTTGAAGGCATGTTAAGGAAGGGCGAAACCGGGAGGCGCGAGGCGATTCCGTACGGCTGCCCGGACCCGGCGCTGACGGTGATGTTAACCGGCGCCGAAGTCCCCATTAGGCCGGTGGTGTCCCTCGCCACTGCCGTGAGGCTGTAGCTCCCTTGTCCCAAACCGGTGAGAGTTACTGTGTAAGGCGCGTTGGACACCGCGCCGATGAGAGTCGCATTGCGGAAGAAATAGACTTCCTGAACAGCGTTGAATTGAGCAGCTGCATTGGCCGACACGGTTACCGTGGCGCTGGCAAGGTACGTCGAGCCGTTGACTGGCTCTGTTAGAACCGCGACGGGCGGAGGATTTGTGACCGGATAAAGCTGAGAAGTCGGGATAATCGCCTGTGGCGTTGAAGGGCTAGCCCAGGAGAGCGTCGCGACAGCCCCGCCCTGGTTCTGATAATAATCCATTTCGATATTGTAATACTGCTGCGCCTGTAACGCGATAGTACCGGACCACGTCGTCGGAGCCTGGTCGATCCATTCGTCGATGATCAACTTGCCGTTCACCCACAGGCGGACGCCGTCATCCACCGTGGTTGAGAATGTGTAGGTCTCGTTGAACTGCGGCTGCACCATGCCGATCCAGCGGACGGTATAATCGGTGGTCGGAATGCTTGGATCCGGAGAGACGGCATTCCAGTTGAAGTTCACGAATGCATCGGTCCGCACAAGTGTCGGCGGAGGAACCAGCGTCTTCAACTGGTTGGCGAAGTATTGGCCCAGCAATCCCGTGCCTGAGCCGATGGCGGAACTGTTAAGAAACTGAGCGGCGGCAATGCCGCTGTTGACCGAACCCGTTTTCGCTGCGAAAGCCTGGACTGCCGCGCTGTTGGTGAGCGAGAACGGTCCCGTGTAGATGGGCGAATTCACCGTGGGCGCCGTGCCATCGACCGTGTAATAGATGGTTACTCCCGGGCTGCTGTCGCTGATGCTCACCAGGACGGAGTTGGTGAACGTGCCTCCATTCGGACTGATCACCGGGGTGTTTAAAAACGACGAGGCTATGCCATAAACCGTTACCGAGTACTGCGCCCCGACATACACTTTCCCATTAGCGATCGTGGGAAGGGTGAACTTGACCGCGTCACCCGCGGAATCCCTCGAGGGCAACTGGTCGCTGGCATAAAGTTCCTGGGTGAGGTTCGTGGCGTTGTAGGCGCGCAACACAGCGGGCGTGTTCGGGCTTTGACCGCCGGAGTTATAGATCGCCCAGACAATGGCATTGCTGGTGCCGCTCGCTGAAATGCTGACGCTGGCTCCTCCTTTATTGTCGTAAGCATCGGGGCTTTCAACGGGAGTTGTATTGAATTGGGCATTGGCGATTGAATAGGCGCCAATCCGGTTGTTGGAATCGATAAGATAGAGGGTGTTGTTGAAAAAGGCCGGAGACACGTCGCGGTCTCCGCCCGGGCCGCCGTTAAATTGCTGCACAATGTTGTTGGGATTGGCTGTCCCGTTGAACCGTCCCATGTTGTCGCGGTCCACAAGGTAAATCGGAGCCGTTTTGCCGCCGCCCACCACCAGGTGGGGATGGGCCGGGCTTCCGGCGGAGTCGGGCAGGATCATTGGGGCGCTGGAACCGAGATCCTGGTCCCCGTCGCTCAGCGCGACCGCGTTGTTCGGAGCGAAATAATCCACGAGCTTCAGGCCGTTTGTGGTAGCCAGCTTGAGCAGGCTCATGGCGTAATTGTTCGTCGAGGTGACAGTTGTTCCGCCGTCGAACGTGCCATTGCCGGTCTGGAAATAGAGGTTCCCCTGGGGATCCACAGAGGGTCCGCCACCCCCGTCCCAGAATCCGCCCAACCCGCCGTTGGGCGTGGCATTGAAAGCGCCGATTTGCTGCGCAACGTTCGTCGCGTTGTAGGCGAACATCCACCCGTGATACGGCTGGTTATCTCCGTGGGACGCAAACGACATGTAGACCGCTCCATTGAGCAGCGTCATCGCTGGGCGGCAATGTTCGCGGAGCGCATTCCACAGAACATGCGGTGGATTCTTACCGTCGTTGTCCCCGGTGCCGACGCCTGGATAGTTCGTGCAGGTAATTACAGCTGGGCTGTTGAAATTCGTTCGTTCAAAACCTGTGGTGATGTCGAGGGCATGCAGGCGGTGAACGTAAGCCGCGCCTTCCTTGGTTTTGACTTCGAGATAGATTGTGCCGGTAACGGGATCAATGACCGGTGTACTGGTGACACCGACCTCAGGGGTGATGTCGGTCGTGCCGACGTCTCCGTTGGGAACCGTCGTGACACCCGGACCCAGGAAGCTGGTCTGCCACAGGGGGGAAGCGTTGGCCCCGGAGTTGTCGTCGGCGTCGAAGGCATAGACGCTGTTATGCTCCGTCGCAATATAGAGGACGTTGTGAACCCCTTTGCCGGGAATGCTGACGTTGGTCATGACCAACGGTTGGGCATAAACGAAGCCGTCAACGCTGTAAGCGAACAATCTTCCAAAACGGTTGGTATTGACATTGGCCGGCGTCAGGATTCGTTCGGTCGAATTAACCCCCTGGCGTGTGTTGTCATTATGATACGTGAGCACCGCCGTTCCCACGGGCGCCGGCTGATTCGTCAGAGGCGTCTGAAATGAGACTGATGGTGTCGCCCAGGCTGTCCCGGCAGCGTTTGTGGCCTCACAGGTGAAGTAATAAGTCCGGTTTGAGTTCAGGCCGCTCACGACCTGGCCGAACGAACCCGGTTGGAACCCGAGCGATACGGAATTTGACCATGCCACCGCGTTGGTCCCCCCATCGGCAGGACCATAAAACACGATCACCGATGGAACGGCGCCGCCGGTTGACAAAACCTGACCATTCAGTGTTGCCGAAGTCGTGGTAATCCCGTTGGCCGGCAGGTTTTGGATGGCAGGTGCCGCCGGGGCGAGTGTCCGGAAAGAAAGAGAAGGCTGAGCCCAGGAAACCCCACCGCTGTTCGTCGCCTGTACCGTGAAATAATAGACGGTGTTGAAAGAAAGACCCGAAACGGTGGTGCTGAACGGTCCCGATTGGGGCCCCAGGTAAACGCTATTGGCCCATGAGTTCGCGTTGGTCCTGCCATCAGCCGGACCGTAGAACAGTGTTGCTCCGGCAAGGTTCACCTCGTTAGCCACAATGCCGCCTCCAAGCGTTGCCGAGGTGGTTTGGATTCCGGAGGCTGGCGCGTTGGTAACAGCTACTGGTTTGACCGGTACGGCGATCGTCGTGATGGCAATATTGTCGACCTGGTGGAATTCCCAGGAACCCCCCGTTCGACCCGCAAATACCAGCCGGCCGGGCGACGGGACGTAGGAGGTCTGGTAATTGGAGAGGATCAGCGTGTCTTTCCAATAAACATTCAGCACCGCGTTGGTGTCCAGGACCACCTTTAAATGAGCCCAGCAAAGCCCATCGGGCAGGCCGGTGGCGTCTGTCGGGCCCGTTTGAATCGAAGTCGGGTCAGTGCAGGCGCCGTTGAGTGTCGGGGCGGGAAACTGGGCAATAAGCGTGCCGTCGACTCGCACATCCACACCGACAATATCGGGTCCGATGGATTGGTTGGCTTCGTTGCAGTAGGGCGCCCCGCCGCCGCTGTTCCATGCGTCGAACCCAATCGAGATGCCGGTTTGGGTTCCTTCCTCGGGGAGGTTGGCCTCGCAATTTGGGCCCGTTGCCCAAACATTGTCCGTTGCCGGGTTGCCACCTCCGGCAACATCTGTCAGCACCGGGTCGTTTCCCCGCACGTAATTGATGCTAAACCCGTCCGCCGGTTGCGGCGTCCCATTTCCAATCCTCACGTCGGCGTCGAACGTGAACGCTTCTATGACCTGGCCGTTATCGAAATCGGAGAAAACAATCGCCCCGCGCTGCTGGGTACTGCTGGGCGTGACCTGCAGGTAACCGTCATTGGCGTTCGTGGCGCTCCCGACTCCCCCGGAGGTTTGCCACGTGGCGCTCCCGTAAAGAGTCAGCAGCCCGGACAGAGTCGGGTCGCTATTGAAATCAAAAAATGCGGATGCGGCTGGAGAACTTTGAGGCAGCAACAGCCAGCCAAGGACAAGAAGTACGGCAGAGGAAGACCTCACACGGCGGAGCAGAATGGGCATAAGTTCCTGTAACGGTTGTCATCGGACGTGCTTAGTCTACAGTAACTGCCGCTCAAGGAAGGTCAAGACGTTCCCGCTCTGCTGCGCAGGTTCGAGCGGATTTCCCGGTGAAAGCATCGCGGCTTCGAACGTGCCGGGCTGTGGGGACCTGCCGATCTATTGGGGTGAATCCTTGGCGGGAGAGTTGCCAGGGTGTGGCTTTTGGTCGGGCGCAATTGCTGCAATCTTTGGGACTGCCCTCGCCACCTCAGGCGATTTGCTCAACCAAAGCCAGTAGCCTTTAAGCGCCTGGCTGATTTCGACAAAACGCTCGAAGTCTACGGGTTTGACCAGGAAAGAGTTGGCGCCGAGTTGGTAAGCAAGATTGACATCCTGAATGCGGTCGGAGGATGTCAGCACGACCACGCGCAGTGCTTTAAGTTCGGGTTGCTGGCGTATCCAGCGCAACACTTGAAACCCGTCTATCCCGGGCAACTTAAGATCCAACAAGACCAATTCGGGCAAGGGATACTCCGCTCGATTTGCAAAGGGTCCTTCGCCCTTGAGATAGGCGATCGCCTCGTCGCCATTCCGTACGACCTGCAAAGGATTAATGATATTGCCCTTGATGAACGCCCGACGGATCAAAATCGCGTCAGTCTCAGCATCCTCCACGAGTAGGAACAGCGCTTGGTCAGACATATTATCTCATACGATGGCTGGACAAAGTGGACTGCGGATTTGCCGCGGGGTATAGGGTATTCACCCACTCGCGGGAATGCCGGGGTGAAGGTTGAAACCAAAATGCCGGCTTGGCATGGAGCCCAAGCCGGCATTTCGATACGCAACAACAACCCGATCCCCCAACTCACTCACCTCACTTTTCTGGCTAGCATTTGAAATGCCAATGGAAAAATTGCTGAATATGCCCGGAAAACCACTGATCGCGCTGTGGTGCGCGCGTGATTCTCACGCATTATGCGTGGGACTCACGCCCTGGCCCGAAACCGTAATCCGGTCAGACCGTGGCTCCTCCTCGGTCCGGCAGCGGGGGGACGTGAGCCGCCGGTGAGCGCACGAAATGCCGGCGCATATGCTCAAATGCCAGGTACACAACCGGGGTCGTGAACAAGGTTAGTGCCTGTGACACGATCAACCCCCCGACGATTGCCACCCCCAGGGGTTGACGCAATTCAGAGCCAGCGCCAAAACCGATTGCCAAAGGCACAGCCCCAAATAACGCCGCCATGGTGGTCATCATGATGGGCCGAAACCGGATCAGGCAGGCCTGGTAAATGGCATCTTCAGGAGTCGCATTTTCGGTCCGCTCGGCTTCCAGTGCGAAATCGATCATCAGGATGGCGTTCTTTTTGACGATCCCAATCAACAGAATGATGCCGATAAAGGAGACCAGCGAGAGGTCGGATCCGACGACCAGCAACGCCAGGAGCGCTCCAAGACCTGCTGAAGGTAACGTCGAGAGAATTGTCAGGGGATGGATCAGGCTTTCGTAGAGTATCCCCAGCACGACGTAAACCGCGGCCAGTGCGGCCAGAACCAGCAAGGGTGTGCTGGCCATCGAAGCCTGGAAGACCTGGGCCGTGCCTTGAAAGCTCCCCTGAACGCTTGAAGGAATGTGCAAATCATCGACTTCTTCCTGCACCATTTCCGTCGCTTGGCCGAGCGAAGCTCCGGGAGCGAGATTGAACGAGAGCGTCACGGCGGGGAACTGACCCTGGTGGTTCACGGACAAATAGGCATTGCCGGTTTTAAACTTCGCCACGACTGAAAGAGGCACGAGTCGGCCGGTGCTTGATTTAACGAAAATCTTGCTCAGCGACTCCGGATCCCTGAGAAACTCCGGGTTGGCCTCGAGAACGACGTAATGCTGATTATAACGTTTGTATAGCGTGGACACCTGGCGCTGGCCAAATGCGTCATACAAGGTGCTGTCGATGACAGCGGGGGAGACGCCTAGCCGGGCTGCGGCATCGCGATCGATAATGACATTGGCCTGGAGACCGCCGACGAGCTGATCACTGGTCACATCCCGCAGCAGTGGGCTCTTCCGAAGCCGTTCCAACAGAGCTGCGGACCAGTACTTGAGCTCATCCAGATCCGTCGATTGGAGCGCATATTGGTACTGCGCCTTGCTCATGCGTCCCCCCACCCGGATGTCCTGGCTTGCCTGCAGAAACAGCGCTATTCCGGGCAGCTTCGCTACTTTCGGCCTGAGCCGGTTGATAACCTGGTCGGCCGTGACGTGGCGCTGCTCGATCGGTTTGAGTGTGATGAACATGCGGCCATTGTTCACTACGGAGTTGCCGCTGCCGCTGACGAAGGAACCGATCGATTCGACGGCGGGGTCGGCGAGCACAATTGACAGAACCTCGCGCTGGAGTTGGGTCATTGCCGTAAAGGAGATATCCTGGGCGGCTTCCGTGGTTCCCATCATGCTCCCGGTATCCTGCTGCGGGAAAAACCCTTTGGGAATGCTCCGGTAAAGCCACACGGTGCCGACCACCGTCGCGAAAAACACCATCAACATGAAAGTTTGATTGTGCAGCACCCATCCAAGCGCCGCTCGATAACCTCCAAGCAGCCACTCAAATCCCCGCTCTGACATCCGGTAGAACACGCCAGGCTTGCCATAGGTCGATTCGGCCCGCAGAAAACGCGAGCACATCATCGGCGTCAGGGTCAGCGACAACACGCCCGACACGAGCACGGCCATGCTCAAAGTGACGGCAAACTCGTGGAACAGCCGGCCGATGAGGCCACCCATGAACAGCAGGGGAATAAACACAGCCACCAGCGACGTGGTCATTGAGATGATCGTGAAACCGATCTCACGCGCGCCTTTGAACGCCGCTTCCATCGCGGTGCTGCCTTTCTCAATGTGCCGAAAGATGTTCTCGATCACGACAATGGCGTCATCGACCACAAATCCCACGGAGATGGTGACTGCCATCAAAGAGAGGTTGTCCAGGCTGTAGTGGCAAAAGTACATTCCAGCGAAAGTGGCGGCCAGCGCCAGGGGCACTGTGACGCTCGCGATAAACGTCGGCCAGAAGCGCCGCAGGAAAAGAAAGATCACCATTACCACCAGCGCGATGCTCAGCCCGAGCGAGATCTGAACTTCTTTCACCGATGCCTGGATCGTCCGGGTCCGATCGCTGAGTGCCGTGAGTTTGACGGAGGGCGGCAGCCATTGCGCCAGGTGCGGCAGTTCGTTTTTGATGCGGTCGACGGTCTCAATGACGTTGGCGTCCGCCTGCTTGAAGATGATCACCAGGACCGCCTGGTTGGTGTTGGCCCACCCGGCCTGGAGCGTGTTCTCAACGCCGTCGATCGCGCGGCCCATCGCCGAGAGCCTCACGGGGCCTTTGATTTTCTCGGCCAGAACCAGCTTTTGATAATCCTGGGCGCGAAGGAGTTGATCATTGCTGTCCAGGGTGTACGAAAGGCCATGGCCCTCGATGCTTCCTTTCGGTTCGTCCACATTCACCTGGCCCAGAAGCGTCCGGACGTCTTCCATGCTCAAGCTTGTCGAAGCAAGCGCCGCCGGGTTCACTTGCACGCGAATCGCGTCCTTGGCCGCTCCGCTGATAAAAACCTGGCTCACCCCCTCCACCTGGCTCAAGCGCTGGGCGATAATCGTGTCCCCATAATCGTAAATCTGCGTGGCCGGCAACGTATCCGAGGTCATCGCCAGGATCATCACCGGGGAGTCCGCAGGGTTGACTTTGCGGTAGGTTGGCGGGGCCGGTAAGTTAATCGGAAGGTCGCCCGTGGAGGCGTTGATCGCGGCCTGAACATCGCGCGCCGCCCCGTCGACGTTTCGATCCAGGCTGAACTGGATGGTGATCGCCGCTCCACCCAAAGTGCTCACCGACGTGATCTCTGTCACGCCCGAGATTTGACCGAGCCGTTTCTCCAGCGGGGCGGCCACCGTGGAGGCAACGGTCGCCGGGTCGGCCCCGGGGAGATTTGCCGAGACGCTGATCATCGGGAAATCCACTCGCGGGACAGGGGCGACCGGCAGGAAGTTGTAGGCGACGATGCCCGCCAGGAACAGGCCCGCCGCCAGGAGAGATGTTCCAGCCGGCCGTCGGATGAATGGCTCGGAGATATTCACGGCGGCTTAGCCTCGCGCCGGGTCAAAGGCTTCGGTGTGTGGCGCGCCGGCCACGTGAGCCGGGTTGTGCCAGCGGCCGGACCACCACGCCCCAAACCTGTTCATGTACAGGTAAACCACTGGCGTCGTGTACAGGGTAATAAATTGGGAAAGCAGAAGACCGCCGACGATCGCGACGCCCATGGGACGGCGCAATTCAGAGCCTTCACCGTGCTGAAGAGCCAAGGGCAGGGCGCCCAACAGCGCCGCCATGGTCGTCATCATGATGGGCCTGAATCGCAGCAGGCACGCCTGGTAGATGGATTTTTCGGGCGGCAAACCTTGCTCGCGTTCCGCGTCGAGGGCGAAATCAATCATCATGATGGCGTTTTTTTGCACGATGCCGATCAGCAGCACGATGCCGATGAGGGAAATTAGCGACAGGTCATTGCCGGTCAGCATCAGAGCCAGCAGTGCTCCCACACCGGCCGAGGGTAAGCTCGACAGGATCGTGATTGGGTGGATATAGCTTTCATAAAGCACCCCAAGCACAATGTAGATCACGATGATCGCAGCCAGGATCAGGAACGGCTCGCTCTTGAGCGAAGAACGAAATTCAGCCGCGCTTCCGGAAAAAGTCGTTACCACCGTTTCCGGCAGGTTGATCCGCTTTTCCGTGTCTTGAATCGCGCGCACCGCTTCGCCCAGAGAAGCTCCTGGGCTGAGGTTGAACGAGAGGGTCACAGCGGGAAATTGCCCCTGGTGCGTGATCGTCAGGGGCGCTGTCCTGGTTTCCAGGGAGACGAAAGTGCTGAGGGGGACCTGCTGTCCGGTTGTGGATTTGACGTAGAGCTTGTTCAGGTCGCCTGGCGTGAGCTGGAACGAGGGGTCGGCTTCAAGCACAACCCGGTACTGGCTGAGTTGGGTGAAAATCGTCGAGACTTGGCGCTGACCAAACGCGTCGTAAAGGGTATCGTCGATTGCCTGGGGGAGAACATTCAAGCGGGACGCCTTTTCGCGATTGACGACGATATTGGCTTGAAGTCCTCCGGGTTGCTCGTCACTGGCAACGTCAGTGAGTTGCGGGAGTTGGCGCAACTGCTGCAAAAGCTCCCCGGCTTTTTGGGACAACTCGGTCTCGTCGGCATCCTGCAAGGTGTATTGATACTGTGTCCGGCTGACACGGCTGTCGATTTGGACATCCTGCACCGCCTGCATGAAGAGCGAAATCCCCTGGACCCCTTGTGTGGCAAGGCGCAGCCTTTGGATGATCTCGGCTGCGCTGGCCACCCGGTCGTCCCGCGGTTTCAACCCGATATACAACCGCCCTGTGTTCATCGTGGCATTGACGGTGCCCCCGCCCACAAAGGAGGCCACGTAAACAACATCGGGATCTTTGGACACGATGTCCGCGATCGCGCGCTGGCGATCGATCATAGCCCGGAAGGAAATCGTCTGGCCTGCATCCGTAATACCGAGAATCATCCCGGTGTCCTGCTGGGGCAACAATCCCTTCGGAATGACGATATATAGCCACACGGTCGCCACGAGGGTCACGCAGGCGACGCCCAGCACGAACAGTTGACGGCGTAAAACCCATCGCAGCCCCGCTTCATACGCATCCAGCATTCCTTTGAAGAATCTCTCGGTCGCCATGTACCAGCGTCCATGCCGCGTTTTGTCCTCCGGTTGGAGCATCCGCGCGCACATCATCGGGGTCAGAGTGAGCGAGACAATCGCCGAGACCATCACCGCAATGCTGAGGGTAATTGCAAATTCGCGGAACAACCGGCCCACGATGCCGGTCATAAAAATGAGCGGTATAAAAACTGCCACCAGGGAAAAACTCAGCGAAATGACTGTGAAGCCGATTTGTCTGGCGCCTTTCAGGGCAGCTTCCATTGGCCGCTCGCCGTTTTCGATGAAGCGCACAATGTTCTCAATCATGACGATGGCATCGTCGACCACGAACCCAGTCGAGATCGTCAGCGCCATCAACGAAAGGTTGTCCAGGCTGAACCCAATGAGCTTCATCAGCCCAAAAGTGCCGACGACGGCAAGCGGCAACGCGACACTCGGGATCACCGTGGCCCAGAGTTTCCTGAGAAAAACAAAAATGACCATCACGACCAATCCAACCGTCAGCAACAGTGTGAATTGAACGTCGCGCACCGACGCCCGGATGGTCGCCGTCCGGTCGGCCAGGATGGCGATTTTAACCGAAGGCGGAATCGATGCGCGCAGGCGCGGGAGCAGCTCCTTAACCCGTTTGGCCGTCTCGATGATATTGGCCCCGGGTTGGCGTTGGATGTCGAGGATGACGGCCGGCTTGCTGCCGACCCACCCGGCCAGGCGCACGTTCTCGACATTATCGATGACCTGGCCGAGGTCTCGCAGGCGCACCGCCGAACCGTTGCGGTACGCGACGATGATGTTGGCGAAATCGGCAGCGGAAGAGATTTGGTCGTTAGCGCCGATCGCAAAGGATTGGCGCGCTCCATCGAACGAACCTTTCGGAGCATTGATGTTGTTCTGGGTCAGCGCGGTTCGGATGTCCTCGAACCCCAGGCCCAGTGAGGCCAGGGCGGCAGGATTCATCCGCACCCGGACCGCCGGTTTTTGGTTTCCTTCGATCGTTACCAGTCCGACCCCGCTGACCTCGCTGAGTTTCTGCGCCAGAACGGTATCGGCCAGGTCGTTGACTTTCTCCAATGGCAGTGTGTCGGAAGTAATGGCCAGGGTCAGGATCGGGGAATCGGCGGGATTGACCTTGCTGTAAGTGGGGGGATTGGGCATGCGGGGCAGCACGCCGTTGGCCGCGTTCATTGCCGCTTGAACGTCTTGCGCGGCCGCATCGATATCCCGGTCGAGATTGAACTGCAGGGTGATGCTGGAATTGCCGAACGAACTGACCGAGGTCATCTGCGACAGCCCGCTGATCTGGCCGAACTGACGTTCGAGCGGGGTTGTAACCGAAGACACCATCACGTCGGGGCCCGCACCGGGGTATTGGCCGATGACCTGGATCGTGGGGAAATCCACGGGAGGCAGCGCTGAAACCGGCAACAGGAAATATCCCAGCGAGCCCATCAGAACGACCCCTGCCATGAGCAGGGAGGTGGCAATCGGCCTGCGGATGAACGGTTCGGAAATGTTCACCTTTGCGGGTCAGGATGGAGGGCTGGCCTTGCTGCGGGGGCTCGAGCGTGGCGCCTGCTGGCCGCCCGATTCTTTGGGCTCTGGAAGCTTCACCTTTGAGCCGGGTTGCAGTTTGTACTGGCCGTCCACCACAACCTGCTCTCCGGCCGTCAACCCCTGTTCAATCAGCGCCTGGCCGTTGTCGACGTGAGCCACCTTTATCGGCTGCACCTGGGCTGTCAGGTTGGAAATTACAAATGCGAAATCTCCGTCGGGTCCGTGTTGGACAACGCTGGCCGGCACCACCGGCCCGTTGCGGGTCTCCAAAAGAAGCCGCATGTTGACGAATTGGCCCGGCCACAACTTGAGATCCTTGTTTTGAAACGTGGCTTTGAGGCGGATTGTGCCCGTGGTCACATCGATCTGATTGTCGATCACCGCAAGGGTTCCTTCGCTCAGGACATTGCGATTGTCCCGGTCAATCGCCAGCGTGGTCATCGCTCCGTCGGCCGGCATATGCTGGCGAATTTGCTGCAACTGTTGTTCCGGTAGTGTGAACGTGACCGATATGGGGCGAAGTTGCGTTATGACGACGATGCCGTTCGAGTCGTTCGCATGAACGATGTTTCCCTGGTCAATCTGCCGGATTCCTGTTCGTCCATCCAGGGGCGAGGTAATCGTCGTGTAGGCCAATTGAACCCGGGCATTGTCAATGGATGCTTGGTCGCCGCGCACGGTTGCAACGAGCTGGTCGACGGTCGCCTGCTGGGTGTCATAGTCCTGTTGCGCGAGAATTTTACTAGCCAGCAATTCCTTGTCTCTATCAAGCGTCAGCCTCGCGATGGCCAGTTGCGCTTCGTCCTGCGCCTTTTTGGCAACATTTTGATCCAGTTGCGCCTGGAACGGCGCAGGATCAAGCTGCGCGAGCACATCTCCTGTATGCACATCCTGACCTTCAACGAACGCAATCTTAACGACTTGTCCGTCCACGCGTGAGTGGATCGTCACGGTGTTAAAAGCCTGCACCGTTCCGAGCCCGTCCAGGTAAATGGGGACGTCCTGCTGCTGGACCACCCCGGGAATGACGGGCACCGCGTACGCCCCTTGCGCGCTCCTGCCGCTCCCGGTGTCCTTGGCGGTTCGTTGTCTTTTTGACGCCAGCCACGCCAGTCCTCCCACGATCAGCAGGACAAGGACAATCCACAGCGGGTTGGGTCCACTCCTGGGCTTGGTCGGAAACGGTTCCGGATTCACGAGCGCGTCGCGATCGGCCTTCCTGGGTTGCTCAGGGCGAGGTTCTGTTGGCATGGTCGTTCGACTTGTCACGAAAGTAACTTGTTAGAGGCTCCGGGCAATGGGTTTATTCGACCTTTGAACTCGGCATCCTTGGTATCCATCCCGGGTAATCTCCCGTTTGTCCCCTTCGACAATCTGTGCGAGGGCATTCCGGCCCGGTTTCTCCCAGGATTCATCCGTTGCTCACCCCGAACTGGAGCCGTTGCTGAACTTCGCGCAACGTGCGAGTCACCACTAATTGCCGGCCATCTTCCAGGACCAGGACCGATTCGCCTTGCGCGTTCAGTTGAAGCGTCTTGACGCGTTCCAGGTTTACAATGACCGACCGGCTGATTCTCAGGAACAACTCCGGCGGCAGCCGCGCTTCCAGGTTTGAGAGGGTTTCTCTCAGGATGTAGCTTTCGCCCCGGGACCGAACGACGACGTAGTTTGCCGCGGACTCCAGGTAATCAACCAGCCCGACCTTCACAAATACGGTTTGAGAGCTGTTTTTAATGGCGATTCGGTCGAGGTATTTGGTCTGCCGTTGCAGGGATTGCAACAGATCTCGTAATTGGTCAATGGGCTGGGAGGATTTGCCGCGGGCCTTTTGAGCGCGGCGAAGCGCCTGTTGAAGCCGTTCCTGGGTAAAGGGCTTAAGCAAGTAATCCAAGGCGTGGACCTCAAAAGCCTGAACCGCATGGGTGTCGTGGGCCGTTACAAAAATCACCGCCGGCAGCTGTTCCGGGCGCAGGGCTCGCAAAACATCGAACCCATTCACCTCCGGCATTTGGACATCGAGGAATATGACGTCGGGTTGACGGGATTGAATCGAAGAGATGGCCTCCGGGCCATTGCTGCATTCGCCGATGACGGATATATCCGGCTCGCGATCGAGCATCTTGCGCAACCGGCCGCGCGCCGGAGCTTCGTCGTCGATAATTAACGCGGTCGTTTTCATGTGCCCACGAAGGTTCGTTCGCCCAGGAACTCTTGCATGCCCGCGCGCCACGGCATCAAAACTTCCACTGAAAAGCCGCGTCCTTCTCCCGAGTGGACCTGCAGCTTGCCGGCCTCTCCATACAATTCTTTCAAACGCAGTCGTGAATTGCGCAATCCCAGTCCCTCGGTGAAGGTGCTGCCCGACAAGCCGCGGCCGTTGTCCGTCACTTCGAGGCGGAGACTTCCATCGACGTGCTCCGCTGTGATTTGGATAACGCCGGGCGCCAACTGGCTTTCGATCCCGTGCTTGACGGCATTCTCGACCAGGGGCTGCAAGATGAGTGTTGGCACCATTGCGTTCAGCGCGCCGAGGTCGATATTTTTCTCAAGGTGCAACCGGTCGCCGAAGCGAACGCGCTCAATCAAGAGATAGTGGTCCAGGAAACTGAGCTCGTCTCGCAGCGTGGTTTCCTGGCGTCCCGAGGTGTGCAAGGCCAGCCGCAACAACTCGCTTAGCGCCTCGATCATCTGTTCGGCAGCATCGGGGTCTTCGTGGACCAGCGAGGCAATCGAGTTGAGTGTATTAAACAGGAAATGCGGGTTGAGTTGCATTCGCAAGGTTTCCAGCCGGGCCTGGGCCAGCCGCGCCTCGAGGTCTGCTTCCCGCCGTTCGCGCGCTTTGGAACGCTCATAAAAACGCACCGCGTGCGCCACTCCGACCAGTCCCCAAAAGGTCGGCATTTGCAGGGTGACACGACGCAGCGCGGCGTAAGCCGCCGCTCGGGGTTGGCGGTACGCCCGGCGCGCGGCACTCCCATCCTGGCCGGCCAGCACAAGCGGAGGCGGGGGCACAAGGTAAGCAAACGTGCCTACGATTCCCATGCTGAGCGCGCAGACCGCGAGGTGAACCCAAAGCGAGCGTCTCCAAGTCGCTCTTTCCAACGTATAGTTTGAGCACGTCCAGACAATCAACGGCGTCAAAATGATCCAGGGAAGCAACCTCACGACCGCCACCAACAGCGATTGCACAATTGCCTCGGACTGCAACAGGGACATTTCCAGCGCATTGGCCAGCGCTATGAACAGCCAGAAAGCCGTCACCAGCCACCAGAACCCGGAGAAACGCCAGCGCAACGGCGGATCCACGTGCTCTGTTCTGTCACCATCGAGGTTTGCAGTCATGCGACCAGCGGTTTGATTCCGGGGACAATTGCGGGCCCGGCCCAAAAGCATTTCAATGTACAAGACCCGTCCTCTCAAGTCACGTCTCGCGCACGCCCAATTGTCACGCTTATTTGCCGGTTTGTCCCGCCTTGCCATCCCTTCATCCCAGCAAATCCGAACCAGCCAGTTTAAGGGTCATCACACCCGCGGGTTGAAATTCACGCTGTCCTCGGCGATTGTGCGCAGATGAACCGAGCTATCCTGACAGAAGATCTGAAGACATGCCGTCTTGGGGAAACCCGCAAAGCTCTCGAACCGTGTAGCGTGGTCATTTTTGGGGCTAGCGGCGATCTTACGGCGCGCAAGCTGATCCCTGCGCTGTACCACTTGTGCAAAGAGAAGCAAATGCCACCGGATTTTCGCATCGTAGGCTTCGCCCGGCGCGAAAAGACGGATGACTCCTGGCGCCAGGAACTCCGCGAGGCCTTGGACCAGTTTTCACGAACCAAACCGGTGGACGACCAGGTCTGGAAGGAGTTTGCCGGTCACATCTTTTATTGCCAGGGCGACCTGACGGAGAGCCAATCGTATAAAGATCTCGAAAAACGCCTCAGTTCCTTTGGCAGCGGACCGTTGCGGAATAACCTGCTGTTTTACCTGGCCACCATGCCCAGCCAGTTTGGCCCGGCCGTCGAGCAGTTGCACGCCGCGGGATTATTGCACAAGCCAAATGGCGGCAATCACAGCGAAGGCTGGCAGCGCATCGTGGTCGAAAAACCCTTCGGCCATGATCTCGAATCGGCTCACCAACTGAACCGCGAATTGACCCGTTACGCCGCCGAACAACAGGTTTTTCGCATCGACCATTACCTCGGCAAGGAAACCGTTCAGAACATCATGATGTTCCGGTTCTCAAATTCCATTTTTGAGCGTCTCTGGAATCGCGAATCGGTCGATCACATTCAGATTACCGTCAGCGAAGAGTTGGGAGTGGGCCAGCGCGGCGGCTATTATGAGGAAGCCGGCGCGTTACGCGACATGGTTCAAAACCATCTTTTGCAGGTGCTCTCGCTAATCGCCATGGAACCCCCGGTGTCGCTGGATGCCGAGTCGATACGCGACGAAAAAGTCAAGCTGCTCAAGTCTATCCGTTCGATGAAACCGGAGGACGTGGCGCGCCAGGTCGTGCGGGGCCAATATTTTGCCGGCTCAGTCGATGGCGAGGCCCGCCCGGGTTATCGCCAGGAACCCAAGGTCAAGCCCGACTCCAACACCGAAACCTACGTCGCCCTCAAACTCTTTGTCGACAATTGGCGGTGGTCCGGCGTCCCCTTTTATTTGCGCACGGGCAAAAACCTGCCGGTCAGCGCCAGCGAAGTACGGATTCAATTCAGACCCACACCCCACGTTTTGTTCGCCGCGGAGTGCGGTCAAAACCTCGATTCAAACGCCATTGCTCTCCGGTTGCAACCCAACGAAGGAATTTACCTTCGCTTCAACGGAAAAGTGCCCGGAACCAGCATTGAAGTGCGGCCGGTCCGGATGCATTTCAGTTACGATGCCGAATTCGGCGCTTACACGCCGGAAGCTTATGAGCGGCTTTTGCTTGAGGCCATGTCAGGCGATGCCACGCTGTTTATCCGCCGCGACGAAGTCGAAACCGCCTGGCGCATCGTCGATTCCATCCGCAGTACCTGGACGGCCAAAGCGCTTACCAATCGCGAGTTTTACGCCGCCGGCACATGGGGCCCTGTCGCCGCGGACGATTTGCTCGCCCAGGCCGGCCATGCGTGGCACGAACCCGTAGGGTTCGACAAGAGGATAAAAACCTGACCTCATGGGAAACGTCGATCTTAGAAAGTTGGGCAGCCCTGCGGATTTGGCCCAGGCCGCCGCTCGCGACTGGCTGGCTTTCCTTTTGGGTGAAGACTTTAAGCGGCCGTTGAGCGTGGCTCTCTCCGGTGGACGAATTGCCGGAGAGTTCTTCCTCAAGATCGCCCAGCATGCCGATGCCAAAAAATTGGGCTCGGTAGATGTTCATTTTTTCTGGAGTGACGAGCGCTGCGTGCCTCCGGGAGATCCGCAAAGCAATTTCCGGCTCGCCGATGATTCCCTGCTGAAGCCGTTGAACATCCCTCCCAGCCGAATCCACCGAATTCAAGGCGAGAAACCGCCCGCGGACGCCTGCGCGATCGCGGGATCGGAGTTGCGGCGCGTGGCGCCCGCCGCCCAAGGCGGCCCTCCCCTTATCGATTTAATCCTCCTTGGCATGGGCGAGGATGGCCATGTGGCTTCGCTCTTTCCGGGTGAATCCGAAACGGCCATGTCCGACCCTGCTCTTTTCCGTGACGTGACCGCGGTCAAACCTCCGCCGTTGCGGATCACGATGGGCTACGGCCTGATTGCGCAGGCGCGACAGGTATGGGTGCTGGCTTCCGGCGCGGGCAAGCAAGCCGCGCTGCGCGAATCCCTGTCCGCGGCCTCCACTCCTCTGGGCAGAGTGATCCGTCAACGAGCCGACACTCGGATCTACTCCGACCTCGCGGTTTAGGAGCGCGCGATCCGAACCGCGGGAACGAATTTGTTTTTCGCGGGGGAGTTTTCGATTTTTTTTGAAGAAAATTTTTTGAGCGCAGTCCAATTTTTGTCCAAAAGAAAATATTTTTTGAACAAGTAGCGTCACTATTGTATCTATTTATTCGGACGAAGAAGATTTCGCTGTTCGTTTAGGGTTAGTATAGAGGTTTTGCTTGTAATGCGGTTCGAACAGCGAGCAAATAGTTGGCCGCATTACCCTTCTGAGCGCCTGGGTGAAGGCGTATAAACCTCATCACCACTGAGAGCCGGATGCAAATCCGGCTCTTTGCCTTTACGGGCCGGGGTGACTCGGACATTGCAAAGGCGTTGCCTGAGAGGGGAAAACTGACTAAAATGGCGTGGATGAAACATCAGCTCGACTTTGAAAAGCCCATTGCAGAATTGCAAAGCAAGCTTGAGGAGTTGAAGAAGCATCCCGAAAAACATTCGCTCGGTATCAGTTTCGAGGAGGAAGTCGCGGTCATCGAAAAGAAGATTGAGGAAACCAAGCGCCAAATCTTTCGGAATCTCAGCGCGTGGGACCGTATCAAAATTGCCCGGCATCCCAAGCGGCCCTTCACTTTGGATTACCTGGAAAGCGCCTTTACCGGATTCAGCGAGTTGCACGGGGACAGGCTCTATGCCGAAGATCGCGCGGTGGTGGGCGGTTTCGCGTGGCTCGGCCCGCACAAGGTCGTGGTGATTGGAACGCAAAAGGGCCGGGACACAAAAGAGAACATCCTGCGCAACTTCGGATCGGCGCATCCGGAGGGTTATCGAAAGGCACTGCGCCTGATGCGGCTGGCGGACAAGTTCAAGCTGCCGATCATCACGTTGATTGACACGGCCGGCGCTTACCCCGGCATCGGCGCCGAGGAACGGCACATTGCCGAAGCCATTGCGGTCAATTTGAGAGAGATGATGCTTTTTGAAGTGCCGATTGTCGCTACGGTCATCGGAGAAGGCGGGAGCGGCGGAGCGCTGGGCATTGGGGTTGCTGACCGGGTTTTGATCCTTGAAAATGCGTATTACTCGGTGATCAGCCCGGAAGGTTGCGCTGCCATTTTGTGGAAGGATCGCGCCGCGGCTGCGAAAGCCGCCGAAGCTTTGAAAATTACGGCCCGGCACCTGTTGGAGCTTGGTTTGGTTGACGAAGTTGTGGCCGAGCCGCTGGGCGGAGCTCACACCGATCCGGAGGGCAGCGCGGTATTGCTGAAGGAAGCGTTGCTCAAGCACCTGGAAGAGCTTCTCAAAATGGGACCGCCGGAGCGGCTGAAGAAGCGGTATTCGAAGTTTCGCAATTTTGGTGAGGTGCTGGAAAAGCAGCCGGCTGCCGCGGCGGTCGACGGCGCTCCTGCTGACGGAGCCGAAATCTAGCCGTCTTGGCCAAAGGGGAATCCCGGAAATATGGCGGCTTCTTTATACCCGCTCTTGTTCGATCCAATCCTGAAGGAACGCATTTGGGGCGGGCGCCGATTGCATGAGCTTTACGGAAAGAGTTTGCCCCCCGGCAAACCCTTCGGCGAATCGTGGGAGATCAGCGATAGACCCGGGGACATCAGTCACGTAGTCAACGGTCCCCTCGCGGGCAAAGACCTTCACTGGCTGGTTGAGCAGTACGGAAATGAACTGCTTGGAGATGTTGCTCCGTATAAAGGCCGCTTCCCGCTCCTGGTCAAAATCCTGGATGCGCAAGAAAAGCTTTCCCTGCAGGTTCACCCGCCCGCAGAGAAAGCGCGCGCTCTGGGTGGCGAGCCGAAAACGGAGATGTGGTATATCGCCGAGGCCGCGCCGGGCGCTCAACTCTATGTCGGTCTGAAGCGGGGCTGCTCGCGCGAAGAGTTTGCCGCGCGAATCGCCGATGGGTCGGTGCAAGGCTGTTTCCACAAAGTCGCGGTCCGCTCGGGTGACGCCATGTTTCTGCCCAGCGGCAGGGTGCACGCGATTGGCGCGGGCCTGGTCATATTTGAAATCCAACAAAACTCCGATACCACCTACCGCGTGTTCGATTGGAACCGGCTGGGGTTGGACGGCAAGCCGCGAGAATTGCACGTAAAAGAATCCCTCGAAAGCATCCGGTTCGACGATTTTGAACCGGAACTGTTGAAATCGACAGCAAAGCCGGGCCGCGCACCTGTAGTGTTTCTTGTGGAAAACGAGTTGTTCCAGGTCGGGAGCGTTGCTCTTGCCCAGGACCAACAACTGTGTTTGCCTGAAGGTGAGATGCACATCTTAGGGGTGATTTCGGGGCACCTGACCGTCCGGGGCGGCGGCGAAAGTACGGACATCTCCGCCGGCGGTTTTTGTCTGATCCCCGCTGCCGCCGGCGATGTAGCGGTCCATGCGCGCGCTGCCTCCACTTGGCTGCTTGTTAAAGGGGGAAAACAAGAGAGCTTGTGAAGCGTTTCCTTGAAGGTTGGTTAGTCAATACCCTGGCGGTGCTGGTCGCGGTTTATGTCGTCAAAGGGATTCATTACCAGAGGCCGCTCGATCTTGTCGTCGCATCCTTGTTACTGGGGATTATCAACGCTGTCTTCCGGCCGTTCCTCATGTTCCTGGCGTTGCCATTGCTTATTTTTACGCTGGGCCTGTTCACCCTCTTCATCAACGCCCTGGTCCTCTACTTCGTCGGCAACCTGCTGCATCCGCATTTCAGCGTCGACAGTTTCGGGGCCGCGTTCTGGGGCGCGCTTGTCATTAGCATCGTCTCAATCCTGCTGAACGTGCTGACCGGCACCGGCAGCACGCGAGTGCGCATTCAACGCCGGAAAGGGCCTCCGGCCGGCGGCTCGGGTGGCTCCGGCCCGGTCATCGATGTTTAATCCCGCTGGTATGCCGCCGACAACGTTGCAATTCCTCGCGCGTTGAAATCCGTTTCGAAATCCGTCCGCAGCGCCGCAAGTTCCGGCGGGACGGTCGTCTTGTCGAAAGCGCCATGCGCCTCAAATACACGGGTCATCTGGCCGAAGTAGTCCGCGTCATCTGTTCGCAAGTAAACTTTCCCGCCCGGCGATAGCGCGCGAAGGGCCACTCCGGGAAACCCCTCGTTAATGAGTCGATGCTGGCGATGCTTGCGTTTCGGCCAGGGGTCGGGAAAATAAATATGAAGCGCGGCTGCCGAATTTGACGGAAGCAGGTATTTCAAAAAATAAGAGGACTCGATCCGAATCCCGCGCAAGTTGACCAACCCGGCGGCTCTGCCTTTTTTGTCCAGTTTTCGGATCCGACCCAGCAATCGCTCGATTCCGATGAAATTGCGGTCCGGCATCAGCCGCGCGTATTGCACCAGCAACGAGCCGTCGCCGCTGCCCAGTTCGATTTCCAGCGGTTGAGATTTCGGGAACAGTTCATCGAGGTCGATCCGATCGAGGATCGAGTGAAGGGCATAAATCAGATCGGGACTGCTAAGAGTTGAGGGGCGCCCGGTGTGCACAACGAAAAGGTCTCACAACAACAAAGGAAAAATGGTCGGGGCGGTGAGATTCGAACTCACGACCTCTTGTACCCGAAACAAGCGCGCTAGCCAGGCTACGCTACGCCCCGACACAGGTCAGGAAAGGTGCCGGGTGCGGAGATCGAAATCAATAGCGAATTTACGGCCGCCGATAAGCGCGTTTGACGAAGAACCCGCTAATCAGGCCTGCGCCCATGGCGATCAATCCCGCCTTATACGGTTTTTGCTGTATCCGCTGCTTCACTTTCGCGTTGATGTGGCGCGGGCTGAGGCGCTGGCCTAATTCTTCCACGGTGTCGCTCAGGCGATCTTCGGTTTGCTCCACTTTCACCTGAATCTCTTTGCTGGACTGCCGCGGGGCCGGGGGCGGTTCAGGTTTGGGGATCTGCGCCTCAGGGCCTTTAAGTCTTTGAATCGTGTGAATTGTCCTCTGGGGAGCAATGGATTCCGATGAAAACGCCTTAATTCCCTTGAAAACAAAAGCTCCTCCGATCGCGATAAATACGAAACCGATGAGGGCCAACCCGAGAAATCCCGCTAAAACTGGTTCCACCCCCGCCTTTTGAAAAGCCCACGCAACCAGCCAGCCCAATCCCATCAGGAACACGATGAGCCCGGCGTACGCAACAAAACCTCCGATTGCCAGAGCCGTGGAATTGCGTCCCACCATTGCCAGTTTTTCCATAAGCTCGGTTTTGGCCAAATTGAGCTCATGACGCAGGAGCGCCTGCGTGTCGTCCTTCAGGTTTCGAATCAGCCCCATAATGGTTTGTCTGCCCGTAGTTGTCGCTTCCATAGGTTTTAGCCGGTTGTGTCTGTAATCGCTCCCTTTGGGTTGGTCCGGAATTGCGTCCTTTGAATCAAAGTCGCATGTCGAACCCGGTTTTCAATTTGCCGGAACAACAAAAGCATGGGGACATTCCCTCAGCCGCAGGATGAGAAAACCCAGCTTGTTGCGCCCCGCCGGCTGTCTACGTTGGGGTGTCAATTCTTGAGATGCCAATTGGCGCGCCGGGTCGTGGCGCTGCTTATGGATTGGAAACTTTTCAAAGCGACAACGAAGGAAACGGTCAACGAGTTTCTTCAGGACCGGGCGATGCGGCTGGCCGCCGCAACGGCGTACTATGCCGTTTTCTCGATTGGCCCTTTGCTTGTGCTGAGTGTGGGGTTGGCAGGCCTTGTTTGTGGCGAAGAGGCGGTGCGCAAAGAGGTCGTGACCCAGGCCCGGTCGTTTGTCGGCGAAAAATCCGCAACGCTGATCAACACCATGATGAGTGTGGATCGCAAGGGAACCAGCGCGATGGCTACCTTGATTGGCGCGGCCGCCCTGGTTATTGGCGCCACCGGGGCGTTCGGCCAGTTGCAGGACTCATTGAACACGATTTGGGGCGTGACGGTGAAGCCGGGTAAAAGCGTGGGCGCCTTTTTGCGCGACCGCTTTTTATCCATGGCAATGGTCCTGGCGGTTGGGTTTGTGCTGCTGGTTTCGATGGCGCTTTCGACGATCGTAGTGGCGTTCTCAGGCTATATCGGGCACAGGGTTGCGATACCGGCCTGGCTTGTGCCTTTGTTCAATGACGTGCTTAACTTTATCGTGATTTCTCTGCTGTTCGCGCTGATTTTTAAAGTCCTTCCCGATGTGAAGATCCGCTGGCGTGACGTTTGGGTTGGCGCGATCGGAACCGCTTTGCTGTTTACGGCTGGAAAGTTCGCGCTCGGCGTTTACCTGGCGCGTGCAACCAGCGCGACAGCGTACGGCGCGGGCAGCGCCTTTGTCGTGATCCTTCTGTACATTTACTACGCTTCGGTGATTTTATACTTCGGCGCTGAGTTCACGCAGGTCAGCGCGAAATACCG
The DNA here is from genome assembly GCA_035294005.1 of Verrucomicrobiia bacterium. GTDB lineage: Bacteria > Verrucomicrobiota > Verrucomicrobiia > Limisphaerales > UBA8199 > JANXQE01. Next base: position 26,469 of record DATGLT010000322.1, read on the forward strand.
CGGAGCGGTGTTTGAGCCCAGCAAATACGCCGTGCGGATTACGGACTTCGAACGGGCCGAACAAGGGATGCCTCGGCAGGAACGCATTGAGGAGGCCGACCGAAGGCATCGCCGCGGCACGGGCGATCCCGCCGTGGCCGCCTTGCCAAGCTTACCCACGGCGAGCCCCGACTTTGCGAGAGACGGGCATTGGTCAATGCGTCCCTGGACGTTTGTGGGCCTCGCCTTTGCCGCGGGCGCCGCAGCGGCAATTGCATGGTCCAGCAAACCGCGCCGGTAGCGAACGCCAGAACCAGGCGCTACCGGTCGGCCGCTTCAAACGCGGCCAGCACAGGCCTGTGGTCGGACGCCATTCCCCAGTTTGGCAAGGCCAGCACATACGACTTTTCCGCAATCCATTCTCGGGCCATGCCTCGGCTCAGCAGAATGAAATCGATGCGCCTGAAGCTATCGTCCTTTGAATAAAAATGCGTCCAAGTGACGGAGCGCCGCTGCCTGGTGCCGTTCCCATCCGCGGAATCGCTCCTGCCTTCGGCGGGCCGCGTATCGACGAGTTTTGTTTTCCCGCGCCCAATCACGGTTCGGAGAGGCGGCGAATCGATGGTGTCATTGAAATCTCCGAGGACAACGAGGTTCAGTTCGGGATTGGCCTCCAGCCGCGCGTCAATTTTTTCGCGCAGGATTCTGGCTTCTTCGAGCCGCAATTCACTCTCTTCAGCCTCCGGGCTGGCGCGCTTGGATTTCAAATGCGCCGCTATAAGTGTGAATGAATACGCGGGATTTACCGCGATATCGATTTCCGCGATGCCGCGACTGATGTGGAACCGCCGGCCATTCAACAAAAAGCTTTCATTGGTATACAGCCGGCTTGCAGTGAACGGAAATCGGCTCAGCACGGCGAGGTGAATGTTTGTGTCCGTTGCCGAAAGTAATTCCCAGTGAGGGAGCGCCAGGCCGTCGCGTTGCAGTGATTCGCGCAGTTCCGTAAGAGCGCTCGCACCGCCCAGTTCCTGCAACGCAATCACATCCGGGCGCATCACCAGGATGCTTTCTTTGACCTTGGCCCGCGATTCCAGGGGTTTTGCCTGGCGCGATTCCACTGGAGCGTCGAGGTAGCTTTCCACATTAAATGTGGCCACCTTGAGGAGTTCAGCCGTTGATGGGGTTGAACTCAAGAATGTGACGAATAACCCGGTGAGAAAGCACCATCCAGTGGTTAACCTCATGAAGACGTTCTCAACTATTAGCC
>DATGLT010000323.1:0-10860 GCA_035294005.1 Verrucomicrobiia bacterium
TGGCGAGGATTCCCTGGTCGCGCACATCGGAAATAGTGCCGCATTTTTGAAGACACGCGTGACCCAGGACGGCTGCATATTCAGCGTTCGAGGGATTGGCGGCAACGCGCATTTGAAGTTCGGTCATTGCCTGGTCCAGTCCGCCACGGTCGCGCAAAGCTTTCCACGAAGCCTGCTTCTGTTCGTAAGATGCGCTTGGGGATACAAGCACATCAACGGCCTCTGCTACGTCGGATTTTGACAAGGGAACCATCGGCCGAGCCGGCGCGGAATCTGCCGCCGAGTCGGCGCGGGAATGAGAGATGGATGGATTTTGGGTTCCAGCGGTCAACCGGCGAGGCTGAGCCTCCTCCTGCGGCGTGGAGATTTCCGTTTGCCGAACCGCAGCTTTCACCTCCTGGGCTCGACCCGCCTTGCTTTTGTTGATATAATAGGCCGAGCCTGCCACGAGCCCGGCTGCGAAAACCACCACAATAATGTATTTCATAGTTGCCTTTCTATTCCGGCCGATAACGGCCCTCACCAGACAATGCGAAATAGCGTCTGAAAAAGGCTCATCACTTCTGCAGTGGGTGCAGATGGGCAGAGCGCCGGATTAAGATGTGAGTTTCCTGGGATGCACCACATCTTCGCGAGGCAAAGCTCGGGCGGACATCAAACCCCTTGGTGGTGCCTTTAGGAAGGTTTCTCCGAAAATCCCGGACGGGGCCAAGGGAGAGTTCCGAGTTGGCCTCTGAATCGAATCATGGCGGCACTCCTCGAAGTGCCGCTACAGGGGGCTTTAGTCCGTTCGGGAAATTTTGAGGATTTCCTGAACGGGGATGCGGGTCCAACAATCTTCCTGGGAAGGGCCGGTCCGGCCACGATTGCCTTCAGACGAGGAAATCACAAACCCAGCCGAGTAGATTTTGTTGTCGAACTCGATCCGGACCTCCCCGCGAGGGCCTCCCGGGCGGTTGCCTTTGTAAAAATTCACAAAGGCATCGACCTGGCGTGCGTCCACCGGGGTTTCAAACTCAATGAATTCGAATTCGCGCCCTGGTGAGGAGCGATGGTCTTTGTAATAGTATCCTTCCGGGGAACGAGTGTGTTGAAAAAACAAAGTTTGGGCGCCGGGCCGCGGCGAAGAATACAAGTCGAGATCGATGTTGTCCTTCCACCGAATGCCTATCTTTAACGGCCCCACCAGGACAGACGGCGGACCCTGGGCGGGTTCCAGGATGGAATCCCGTTGGATCCAATCAGCCACGTCCACAGCCCGTCCAATGCGCAGCATCTCCACCTTTGTTTGGTGTGGGTCCAGAGTCCATTGTCGCGAACTACTGCCCGCCGCGGCGGGTCCGCGCTCGAAACTGTCCATGGCGGTGGGCAGATCGCCGCAGAAGGTCACCAACTCGCCCCCGCGCCCCTGGACGTACAAAGTCCAAAAACGCGTCACCTTGTCGCGATGCAACTCGCTAACCCATGGGTCACCGAAATAAACCCAGTGAACAATGAGATGACGTTTTGGCGCGGGCTCGTCCGCGAGGCCGAACACGGATTTGTCTCGCGTAGCCTGGAGGTGCCCGTCGGAGGGGAAGTATCCATCGACCATCGAAAAGACCGGCTCCTTTTGATCCTCATAAAGTGGGCTGCCGATAATCAACACACTCGGCTGGACAGAGGATTGGGGGAGGTTTTCACTGAGAAAATCAAGGAACTGTGGAAGGCGGACCGCGCTTTGGAATTTGAGTTTTGAATCGAAGGGCCGGGGGTGTTCCACCGCGAGGAACCGTTTGAGCTGATTGATTGAGCCGGAAAACTGGTTGGCGCGAGTTTTCGGACTTTCAAAGGCGTGAGAGTCAGGAATGGTCAGGCTGGCGACGGTTTCAAGGTTGAACGAATCGAAGACAGTGATCGAGCTGTTCAAGGGCAGATCCTGGACGAGCAAATGAACCAGGCCGCGGTAGACGTCGTCCTTGACCGCATTATCCAAAAAAGGGGAGATGCCGACCACGAACGTCTCGGGATGCGTGGGGACATTGGCCGGTTCGGCTGCAAGCGGCAATGGGCAAACCAAGAGCAGTTGGATTAAAGCGAAACGCATAATTCCTCCTTTTATGGTTCGGCACTGCCGTTGGCATTGGGCTGTCCGGCGGCAACACGGGCGCCGTCCCATGAACCCAGATGGGTCCTAAGATGGTCTGATAATTCGTCGAGAATGATCTGACGCTTTTCCGACTGGCTTTGTCGTTTAGCCGATTCGCGGTGGAAAATGGATTTGCCGTAGGCCACGAGAGCGGACAATTGGTTATCCAACCGCATCAGGTTTCCATTGGCTAGCCCCAGGGCTGAGCGTTCCCGCGCAATGCTCTCTTCAAGAAACCGCTGTTCTTGTTCCAATTGAACAAAGGCCGGGTCGAGAGCCAGGCGCACGGGACGATGTTTCGCGTACAAACTGGTCAGGTACATCCCAATGACCGCGGAAAGAAATATCTCAGCGATCGCCTGCCCGGCCACGGTGATGACATCGACCCATTTGGCGCCGGCAAAATTCAGGCGCCCCGCCGCGGCCGTGTGCGAAGAAGAGTCGAACACCGTCAAGCCGGCGATCTGTTCGTCGATTCCTTTGGAAAGGGTCGGATATACGCAGGCGTATGCGCCCACCCAAACAAGCACTCCGATCATGCCTGCAGCAAGGCAAGTCCACAGATACACCGTCCGATGCCGTCGTTCAGCCAATACATCCCATCCGATCTTGATTCCAAAAGCGCCAATCGGAAGCAAGGCCGCCCAGAGGTACGACCGAATCGGGCTCTCACGAAAAGTTACAAAGCCCGATTCAAGAAGATTGAAGGAAATGTTGAGCACCCCGAATCCAATTAACGCGATGATGCCGAGCAAGCCCAGAACGAACATGAACAAGTCCCACCCGTTCCAAGGCAAGCTGGGCCTGCTGTCTTCCTGGCCGTCCACGGTTACCGGCACGAGTTTCTGGCGTTCGCCAAGCCCAAGATGCGTTTGCTTCAACCGCGCCTCCAGGAACGCGAGCCGGTCCTCGTGAATCCGGGCGTCCTGTTTGTGCTTCTCCAATTCGATCGCGTGGTGATGCAGAAATAGTGAACGATGATAGGCTTCGATCTCTTCGAGCGAAGAACTGGCGTTCTCGATTTGGTTCTGAATGAATTCCAGGTGCACAGCAGGCACGATGGATTCACTCGCTTTCGCAACACTCATAATGAGAATGGGTGAGGATCTTGGCAGCAGGGAGCGCAGGCAGACCAGAAACTGCCTGCACCCCACCCCGCTGCATGTTGAAGTTATGGCTTGGCTTCGGGGTCAACCCCGTTCTGAGCCTGGGAATCGTCCTTTGCTCCGTCGCCCCGGCCCTGCGTTTCCCGGTTGGCTCGCTTCTTTTCCCGCTCTAGTTTTTGAATTTGCCGAGTGAGCCGCTCCATCTCCCGGTTGAGCCCCTCCCGCGCATTACGCAGGGACTCAAGCTGCTGCTCGAAGGCCTCGCGCGTCTGGCCCATTCCGCCGGGATCCTTTTGCAGCCGGGCCTCCAGGTCCCGCGTGGCCCGCTCGGCTTGTTCGACCGCGCGTTTTGCCTGGTCCGCAGCCCGAGTTGCCTGGCGCTCGGCCATTTCTTTGATCTTTTGTTCGGATGCCCGATCCCGGTCCAAATCAGGAAACGCTTTTCCCTGCATGCCATTAAAGGCGAACATATCGGAACTGCGCTTCTGCTGGTCCATGAGTGAGCGAACCATCTTTTCCAAGCGGTTCAGACGATCCTCAATGGAACCGTCAACCTGGACCGCGCCGTCCGCAGTGTCGGCCAATCGCGGCGCTTTGCCGGCCTTCGATCGCCACGCCCTCGGCGCTTTGGGTTTGACCAGGTCAGGATCGGGCGGCACGGGCGGACCGGGAACAGGCGAGGGTTCGATTCCGGCGTCAGACTTGAACTTCGGCCCGTCCCCAACGCCTTGCGGGGTATCGCTCGAAGGGGCGGTTTCGGCCACGACAGGCGCGACCGGTGCAATAGCTTCCGGTGCGGGTGTTGGGCCGGGTTCACCAGCCAAGGCTTCCGGAGCGACGGGCGCGGCTTGGGGTTCTTTGGGCGGGTCGGCAAAGACCAGGCGCGGCGCCGAGTAGAGTGCCAAAACAGCAATGAATGCCGCCGTGGCGATGATGGAAATAGTCCTGCCTTTGGCAAGGCGCGGAGACGAGTTTCTGCGTTTATTCAGTATCATACTGATCCTTTGTTGTAATTGACTGCGATTGTTTGAAACTCCAGGGCCGAGCAGCAGCGATTGCTGTCGGATCCGGCCGGCCACGCTGGCCAGCGTCAGGGCGTAATTGCGCCGGGCTGTTCCCATCAAGAGCACGTGGTCATCACAGGCGATCTCACGCTCGATGCTCAGGCGCTTGCCAATCCACCAAACCGCCGGATGAAAAAACAAAAGAGCCTGGGCGAAATGCTGGCCGAGATTGACCCAGTCATCATACCGCCGCACATGAGCCAACTCATGCGAGAGCACGTGCCAGGCCTCCTCACTGCCATTATCCAGGGACATCGGAAAAAGTATCACCGGCTCGGCGAAGCCCAGCACAACAGGGTTGCAATGCCCGGGTGAGACCCTCAATTGGACGTTCCGGGTTGTGTTCGTCCCAGCCAGTAGTTGTCGAAAGGCATGTTGCAGCTCGGGCCCAGCCGGGCGCGAGTCCCGGGCCAAATCTTTCACTCGACGCAACCGACGAACCAAAATGCCCAGCGAAATCGCAGCGCCTGCCAGCCAAGTGGCAAGCAACACGGCTAAAACCGGTTCTGCCGTCGCGCTATAAATCCCCCAGGAAACAGGCCTTAGAATGCTCCCCATAACCCGGGTGAATAGGGATATATCGGACGCGCTTTCGACATTGACCAGCGGAGGCTCCCTGCCCGTCGCGGCACCTGCATCCTGCATTGGCGGGACTGAGGAGTCCGCCAGAAGAGACGAAGGGATTGAAGAGGCTGTGCTTTCGACCGGGGACTGCAGCTCTGGAATCGCGAAGTCCGCCCGGTCCGACTCCAAAGACGGCGGCGACATCCCAGAAACCAAACCAGCAACGGGGGAAAGGGGCTCAATCGAACCAGCGGCGGGGGCACCTTGGATCGATCCGGATCGTGACAGGGGCAAATTAGCCAGCCATGCAGCCGGAACCATCAACACCACCAGACCCAAAGTAGCCAGCCAAACCGCGTGCCGCGTCGCGGCGTTGGTTCCCCGGGCTACTCGTAGAATAATCGCAACCAGGGCTGCCACGAGCAGGCCCTGAATAACCCCGTTCAACGCTCCCAGGATCCCGCTTGCGCAAAACTCGAAAAATTCATTGCTCATGCCGATCGTCCCCCGACTCGTGAATCTTCTGTTTGATTGCGTCCAGTTCCTCAGCCGATAATTCCTCCTCACGCAGAAACGAAAGGACCAGTTCCTGCGGGGAGCCTGAAAAGAATTTTGAAAGCAGCTGGTGCACCGCTTTTCGCGCCGCGGTGTCACGGTCAACGCGCGGGGTGAACACGTGCGCCCTGCCCTCTTTGCGCGCAGCCAGATACCCTTTGGCCTTCAGAATCCGCATCAAGGTCAGGATCGTCGTGTACGCATCCTTGCCATTCAGTGCTTCCACCACATCGGCCACAGTCGCCGACCCGCGCGCCCATACCACCTCCATAATCCGGTGTTCGGCATTGGTCAGGGTATTGGCAGATTTTCGCGGCATAACGCGGCCGATTGATTATTAATTAATTAGTAGTTCGACCCTAAAACACGGTCCAGCCCGGGTCAACTAAATCTTTAGTAGAAAGTGAAGATTTTTTTCCGACGGTTTTTTATTGATCGAACGTTGTCCCCGACCTGAGCCACTCTCGGGGCAACGAAGACCCCGGTCCGGCTGGAGTTCAAAAAGCGTGGCGCACGCAACGGAAACCACAAAAGTCAGTCGAGAAACAAGCGTCGGTATCCCCGGTTCGTTCACCCTGCCGAAATGTAGCGCGGCACTGGTTGACGCTCGATTTCCAACTGCCGCCGCGGATGACTCGTTTTACATCCTTGCCTGGGCTGGGTGGTCCGTGCGGGTCCTGATCGGGACTTTCCTTGTAATAGGTGGGGCTATAGACGTCCTCGCACCACTCGGAAACATTGCCGTACAAGTCGAAAATGCCGAAGGCGTTTTCCTTTTTCTGGCCAACAACGTGTGTTTTCTGGTCTGCGTTATCGGCAAACCACGCGTACTGGCGAAGTTTATCGGGCTGGCCAAAATCAAAGGCGCCGTCAGTGCCGCCCCTGCACGCATATTCCCATTCGGCTTCCGTTGGCAGGCGATAACCGCTTGCCGAGTAGTCGCACTCCCAATCCGCCGTCTTTTCGTTATAGCACGGCGTGAGCCCTTCGAGCAGGGATCGTTCATTGCAAAAGCGTTTAGCATCACGCCAACGCACCCGTTCAACCGGTTTGGAGGGATTATCCTGCCAGTGCGAAGGGTCGGGAAGCTGGACCTTTGCAAACATCTCGTGGGTGACTTCGAATTTATCGATCCAAAACGGGCTGAGACGGACTTTGTGAACCGGCGCCTCATCCGGGTTGCCGTTGTCACTGCCCATCATGAACTGCCCGGCCGCGATATAAACCATGGGCCCGCATTTGGTGGAGAGTTCTCGAGGATGATCCTGGGAAATCTTATTGGGCTGTTCCGAGCCCGCCGTGACCGCATCGCGCCGCTCGCAACCTGCCAGCACCAAAATAAACGCCAGGGGAATCAGTAGCCGAATCATACTTCGTCTGAACTGGGAAACAGCTTAACGGCCGGCGCGGAACCAGGACGGTTCCTTGTTGCTCGAGCCGTTGGTGGTCAACACGCAAAAGTTGGTGCTTGCCGCGTCGTTCAGATCGATGACCCCGTTGGCCTGAGCGGAAACGGCGCAGATATTCCAGCCGGCGGCGTGGACGCCGACGATTTCGCAGGCGGCCTGAAAAGTGCCGGGCTTGGTAAGATCCCCTTCCCCTTCAGGGCCTCGGCTGAAACCCAGGAACCGGCTGTCAGGGGACCAATCAACGTGATAGATTTTGTTGGTCTGATCCTTTATGTGCAGACGCCAATCGCCAACGACGGGTGTTTCCGCGCTTAAATCAATTGGAGCGGCGGCCAACTCGTGATCGCCGGCGCCCCAGGCAATCTGTTTGCCGTCCGGACTGAGACAAGGACGGCAGCCGGGGATGTTGAGATTGATGATTCGCGGGCCGTTGGCTTCGATCAGCAGGATCGCATGGTCGAAACCCATGCCAGCATGGACAGTGGCAACGATCCATTTTCCATCAGGAGAAAAGCCGGGATTGTAAAGGTGATGAAGGTTCGTGCTGTTGACGTGGGGCGTGATTTTGCCGGTCGCGAGATCGTAAAAGCTCATCCCGCTTGTGTAGAAGTCGATGACGTTGAATTTCGAAAACTCTTGTGGAAGAAAACCGATTCGCTTGCCGTCCGGGCTCCAAAAAGGCTCACGCGCATGATCCACCAACGTCTTGCGATTCCTGCCGTCGATGTCCATCACGCATAAGCTGCGCACAGCCTCGCGGCCCTCACCCTGATCGACGGAAAAGGCGATCCGGGTGCCGTCAGGCGAGATTTGAGGGTAATGCTCATGAAGTTTTGGAGTGTGGGTCAGGTTCACAGGATTCGAACCGTCGGCATTCATCACAAAAATCTCCCAGTTGTCATCGACATAACATTCATGGGCGATTTTGAAATTTGCTTTCTTCAGTTCATCCCGAAAAGCGAGCTGCGAACGGGAATCATCCGAGGCTGCCGCCGCGATTACCATCGCTAGCAGAGCAAGCAAGGCACCGGGCCAAAAACGACGCGGGCAGGCTCGCAACCCGGTTTTGAGAAATAATGGGCTCATCATCGCTTAGCGTAAGTCGGGCAGAATGTTTTTCAAGCTCGAAGCCGAAACAATGCAGTTGAAACGGCCGAAACACTCGTGATCCTTGACTCCCAACTCGGGCGAATGCGCGGCTCCCAGATGCCCCTGGAAATCAGGCGAGCGGATCAACAAACCGTTGACACTTTCCCCGGTTCAAGGGTAATAGCCCGAGCGACCAAATAATGCTGCTCCCATACCACTTCACCTCGTTCCGTTTAGCGGTCATTGTTGCTGCGACACCGTTCGCATCACTCTACGCGAGCGCCTCCGAACCGACCGATTGCCGCGGACGCCAGTTCATCGCGGTTGATTCCTTCGCAGGGTTCAGCAGCAACAGTGCGCCAGGTGAAATCGTTTTAACTTCGCCCGAACTGAAATCCAAAATCCATTTCAACGAAGTAGTGGTGTCCTGGAATACCCGGTCAGGTGAAGGCTCTCTGGCCGTGGAAGCCCGCGCCCGTTGTGGGGATAAACAGACCAGGTATTATCAGTTGGGGCGATGGTCGAGTTCCGTTACCGACACAAATCGGCACAGCGTCGCGGGGCAAAAGGATGACGACGGAGAGGTCAAAACAGATACCCTCGTTTTGGCTCGATCGGCCGAATCAGTGCAAGTCCGTGTCCGGCTCCAGAACCATCCCAGGCCAACGCCGGCATTGAAGTTCCTCGGCATTAGTCTGGCCGATGCCAATGCCAATCCCGGGCAACTGCCCCCGGACCGCGGCGCGTGGGGCAAGGTGCTGCCGGTGCCTGAGCGGACTCAAATGATCTATCCAAACGGCAACACGTTGTGCAGTCCGACGACAGTGTCGATGATGCTCGCATTTTGGGCTGAGAAGCTGAAACGGCCGGACCTGGACAGACCAGTGCCGGAAGTCGCCTCACAGGTCTATGACGCGGAATGGAAGGGAGCCGGCAATTGGCCGTTCAACATGGCTTACGCCGGTTCATTCAACTCGCTCCGGGCGTACGTCACCCGCCTGAGCGACGTTTCTGAAATTGAACAGTGGATTGAGCGGGGCATTCCGGTTGGATTATCGGTGGACTATGACCGGTTGCGAGCCAAAGGCCCCGGGCCCAACGGTCACCTGGTCGTCTGCGTCGGTTTCACAGAGTCCGGACAGCCCATCATCAATGACCCGGGGACGTCCCGGAATGTGCGCAAGGTTTTTCCAAGAGAAAACCTCGTAAACGCCTGGGCCTGTTCCAAAAACACAGCTTACCTGGTTTATCCGGAGGGATGTGAACTGCCGGCGGACAGGTTCGGTCACTGGGATTCGGCACTCACCCGGGTGCCACGTACGGAACCGCGCTGAAAGGGGTTTCTGGTCGGGAAACAGCGGATTCACTATCAGGAATTCATTACCGGAGTATAAGGGAATTTACGGATGCTCACATTTTTTTTCGTTTTCCGGTTGACAGATTGGAAACGTTTTGTAAAAAATCTTCGCGATTCGGGTGGCGGATCGTTTTCTTCAGCGGGATCCCCCATCCCCACCTCCTTGGCGAACCGTTGCCCGAATCACTCTTCTTTCCAAAACCACAATTCTCCAACGTGCCCACAGGATTTTGGCGTTAACCCAGGTTCTGATCGGCAACGCACACCTTGAGAAAAATGGCCTGAACCGACTGACGCTGAGACTTTGAAAGGCCCCCGATACCCTTGCATCCGAAGAACAAAGAACGGGCTCGCATGTATTCGCGTTCCAGAAGCGTGCGGATGAACTCCCGGTCAGGCTTGATCTCGCCCTCGCACCCTCCGAGGCCATTGAAAGAAATATTACACAGAGTTGCTAAAAATGCCGCTTCGTAAAGCAGGCTTAACTCCCTTGCGTCCAGGGCCGCCCCAAGATCCAGCCGCATGGAAATTCTCGAAAAGCGCAACTCGAACCGGGTCATTGAAGCGCCTTCCATATATTCCAGAAATGCCTGGCCGTCCGTTTTCATGCGTTTTTTCACGCACACAAAAAGCCGGTGTGCTCGCCGCACCATAAGCCCGGATTCGGACAACCTACGACTAGGAAATTCCTTGCCCGGAGGGGTGATGTTAACCAGTCAAACGCCAAGGATCGCCCGACTCGCGCCATTTGCAGTCCGCATGTAACTCAAATCCCGCCGCGAGGCCCGATGCATCCGTTGGTTCGGCTTTCAGGAAAGCTTCTTCAAAATGGACTTCGCGAGAAACTCCTTGATCTCGCGGTGCCGGGGAACTGGTTGCGCCATCCGGGTGCGCAAATTTTTGTACCAGTCGTGTTTCCCTCCATGTCGAATGAGAACGCATCCAGACAAACGACTATGACCTTGAAGTGGAACGCGCGACGGATTAACATGGGCGCATGGACCCACGTTTCCAACTCCCTGGTCGAGACGCTGGGACAGGGAGCTAGGCGCAGGTCGCGTCAACATCCTCCCGGCAACGCAAACACCCCGAGGCAAAATGATGAAGCATACGGCGTCCTTTGCGGCACTTTTGCTCGCCTTAGCGCGATATGCCAGCACGGGCGCTGAGTTGTTCGTGGCGCCTGTAAGTCCAAATCCCACCCCGCCCTACTCCAGTTGGGCAACAGCGGCCACGAACATACAAGCCGCGGTCGATGTTGCGCCGGCTGGTTCGTTGGTCATGGTAAGCAACGGCGTTTATTTGGGCAGCGTCGTCCTGAACAAAGCCATCGTGCTTTCCAGTCTGAACGGCGCTCGCGCGACCCTTATCGACGGTGGTGGAACCAACCGATGTCTATCTGTTGCCGATGGTGCTTGGGTTTGGGGGTTCACATTGACCAACGGCTATGCCGACCGAGGCGCTGGCGTGTGGGCCGCGGGAACGAATTGTTTTTTGACTATTGAGACTCGTACAATAGGGTGGCATTACGGCCATAATTCAGCTTGGATATAGCAAGCGGTAATGATTGAGGGACGCCGACGCATAC
>DATGLT010000324.1:0-4955 GCA_035294005.1 Verrucomicrobiia bacterium
AGCGGCTCTGCGAAGAAGCGGCAGTAAACTCGTCGGTCTGTTCAAGCAAATTGAGGTCGGCAAGAACCCCGTCAAAAACCCGCTGTGAATAAACTTAAAAAACCTCTTGTCGGATTACCTCAGAGGTGAGTAGATAGATCTCATGATCCTGCCATTTGGCAGGATCATAGAACATCCCCGGGGAAAATTTTTCCCGTTTCATTAGTTTAAACCTAATCCAAGCAGCTGCGATGTAAAGAATTATTGTTGACCATTGGCATGACGCTAAGCACAATTCACCCGTTCTTGGCCTTGGATTTTACGGACGCCACCCTCTTCTATGATGGAAGAACTCCGTCACAATAACCGCCGCTTTCGAGGCCCGCATGGATCGGGCGAATGTGCCGCAAGCCCTCAGGCCGAACTATCAAAAATAGGCGAAGTTCTTCCTCTTGTTCTGCAAAAAGTAAGAGTTCTAGCCTACTGCCCCGACCGCACTTGGCCCCTTTCTGACCAACTCGGTGCAAAAGGTTATTCGATTGAGCAACGTCACCACGCAACCGCTGCCGTGAGGCTTCTGGTGCGCCCGGACCCTCAAAACCCAAGTCTTTACCTGCATTTGTCCAACTTCGGCCTCGCAGGATCTCCGCTGGCCCGGTTGTGCTGTCGCGGGACGAAGTGGAGGCGATTCTCGAGCACCTGCAGCCTCCGTACCGGCTTGTCGTTTTGTTGCTCTACGGCTGCGGCTTGCGTCTGACCGAATGTGCCGCGACTTCTCGCGTGCTGTTTTCCTTTTCCCTGCTGGCACGAGACCTGCCATATTAATTCCGATGCATTGTTGTTTGGCGGCGTTTTTAAGGAGAAAAGCGGTATTCTTTGGAATCATGGCCCTTCAGGCTGTCCCTCTTTTTGGGCAAACTGACCAACAAATTTACACCGACTCGCTCCAGAACGGGTGGCAGAATTGGGGTTGGGCCACTCTCAATTACAACAACACCAGTCCAGCCCATTCCGGCTCCGATTCGATTGCCGTAACTATTGCCAATGCCAGTTACCAGGCAATCTACATCTCGCACACCGCATTCGATTCCACACCCTATTCCGCCCTCTCCTTTTGGATAAACGGCGGCGCTGCAGGAGGCCAAATGCTGCAGGTCCAGGGGATCCTCGGTTCGACGGCACAGCCGGCGGTTACACTTGCGCCTCTCCCGACGAACTCCTGGCAACGCCTTACCGTAACCCTGGCCTCGCTGGGTGTTGCAAACCAGGCCAACTTCACCGGTTTTTGGATCCAGGACCGCATTGGCGCCGCGCAGCCGACATTTTACCTCGACGACATTTCGCTGCTCGCAAATACGAATCCCCCACCTCCGGTGACCAACACCGTGGTTTCGATTGCCATCGATGCCAGCGCAAGCCGGCATCCAATCAGCCCTTTGATCTATGGCGTTGCCTTTGCCACCTCGAACCAGTTGGCAGATCTCAACGTCCCCTTGAATCGCTCCGGCGGAAATTCCGAGACCCGTTACAACTGGCAACTGAACGCCCATAACCATGCGGCCGATTGGTATTTCGAGAGCATTGCCGATTCTCCCGCCACGCCTGCTGCCGCTGCCGATGATTTCGTCGCCAATAGCAAGGCCGCCGGTGCCGAGCCTTTGCTGACCATTCCCATGATTGGCTGGGTGCCGAAACTCGGAGCCAATCGAGGCAAACTGGCCAGTTACTCCATTGCCAAGTATGGGCCGCAATCGGGCAACGACGCCCAATGGTTTCCCGACGCCGGCAATGGCCAGAGCAGCACCAATTCCAATCGCGCCATTACCTGGAATGATCCGAATGACGCGAATTCTCCGACTAATTCCGCCTTCCAACGGGCTTTCGTCCAACACTTGACCAACCGTTGGGGTTTGGCGTCCAGCGGCGGCGTTCGTTACTTCATCATGGATAACGAACACAGCCTTTGGCAGGCGACACACCAGGATATTCATCCGGTCGGCCCGACCATGGTCGAAATCCGCGACAAAGTTTTCGATTACGCAGGGATGGTCAAAGCGCTCGACCCCAATGCAGTTGTCCTGGCGCCGGAGGAGTGGGGGTGGTCAGGCTATTTTTACAGCGGGTACGATCAACAATACGGCAGCCAGCATGGCTGGAGTTCTTACCCCGACCGCGCCGCAAATGGCGGTTGGGATTACATTCCATGGCTGTTGAACCAATTCCATCAGCAGGCCACCAACACGAACCTGCGGCTCCTCGATTACCTGACCGTTCATTATTACCCGCAGGGCGGCGAATCCGGCAGCGACACTTCGACCACCACCCAACTGCTGCGCAATCGTTCCACCCGGTCGCTCTGGGATACCAACTACGTCGATTCGAGCTGGATTAACGATGTCGTGCAATTGATTCCCCGCCTCAAAAACTGGGCAGCCACATATTACCCCGGCACAAAAACCGGCATCACCGAATATAACTGGGGCGCCGAGGCCCATATCAACGGCGCAACGGCCCAGGCCGACATTCTCGGTATTTTCGCCCGCGAAGGCCTGGACCTGGCAACGCGCTGGACCACGCCGGCAACTGGCTCACCCGCCTATCTTGCGATGAAGATGTACCGCAATTACGACGGCGCAGGATCTGGATTTGGCGATGTGTCCGTGAACGCGTCGGTTCCCAACCCGGACAACGTTGCCGCCTTTGCGGCCCAACGATCATCCGATGGCGCTATGACCATCATGGTGATCAACAAGCAACTCACCAGCGGAGCCGCGCTAAGCATCGCGCTGACCAACTTCACTCCGAGTGGCTCCGCCCAGGCCTGGCAATTGACCGCCAGCAATGTCATTACGCGCCTGGCCGATATTCCCGCCTCCGCAGCGTTCACACCAACCGTTCCTCCGCAGAGCATCACTCTATTCATTCTTCCCCCGGCTTCAGTTGCGACGCCTCCGGTGCTCAAGCCGGGTTCGGTCAGCGCAGGGGGCGCCTTTGATCTTTGGGTCGCCGGCCAGACGGGACGGACGTATGTGCTTGAATCCACCACAAATCTTCTGAATTGGTTTCCCGTGCAGACCAACCTGCTCGCAAGCACCAACGCCCACCTGGCTCTGCCTTCTTCAAACTCACGCGCCGTGTTTTACCGGGCCCGCTACTGAAAAACAGCGCTTGACGAGCCTTCACGTCATCGCGAGAGCATAACGGTCGAGTTGCACAGAACACCACGCGCGACGCGGCGGGTCCATCAAAGGTTCGGAACGCACCTCCGTCAGTTTCGCGTCGCAACGATCAAATAACGCGAGACATCTAAAACGTGGATTATGACGGCTGCGATAGACCAGGCCGTCGGGTTGTTGAGGGTGCAAGAACAATGCCCGGGACCACAGGCGCGTCGTCTGGTAAGGTGTTTCGGTGGAGATCCGGTTATCGCAAGAAAGCTTCCGGAGTCCGCTCCCAGTCAACTCAACACACCTCGGCGGCCTTGCTTTAAGGGTCGAAATTGCTCGTGCCTCCAGGTCCACCTGGGCGACCGACATCGAGGCCAACTTGCGCAAGAAGACCTCTGCGAACGCCGCATCGGGCGTGGTCGAAGCATAGAGTACGCCGAACACACCCTGGGCGTCATCAAAACGCTCAGACATATTTCGACCAAAATGCCGCCAGGTATGAATCGCTCGGTGGATCCTAAACAGGTCACCTCTAATGGTCACCAGGGGCAATTTGCGGGCTGCCAGGTCAGAGGGCGGGGGAGGCAGCCTCGAATCAAGCGCCATGCTTCAGAAAGGTCCTCGCCTCTGAAAGTACCGGTTCAATTTCACCAGACTCGAGCATCTGGATAGCAGTCTTATTCCCGAAATCCGCATTGGGAGTGAGAAAGAAGGCCAAAACCGAAAACACCGATTCGGTATCCAGGGCGGCTAACGCCTTGGCAAAGCCGTTCAGAACAGCGCCATCCTTAAACTGGAAAGCGGGAAAAACGCGATCGCCTCCCTTCGGAAGCGCCAACAGTTGGCGGCGGTCCACTTTCTTACGCACCGTTTCGCGGCTGACACCCAGCAGTTGGCAAACCTCACCACTTTCCAAGACCGGCTCGGCTGCCTTGCGCAGTTCCACCATACGGTGGACACCACGTAACCGGGCTTTGTGAAGCCGTTGTTCCGTAGGATCCAGGTGCACAATGGTGCTGGCGGCCAGTTGGGCCGCTTTGACCAGGAAATCAACCTCGTTCAGGCTTACCTGCAGGTCGTGGATTCCGGATTCCCCGGCCTTGGACACGATACTTTTTATCGTTTCAGTGCCACGTTCGACTGTCGCCCGGGGGTTGGCCGTCCCGATTCCGATTTCTTCCAATACCTCTGGTCTAGGCATGTTGACGTTATCACGCTATGGCATTATCGGGATGATGTCAACCAGGAACTCAAAGCAACCTCTGCGAATCGCCGAGTCAACCCCTTTCTCGACAGGCCGCAGCAGGTTCGTCCATCGATGGCACCTCAGCCGGCAAGTCCTTTTCATTTAAAACCGCGATCCACGACTTTCAAAGTCGCTAAACGCAGTTCAGGTTTGAATTCACGCGACACAAATTCTCGGTGTCCAATAAAGTGGCCCTCAAATTAGACCGAATTCTCGCATCCTCTAGAAACGGCTGAATTCAATAAAGTCGCCTAAATGCTACGCGGCCGTCGTTCTCTTTGACTCATACAATAAAGTCGCTCGGGAGGTTTACGCATCACGTTCGCGCCGAACGCAGCTCTGCAAAACCAAAATCGACAAGTTTAAAGAAAAGATTTAAAATTAGGGCCGTCCATGAAGTTGCAGCAACAAGAACGAAACCGAAGTCATGAATGGATTGACCAGCGGAGCCTGGCGCTGGACCAAGCCATCGCAGCTAAGTTGCGCACCCACCCCGAATTGCTTCAGCGTGCCAAGGACACACTGCAAAACTGGATACGCCAGCGCCAACCAAGAGCACCACA
>DATGLT010000325.1:0-13175 GCA_035294005.1 Verrucomicrobiia bacterium
GCAGACTGTAAATCTGCTGGCTTACGCCTTCGAAGGTTCGAATCCTTCTCCTACCACCACTTCTTTTTACTGAGTCGGAACTCACTTTTAGCCTGGTTTTACCGTGCGATGATCGCTCTCCGGGTCCTTAGCGCCTTGCTCTTTTTGTCGCTTAACGTCCGTTGCTTGCTTTTCACGTTCGAGGTTTAGAAAACAATAACAAATCAATCAAAAGCAATCAGGGCGATTCGGTGTGAAGAAGCTTCACCCTGATATCAAAACGACTCCTAGGGGCATTGCAGCGCCATGTTTGGGCATCGTAGCAGACCATGGCATCGTGTTCGAATTGCGTCGGCAAACGTCAACCCTTGGCTGATTCGCTCCATCAACGAAAACCATTCCCACTCGCCCAAACCGACCTGAGGGAAGGGCTTTGGAGGGGTTATCTGTGGCGGTGGCATCCTTCGCGGCGTTCGGCTGATGACAACGCCCAGAGCGACCCCGGTTAGCAATGTTCGGCCCCATGAAAGAGTAACCATCCTTTAGATCGCGCCGACCCCGTCGGGGCGGATCCAGGTGCCCCCCGCGCTGGAAGCGAAATGGCCCGTTCATGCTAATTGACCAGAGCCCGGTGAGTGGGAACCGATTTTACCGAGCCGGCCTCCTGCCGTAGGTCCATACCACAACGCAGCGCAGCGCGGAATTAGTGAGCCGCCACCCGGTAGTAACGGGAGGAGTTTGTGAACCCGGAATCCGTGACCTGTACCGGCGACCCATTCCCGGTGATGTTCGTGAAGGTTAACCAACTGGCCGGGTTGAGCGTCGGCGAGGATTGCACGGTGTACGAATGTCCCGTTTGCGTGCTGAATGACAAACTGAACTTGCCGCCATTTAGCGTTACACTGTCAATCGTGACACCTGCGAGAGGGGGCGAAACCGTAAGAGTTGCCATTGCGGTGAGGGTCACACCTCCCGAGTTGTTTACAACTGCATAGAATTTTCCTGCGTTGCTCGCCTGCGCATTCACCAACGTTAGAGTCGAGTTTGTCCAAGTCGCGTCCGTCGTGGGATTGTTCGTGCCAGTGATCCACCACCAGCGGTAATTCAATGGACCGGCTCCGGTCGCCGTAACTGCAAAGGTGACGTTGTCACCAACAATTACTGACTGACTTTTCGGGCCTGCGGTAATTGACGGGGGAGAAACTCCCTTTTGCGCGGTGCCTCTTAGGTTCTCAACGCGTAGCCCGGTATAGCTGGCAGCGTTGTTGACTCTGAACTCAACAAAGTTGGTGCCAGGCACAAAGCCGTTGTTCAATGAGAAGGTCGAAAAAGCTGAAAAGCCTGCGCTGTGAAAGCCCATGTCCACTCCGTTCAGAAGAATCAACCCTCCGTCATCCGTGCCCCAGCTACCCGCCAGAATGGCTGTCGCCGGATTGTAGCCGGTGAGGTTCAGGGTCAAAACATAGGAGTAATTTCCGGCGGGCGCTGCAATTGTGTCGACCGATGGACCAATCCATTTTGATTTAGCCGAGTTTTGAATCCAATCTCCGGTAGCGATTGGGGGCAGGCTCGAATCCTCCACCACTGCATCGCTGGAAGCTGCGTTGTCCGGGTTGGCCGTGAGTTTGTAGTGCGGATCCACCTGCCCGTCCGGCAGCAATCCTCGACTGTCGTTCATTCCCGTGTTGTAGATGCCTGGAAACGGGTCGAGCACCGTTAAAGACACCACAGTGCTGTTCGTCTTACCGAGGGTGTTGGTAATGGAAACATTATAATATCCCGTGCTGTTCGTGGAAACGCCGACGATTGTGAGGCTAGATTGATTTGCACCAGCAATGGCGTGGCCGTTAAAATTCCACTGATAACTTGGCGGGGGACTTCCTTCCGCTACCACCATGAAAGTGGCTGTTTCGTCGACAATTAGGGTTTGGCTCGAAGGTTGCGAACTGATCACAGGGGAGTATTGGACTGTCAACATCGCGATCGCACTGTCAACATCTCCAGCGAGGTTGCTAACCGTCACCTTGTAAACCCCTGTGTCGCTTGGTTGCGCCTTGGCAACAGTGTAAACCGCGCTAACGGCGTTAATTACTGGGAACCCGTCCTTGTACCATTGGTAACTCAGTGGGCCTGTTCCCGAGGCAACAACGGAGAAGGTAATGCTCGCTCCCGCTGCGACCGTCTTGCCTTGCGGCTGAGAAGTGATGGAAGGCGGTACGATCACCCTCAGGACTGCTGCCTGGCTTAGTGTGGAGCCATAGGAATTAAAAACACGGACGGTGTAGCTACCCCCGCTGCTGGGCTGGACGTTTTGGATGCCGAACGATGAGTCGTTGGCATTTTGGATAGGATTGCCGTTTAGGTACCACTGGTAGGCCGGAGCCGGGTCGCCGTAAGCAACAACGCTGAATACCACCGCATTCCCGGCGGTGACGGTTTGACTTTGAGGCTGTGTCGCAATCCACGGCGGCAGCCCGGGGTACAGGGCGGTGACGCCGTCGACGTCGTCGGTGGCGAGAGTATCCAGATCGGAAGCATGGCTGTTCATTATTGCCACAACGTTCTGGCCGGCAGTATCCGGATGCCCGAGTCCCAGGGTGTGGCCGAACTCATGTATGGCGACGCGTTGAAAATCGTTCAGCGTCTGCAAGGTCTCGGATAGTCTGAGGTCGCCCCGGTAAGAGTTCCAGGGCAGCGAGTTGTTAAATATAGTGTCCGCTTCGGTGCGCCGTGTCCCGAGCCGCCAGGTTGTCGTTATTGCCAAAACTCCACTCCCGAACGCTTGGCCGTAGACGTTTGGCGCAAAAAACACTTGGTTTATTCCGTCCCCGTCTGCAGATGGTCCGGGACTTTTTGTGTAAACTGTGAACTTGACTGTGCTGAGGTGGAGGTTCCATGTCGCAAGGGCGTTCTCCGCCACCGCCTTCCAGGAAGTGCTGCCGTCGATGAGGCCCCCCGATGGTCCTGATAATTGCAAGTCCATCGGAATGTTGCCATCGGGCCATACTGTAGGCGGGGAGGTGAGGAAAACGTAGGCTTGCAATGGCGGGCACCAACAGAGAATTGCAGCCACTACTACGGCCGCCAGAGCACTACCGGCCCTTTCTCTCGCTCCATCGTTCATTTGATTTGAGCAGACTTGGCAAGGTTGTTCCGGATAGCCGATTTGAATGTCTCCAGCGTCATGGGTTCCCGGTCGTTACCGGCCGAACTTTTCCGGGTTTTCAGCATAAATTCGGCACCTTCACCGGTGCCAATTTCAGAAACATTCCTCAAGGGATGCCCGTCATGCATTACCACGATTTCCCGTCCTGTCTTTTCATCCGTCCTGGTGGCAAATTTACCGTGGAACACGCCAACTAGAGGACAGAACTGGAAGCCGTTCTTTTCGACGAATAGGATCACTCGTTCGCCTTCAGTAAAATGAGGAGTCCCGGATACGTCCAAACTCACGTCACCGATTGTCCCGCCGAGAAACTGAAGCGTGACGAGCGGCGTTTTATTGCCTTTGATAACGTCCTCTATCTGGAAACTGACCAGCGTGAAGATGGCCCGATCGCTTCCATTGGTCCTCCATTCCGAACGGGAGTTAATTGCCGTACCAACGAAAATCAAATCCGCCCTGGCTGTCAACTCCTCGAACGTCGGGGGGACAACTGTGGTCGCCTGCGCCCGGACGGTTGCGGACCAGAGCACCACAGAAATAGCCGCCGCGGCAATGCTGCGTAACGTGCTTGGCATAATGAAAAAGCAGCCTGTTTCCCAAAGCTGACGAAACGGTTTCCCTGTCGAGAACCCGGGGATTGCCAGGGTTGCACGAACGGCCTTTAGGATACCTTAGGCGATCAGCAACCGACAATCCGATTAAGTACGGAGGCCATCTGCGACGGCACTGAGCTGAGATTGACGATGGTAGTCGGACGGGCGACGTCGCTGCCATGGCTCGCATAAATGCCGCAACTGCCCGCGAAATGGCCGCTCTGTCCGCCCAAGCGAGGAGGCCAGCGAAGGCCGAATGGGACGCGCCACCCGCTCCTGCTCCCCCTCAAGCGGTTTTCAACGGGGCCAAACCTTAGGAATAGATGCATCGCGCCTAAGTACGCGCCTTGAAACTCTGGATTCCCTCATGGCAAGGGCCAAAACGGACCCCGACTGGGATCTCCTCACCCGCGCCTTTGATCGTCTGTTCCGGGTTTGGTGCACACTCACGAAGACACCAGGGCTGGGCAACTGAGCAACCGCACAAAAGAGTGCTTCCAGGATGTGCACCACATCCACAAGCGTGTAGCCAAAAAGCAATGCGATGAACTGCGGTCTGGTCATGCCGTCCTCGAGTAAATTCAGGCGCGCTGGACCCAGGAGCGATGAAATACGGCAAGGCCAAACCCCGCCTCACTTCCAACTGGTTGTGCAGCATGTTCACTCGTAGAACTTTCCTGCGGGTAGAATCTGAGCACACCTTTGCCACGCTCATCTGCCCTTCAGCCTCCATATTGAATGGCCGATTCGGGGGACTGGTGAACATGAACCAAATCGACGCTTGCACGAGGGGGTCACAACCAGAATAGTAACTCCTCAGCACTGATCGGGCAAGTCTGGGAGACATCAGGATATGGCGCTTGACGCGTGCTTCTCAGGAGCATGGTGTTTCGTGGGAAAGGAATTTAGGGGGCCACGACCTGTTCAAATCGCTGGCACCTGGCTGTGCACCCTTCGGGTTCATTTCGGGTTCAGGCCGAACGCTGCGCGGATCGTGAAAGCAACTGTCCGATCGCGTCGTCCGGGTCGTTGTCGCTCCGCCTCTCTTTGCGTCCTGCGTTTTTGTGTGACCTGAATTTGGCGCGGGCGGTTGACCCGGGGGCCGATGCATGCGAGCCTCGCAAGGATGATGAAAACCAGGCTTGTTTGCGTTTTGGCCGGCATGCTGCTTTCCCTCACCGGGTGCAGAAACGCGATTTACTCGGCTTACGAAAACTTCGGCGTGTACAAGCGGGATATTCTCAAAAAGCGGGTGGAGTCCGCGCGCGACGAGGAAAAGGGGGCGCAACAGCAATTCAAAGATGCCCTGACGCACCTGAAGGAAATCACGGGGTTCGAAGGAGGCGAGCTGGAAAAGCGGTATCGCGGATTACAAGCCGATTACGATGATGCGGCGGCGCGAGTGACCGCTGTGCACAAGCGCATCCAGGAAGTGGAAACGGTCGCCGGCGACCTGTTCGCCGAGTGGGAAAAAGAGAACCGGGAGATTGGGACCGACAGCCTGCGCGAAACGAGCCGGCAGCAACTCACCGACACCCGGCTGCGTTACGAACAAATGCTCAACGCGTTAAAGCGGTCCGAGCGAAGCATGGATCCTGTGCTGCACAAGCTTCACGACTACGTGCTGGCGCTCAAACATAGCCTCAACGCGCAGGCGATCGCGGCACTCGGGGGTGAATCCGAGAAGATCCAGGCAGACGTGAGCAAGTTGATTGAAGAGATGAACGCCTCGATTGCGGGCGCGGACGAGTTCATCCGGCAAATGCCGAAATAGCTGATGGCCGAGTTGTTTTGATTCCCTGACGAGTGGAAGGTATGATCAGCAGCTTATGAAAAGCTCAGGGCAGCTCGCGCTGCACGAATTGCTTGCGCCGACACGGATCAATTTAAATCTCGGGAGCGCCGACCGTGAATCGGTGCTCAACGAGCTGGTCACGCAGATTCCCGAATTGGCGAACCAACCGGAGGCGCGCCAAACCCTGCTTCGGGCCCTGCACGAGCGGGAGCAACTGTACAGCACCGGCATCGGCGATGGCATCGCCCTGCCGCATTCCCGCAACGCGCTGGTGGGATTGGTCGATAGCGCGCTGGTGGTTTTCGGCCGCCACCCGACAGGCATTATGTACGGAGCGCCCGACTCGGTGCCCGCCCGGTTGTTCTTCCTGGTCGTCGCGCCGACTGTCACGCAGCACCTGGCGGTGCTTGCGCGGCTGATTCGCCTGCTGAGAGACCCGAAACTGAGGCAAGCTTTGCTCACCGCGGATAAGCCGGAGAAGGTCATTACGATACTGCGCGAGGCCGAAATGAAGCTGTAGAGCTTTGTTTAAAGCGCGCGGGGGAAGCCCTGCTGGCGAAGCGCTTCGAACAGCACAAGGGCAACGCAGTTGGACAGGTTGAGCGAGCGCGCCTTGGGATTGAACATGGGAATTCGCAGCCACCGGTCACGATTTTCATTTAGAATGGATGGGGGCAAACCGGCAGTCTCGCGCCCGAAAACGAGGTAGTCTCCATCTGAAAAGCACGCGTCCGTGTACAGCTTCGGCCCGTTGGATTCAATGAACCAGGTTTTCGCGCCCGGAGGCAACGCGCGATGGAATTCCGGCCAACTCGGCCAGCGTTGCCAATCCACCTGTTGCCAGTAATCCATTCCCGCCCGCTTAAGTTGCGCATCCCCCAACTCAAAACCGAGCGGCTCGACCAGGTGCAAACCGCTTCCGGTGGCAGCGCACAACCGGGCGACATTGCCGGTGTTCGGGGCAATCTCGGGTTCAACCAGGACGACGTGCATCATTTGCGGCGGTAAAACACTTTCCACAAAACCAGGCCATGGGCCGGAGCGGTCATGCCCGAAAGCCGCCGGTCGGCCTTGGCCAGCAGGTCTTTAATCGACCCGGGAGGAAATTTGCCGAGGCCAACCTGCACCAGTGTGCCGGCTATGCCACGGCACATTTTGTACAGGAACCCGTCCCCTTCGATGATGAAAGTGAGCAACGAACCGGATTTTTTTACGTCGCAGCGGGACAAGTGGCGCGTGGTCGATTCCCGGTCATAGCCCGGGTTGGAGGTGAACGCGCGAAAATCATGGCGTCCCACAAAGTGCTGCGCCGCAGCGCGCATGCTGTCGATGTCCAGTACCCTAGGCACATGCCAGGCCGTTCGGCGAAGCAGGGGGTTCATCGCGGGGTGGTTCCAAACAAAGTAGCGGTACTGTTTTCCTTTGGCGTCGAACCGCGCATGAAAGTCAGTTGAAACCCGCGAAACCTGCAAGACCCGCACGTCTTCGGGGAGCCATGCATTGACGGCAAGCAGGAGCTTTGGGGGAGTTATCGAACTTTCGCCACGCGGCACTTCGAAGTGGACCACCATGCCGACGGCGTGAACGCCGGTGTCCGTCCGGCTGGAACTGTGAACGCGCGGTTTGCTGGGAAACAGCCTGGACAGCGCCTGTTCAACTTTCTCCTGGACACCGGTCCCTATTTTCTGGATTTGCCAGCCTTCGTACCCGGTGCCGTCATATGCGATGGTCAGTTTGAATTTTTGGGGGCCCAGCCGGGCCCCTTGGGAATGGTCGGCGACTTTTTGATCACTACGCTGCTGGAGGCTCTTCACTGGTTACCCCGCCAGGCTGTCCAGGTAACTCTGCAGGAGAATCGCGGCGGCCGTTTGGTCGACCTTGAGCCGTCGTTTCTCGCGCCGAACATTTCCCTGGATCAGGTACCGATTGGCCTGGGCGGAAGTCAACCGTTCGTCCCACGTTTTGATTGGCACAGCCAACGAGCGGCGCAAAGTGGCCACGAATTCCTCCACCTTTAATGCAACCGGCCCGTAGCTTCCGTCCATGTTGCGAGGCATACCCACGAGGATCATTTCCACCTGCTTCTCGGCAATCAAGTCAGTCAATCGCTTCAGGAAATCCACGAACGGCTCGGCCGGAACGAACTCAAGCGGTTGAGCGATCATTTTGAGTTCGTCGCTGACGGCCACGCCAATGCGTTTGGAGCCGTGGTCAAGAGCAAGAATGCGCATGGCTTTCCAGTTTAGCTCAGCGACCGCAGAACGGCCTCGGCGGCGCGCACCGTGTTTTCGATATCCTGCCCGGTGTGAGCCGTGGATAAAAAACCGGCTTCGAATTGTGAAGGCGCCAGGTAAATGCCCCGCTCGAGCATGCCATGAAAATAGAGTTTGAAACGCTCGCGGTCGCTCTTCATTGCGTCGGCGAGGTTGCGGACGGGGTCGGTTGTAAAATAGGCGCAAAACATGGATCCACAACGATTGAATTGGACAGGAACACCGGCGGCGGCGGCGGCTTTTCTCAAGCCGGTCTCGAGGGTTGCCCCGAGCGTTTCGAGGCGGTTGTAAGCGTCGGTTGCGGTGAGTTCGCGGAGCGCACTGATTCCTGCGGCCATGGCAATTGGGTTTCCGCTGAGTGTCCCGGCCTGGTATACGGGTCCCACGGGAGCGAGGCATTCCATCACATCCGACCGGCCGCCAAATGCGCCCACGGGAAGTCCCCCGCCAATGACTTTTCCGAAACAGCTCAAATCGGGTGTGATCCCGAAACGTTCCTGGGCCCCTCCTTTGGCAAGCCTGAACCCGGTCATGACTTCGTCAAAAATCAACAATGCCCCGTTGGCTTCAGTGGTTTTGCGCAGGAATTCGAGGTACCCCGGCTGCGGGAGGTAAAGACCGGCATTCCCGGGTACCGGTTCAATGATAATGCCCGCGATTTGGCCCGGGTTCGCCTTGAAAGCCGCGGTCACCGCGTCGGCATCATTGTAGGGCAAAACAATCGTGTGTTGAGTAAAGGCGGCGGGCACACCTGCGCTGTCGGGGTTGCCGAAGGTCAACGCGCCCGAACCGGCTTTCACCAGGAGGGAATCGGCATGCCCGTGATAGCAACCGTCGAACTTGATGATCTTATCGCGCCGGGTAAAACCGCGGGCCAGCCGGACGGCGGACATTGTCGCTTCGGTCCCCGAGTTGCACAAACGCACCTTTTTGACACTAGGCACGAGCGAGCAAATGAGCTTAGCCATCTCCACTTCGGCGGGGTTTGGAATTCCGAAGCTGGTGCCGTTCTCGGCTGCATCCTGGACCGCTTTGATGATTTTGGGATGCGCGTGGCCGAGAATCGCGGGTCCCCAGGTCCCCACGTAGTCGATATACTCGTTTCCATCCACGTCCCAAACCCGCGCGCCCCTGGCCTTGTTCACAAAGAACGGCTTGCCGCCAACCGCCCGAAAGGCCCGCACGGGCGAGTTGACTCCACCGGGGATGTACTGGAGCGCGGCTGTAAACAGCTCTTCCGATTTAACCCTCGAAATCATGACGGTAAAAATTAACCGCTTCCCCCGACAAAGCACGAGAAAAGCGGGGCGGAGGTGCTGTGAACGGCGAGTGTCAGCGCGCGGCGGCCTGCAGGAATTGATCGATCGAACGGGCGGCGCGTTTGCCATCGCCCATTGCGAGAATCACCGTGGCGGCGCCGCGCACGATGTCGCCCCCGGCAAAAACTCCCGGCAGGCTGGTCATTCCGCTTTCGTTGACAACAATGTTGCCCCACTTGTTAAGCTTTAATTCCGGACAGGTGGCCGTCAGCAGGGGATTTGCCCGGGTGCCCACCGCCACGACAACGACATCGCAGGGCACCACAAACTCCGAACCGGCAATGGCGACGGGGCGCGCCCTGCCCGATGCGTCCGGCTCGGAAAGTTGCATCCGCACACATTTGACCCCAGTGACCCATTTCCTTTCATTCCCCAGGATCTCGATCGGCGCGACCAGGAATTCAAAATGGATCCCTTCCTCTTCGGCGTGGTGAATTTCCTCGGCGCGCGCGGGCATCTCTTTGCGGGTGCGCCGGTACAGAATGATGGACTGTTCGGCGCCCATGCGTTTGGCGGTGCGCGCGGAATCCATGGCGACGTTGCCGCCGCCGACCGTGGCGATGCGCTTGCCATCCAAAACCGGGGTGTCGGCCCTGGGAAACTGGTAAGCGGCCATAAGGTTGACGCGGGTCAGGTATTCGTTTGCGGAATAAACACCTTTGAAATTCTCGCCCGGCACATTCATGAACACAGGCAAACCGGCACCGTTGGCAATGAAAACAGCATCGAATTGCGAGCGCAATTCCTGCAACGTCCAGGTGCGGCCAATCACGGTGTTGCAAACGATCTTCACCCCGGCTTTTTCAAGGCGGCCGACCTCGGCTTCCACGATCTTTTTCGGGAGCCGAAATTCGGGAATTCCGTAGACCAGCACGCCGCCCGGTTTGTGCAGCGCCTCAAAAACGGTAACCGCATGGCCGAGCCGGGCCAGTTCGCCGGCGGCGGTCAGGCCGCCCGGACCCGAGCCGACGATGCCGACTTTCTTTCCGGTCGGCGGTGCGGGCGCCAAAGCCCGGTCCTCAGAATGGCCGCGGGCCCAGTCGCCCACATACCGCTCCAGGTACCCAATAGCCACGGGCAAGCCTTTGAGGCCACGAATGCATTCGACCTCGCATTGTGTTTCTTGCGGGCACACCCGCCCCGTGACGGAAGGCAACGCATTGTCGGCAAGCAACGAACGGGCTGCTTCGGTGAGATTCCCTTCCGATAACAGTTGAATAAACCGGGGAATATTGACCATTACGGGGCAGCCCGACACACATTTGGGATCCCTGCATTGCAGGCAGCGTTCGGCTTCCAGGAGAGCGACTTTTTCCGGCAACCCTAAATTGACTTCTCCGAAATTGGCGCTTCGAAGCAAGGCATCCTGCTCCAACATCTTTTGGCGATCGATTTGGAGGCGTTGCCGGGTTGAAAGCTTCTCAGTCACATGAGTGGTGATCGTTCAGATGCCGGGGATCCCAATCCGATTTTGCATGAACCGGCTTCACAAGCCGCCATCGCGCGTTGCTCGAACTCGCGATACGTCCCCAGGCGGTCCATCAACAAATCGAAATCAACCTCGTGTCCGTCGAATTCAGGGCCGTCCACGCAGGCGAAAAAAGTTTGTCCTCCAACGGCGACCCGGCAGCCGCCGCACATGCCAGTACCGTCCACCATCACGGGGTTGAGCGAAACAATGGTGCGCACGCCGCCTGGTTTGGTCAAATTGACGACCGCGCGCATCATGGGGACCGGGCCCACGGCGTAGACGATATCCCAACTGCCGCCCGCCAGGGCGTCCCTGGCCGCATCGGTCACGAAACCTTTCGCACCGTAACTCCCATCATCGGTGCAAACCGTTACCTCGCCCAGTCGTCTTAGTTCGGGCTCGAAAATGATCCATTCCCTGGAGCGGCCGCCGATGATGCTCAGCACCGACACACCCCGCCTGCACAGGCCCTGCGCGATCGGGTGCACAACCGCGGTACCGACACCCCCGCCAATGCACAAGGCGCGCCCTCCCTCAATCAGCTCAGTCGGGCGCCCCAAAGGCCCGGCAATTCCGGCAATTTTGTCTCCCGGTTCAAGGGCTACCAGGTCGCGAGTGCTTTTCCCGACGGACTGAATTACCAGGGCGATCGTTCCGGCCTCCGGATTAGCGTCCGCTATCGTGAGGGGGATCCGTTCGGCATTTTCGCCGAGATACACGATGACAAACTGGCCGGGTTGTCGAACCTGGGCGATGCGCTGAGCCGTCACGTCCAGGCGCGTCACGTTCGGGCTTAGTCGAGCCTTTGAGACGACCTGGTGCATATTTGCGTTAGCGGCTGAGCCGGTAGTAGAGCGCGGGCAGATTCGTGAATGGCTGGGTAATGACGACGGGAGCCGGATTAGTCGAGATATTCTGCCACGTGGCGAGGTTCGTGGATGCTTGCACCACGTAATTCAATCCGGGCGTGCCGCCGCCGCTGAGTTGAACCAGGCCGTTGGTTGTTTTAGCGATCGAGAGCACAATATTTGTGGCGGTGACGGCCGACCCAAATTCGAATGCGCCAATGTCGGCTGAGCCGTTGATTGGCCTGGGAAACCCGCGCTCATCGGTTGAGGGCGCCGCGCCGGGTGGGATTTTGTCAATCGCGGGGCTGTTGGTCAATAACGCCATCGTTAAGGTTGGCCCGCCATTGGCCGCGAGCGGGCCCAATTTGGGGTTAAGCCCCTGGAAGCTGGACGGACCCAGCGACGAGACAGTATCTGAACTTAGATTGTAGCCGCCGTCCGTGAAATCACCGGCGGCGTTCCCACCAGATACTGCGGCCGCAAGTATCGAGTTCATCACCACGAGGCTGGGACCAGAATTAACCAGGTTCCCGGCCTGGGCCGCCCCACGTTGGCCGGCCGACGCGGTGGAGTTGCCGGTCCCGGCAATTCCGTTGGTGCCCCCAAAGGCGCCCCCTGTCGAGAGCGTACAATTGACGAGAGTCATGGAGTTGGCGTTTGCAATCGCTCCTCCGGTGCCGTTGCCACCGTTGCCACCATTGCCGGGAACGGCGAACGTCCCGCCTCCGTTCCCGCCGTTTCCGCCGCTTCCTCCGGTAACCGTGTTCGTGTAGAAAGTCGAGTTGGTCACCACGGACCACCAATTGTTATAAAGAGCGCCTCCGGCAGCCGATCCCCCGGTAATCCCGGTCATTCCCGTGCCATTGCTGTGCATTCCGGCGGTTGCGCTGGTCCCGCCAAGCGCCGAATCCATCGCAAAGGTCGATGCAACCACCGTTAGATTTCCAGCATTGAAGATCGCGCCGCCTGAACTGTTTCCTCCCATCCCGCCGTTGCCCGTCAGACCTGCATATCTCCCGCTTCCGGAGGCGCCTCCCTGGCCGCCTGCGCCACCCGTTGCTGAGTTTGACGACAGCGTGCAATTAATGATCGTAAGGTCGCCCGCGTTATAAACGGCCCCTCCAAGCCCAGCTCCACCGGGCGCGCCATCTCCGCCGTTGCCCCCTATACTGAAAGTTCCGCCGCCAGGGCCGCCGGTTCCACCGGCGCCCCCCGCCCCGCCAGTCGCCGCGTTGTTTGTGAGTGAGCAGTTGAGGAGCGTCAGCGTGCCCGCATTGAAAATGGCCCCGCCCGTACCCGTGGTGCCTTGAAACCCAGCGGTGCCGTTGCCACCCGTCCCGTTCGAATTGGTGCTCCCGTTCATCCCGCTCAATCCATTGGTGCCAATCGCGGAATTGCCGGAAAACACGCAGCCACTCGCGATCGCGGTGACCCCGGCGTTCACGTAAAGCGCGCCTCCGGCAGTCGAACTGCTCCCACCGACGAGAGTAATGCCTTTTAAGGTAAGATTAGTCGCGGCGTTCAATAGCGGCACGCTATTGCTGGTAGCGATGACGATGTTGTGCCCCGCTGAATCGATCGTCGTCGCCGCCTGGTTGATGACAATCTGCTGGCTGATGACAATGACGAAATCGTTTGAAAAAGTCACCAAACCGCCGCCGTTCAGGGCTGCCCGAAGAGAAGCTTCCGTCCCGCTGGTGACGACTCCGCCCGCGAAAGTGGTCACGGCCG
>DATGLT010000326.1:0-8270 GCA_035294005.1 Verrucomicrobiia bacterium
CGTTGCACACACCGGATATTCTCGCCGCGGCACACATGGTCAAAGCGAATACGCTTGGCTACCAGTTGACGGGAGAGAATCAATTCCTTGAGCAAGCGCGATATTGGGCCTGGTCTGGCATTCCCTTTGTTTATCTCGTTAACCCCACGGAAAAACCGGTAGGAGTGTACTCGACCATAGCCGTGTTTGGCGCGACCCAATGGCGGGCGCCCGTCTGGTTTGGTTTGCCCGTTCAATGGTGCGGCCTGGTGTATGCCGACGCTCTTTATACTCTGGCTCGCCTTGATCCTCAGGGCATTTGGAAACGGGTTGCCGATGGCGTCACCGTGTCGGGCATGCAACAAAGCTGGCCTGAAGAGGACCCTGCTTTCAAGGGGTTGCTTCCGGACTCTTTTGCACTGCGCGATCAAAGGCGGAATGGTCCCGCGATTAATCCAGCTACACTTCAGGCGTGTGCCGCCCATTTTTTTGGTCCCGTGCCCGTGTACGATTTCTTCTGCTTCACAAACTCTCACCTGCTCGTGCATGCGCCGGGACAGATTTCGAACCCGGATGAGTCTAAAGGAAGTGTCCGTTTCAAAATTCGTCCCTGGGAAAGCCGATCGTATTATTTACTGGTGAACGGTGTCGGGCCTGGCCCTCATCTGAAAATCAACGGAAAAGCCGTGGATCTTGCCGTGGCGCACGAATTCTTTCCCGATCAAAAGCGTTTAATCGTGCAGGCCAGGGGCGATGCCGATATCGAGATCCGGCCCTAGCCGGAACGATGCCTTCGGGAGATAAACGTCTCTTCAGTACCAAGGCCGACATCCATTCGTTTAAACTCAGAATCAGGACACGGCAGGGGCTTGTTCGGAGGCTTGACGATTAGTGCCAATTTGAGATGATGCAAACTCAACCTTGCGCGCAGTACTCGGCGAATTGTGTCGCTGAATGCGCCAGGGAGTCGGAAGAGATCAAATCGCATTACAAAGTGGGTCCCGAAAGGAAAATCATGAAACTAACCCGTGTTTCTGCTGTTGCTCAGTCAGTGAGTCTGCCCGTGGAGATCGGTCCATGCCGCTTGTTTAACTTACCTGCGAAGTGGGCAGTTGTTTTAACGGCGCTGCTGTTCAGTGCGGTCCAGGGCTTGGCGCAAACCACCGTGACCCCCAACCCGGCCGATGGCGCGACGGGAGTATCGCGTTCGGCGGCTGTGGTCTTCACGTTTAGTGGCCCGATGAATAGCTCTTCAACAAGCGCATTCTTTCAGTCGCCGCCATCAACCTTTTACCCGGTGACATCGACCTGGAGCGCGGGTAACACCGTGCTGACGTGCACGCCGATGTCCGCTTTCCCGGCCAGTACCACCGTCGACTGGACGGTCGCCGGGTTGGATGCGGGCATGTCTTTCGTCACTGCGACCGGCTCATTCACGACAGGCACCTCGGGTGGGGGAGGGGGAGGGGGCGGAACCGGGACCAACGCTACAACCGGTTTTGTGGTTAGCAAGATTTATAACAATGTGCAAACGAACGCTTCTGCGCCGGTCCCGATGGGCGGATTCCTGGGCGCCTACAGTTTTACTGCCTCAACCGTCCTGGCTTCAAACCGAAGCGCCACCTCCGTCACGATGACCTTGCCCAACGGATCCACGACCCAAAACCTCACTCAGAATCCGGTGGCGCATGAGGATTATTTTTTCTTTGATGTCAGCAACTCCACCCCAACAAGTTTCGAAGCCGCTTATCCCCAGGGCAACTACGTGTTCAACGTGACCGGCACCCCTTCCAATCTGCAGGCCACTTTGAATTTGCCTACCTCCATGGCCCAGCCCAACGCGCCTCACTTCACGCAATTCAGTCTCCTGCAGGCCGTCGATCCTTCTAAACCTTTCACTGTTAAATGGGATCCCTTCACAAATGGCACGGCGGCAGATGCGATCACTTTAGACATCACTGACGGAGGCGGAAAGACGGTGTTTGCCACTCCGGGCCCGGGGACAAACGGTTTTCTGAATGGAACGGCCCTTTCCGAAGTGGTTCCCGCAGGGACTTTGGCCGTCAATTCCAGCAATACTGCGCAACTGATATTTTACAGGTGGGTGTCGACCAGCAACGCCAATTATGTGACGTTCGGATACAGGGCTACGAGCACTCAAATCCCGCTCCAAACCGTCAGCGGTGGTACCTCCGCTACGAACCCGGTCGTAACCCATCCCGTTTGGGAAGCCAAAGGGCTTGGGTTCGACGTGGCGACGACTCCTAACCAGCCACTCAAAGTGCGATTCACCACAGACCTGACTCTACCCGTATCCCAATGGCAGATCGTTCTCACCACGAACAGTCCGGGTGCAAACTTTCACATGACTGTCCCAATTCAACCCGGTGCAGGATTCTTTAGACTGCAAAACGGACCCTAGAAGCTCTATAAAAATCAGCCGAGCGGCGTAGCCGCCGAGATGACGAGGCGGATTTGGCACTTATGTTGCCCTTTGGTCCGCCGCATGACTTCGGCGTCTACTATATTCACCAGGCTGCTACGCTGAACGCGTTAGCCGGCGTTGCGCCGTGATTTGGTCTCCGCCTTGAGGGCCTCAATCTCCGCCCGTAGTTCATCCTTCGTTGCCTTATCCATGCGGTCGATGAACAGAATGCCATGGAGGTGATCGGTCTCGTGCTGGACTGCGCGGGCCAACAAGCCACCGCATCGAAACCGGACTGCCTCGCCTTCGCCATTGAGGGCTTTGACGTCCACGAGGTCGGGCCGGGTGATTTCGGCAAAGATTTCGGGAAAACTCAGGCAACCTTCCGGACCTGAGACCGATTGGCCAAACGGCGTGATTTCGGGATTAATCAACACCAGCGGCATCAAGGTGGCCACGTCCACCGGTTCACCGTTAACTTCTGCCGACGAAGGCCGGTCGGTA
Source organism: Verrucomicrobiia bacterium (assembly GCA_035294005.1). Classification (GTDB taxonomy): domain Bacteria; phylum Verrucomicrobiota; class Verrucomicrobiia; order Limisphaerales; family UBA8199; genus JANXQE01. The sequence continues at coordinate 2,909 of DATGLT010000326.1, forward strand.
ACGCCTCGCACATCGATGACCGTCAGTTGTGTTGGTACTCCCACTTGTTGAGCGGCCAGCCCGATGCCCTTGTAGGCGTACATCGTCTCGAGCATGTCACCGATAAGCTTCTTAATCGTCGGAGTGACGCTTTCAATTTTCGCACCCTTTTCCCGGAGCACCGGGGTGCCATACATCACGATGGGCAGGACCATTCTAAACTTCTCTTCACGAAGGCCAATGATGCAGCATTTGCACGAGGTCCGATATAGCCGGGCTTTGCGCGCTGCGCACGTAAAACCCGCTGGTTGTCACACCGGTTAAAAGGCACTGCTCTGTGCTGAACCCGAGCAGTTTTCCGAGGCAAAAACCGGAGTTGAAATGATCCCCGGCGCCGGTGGTGATTTTGGGTTTGGGCGTGAACGGGCCTTCGACAATGGCGGTTCCATCCGGACCGGACGCCAGAGCGAACGCAGTCGGGTGCACCACGAGGGTGTCGACCCGAATGCGTTGATGGATTTCCTTGCACAGCTTGAGCAACCCGTCTGGCGAATGGTTCCCGGTGCTGAGCCCGAGGTTTTTGCCGATCTCGTGGCTTTCCTTTTCATTTAGCCCCAGGATTACGTCGAAATGTTTTTGGAACGCCGTAATGAGCTCCAATGCAGCGAGAATGTCTTCGCTGGTTCGCTTCTCAGGGTCGGCCAAATCAATAAAGAGCTTGCGGCGGGCACCTTTCATTCCCGGGCAAATCTCCTTGAGCACGGCCGACCAGATGTCGCTCATGTAGGTCAGCATCGTCCAATTCACGAACCCGACAAGGTGGGCGCTGCCGAATTTTTCCGCGAATTTGTCCTTTCCGAACCGGGTTTTAATGTTTTCCCAGTTCATTTGTTTCAAGGACTGGTGTTTGCCGAGCATGATCTTACCGTCTTCAAATTCCAACGCGTCGGTATAGCCGGGTTCGGCGATGGAATGGACCTCGGCGCGCTTTGCAAAATCGGCGAAAACGGGATGGAGATTTGGGTATCCCAGAATGCCCAGGTACGAAACTTTCATTCCGAAACTGGCCAGGGCGTTGGCCATAATGGGGCCGTTCCCCCCCAATTTTGTGAGTTGGCTGACAAGTTCAACATTAGTGCTGCGTCCGGCCGCGGCGGCCAGCCGTTCCGCGTACTGCGCAATGGTCGGCAAACGCACGTATTTTTCGGCGCTCTCCCGTTTGTCGACAACGTGGAGTATGTCGTCAACAAAGCCGTCCAGGCCGACGAACGCGGTCATCTGGCCTACTCGGCCGGCGGCCGATTGAAGTTGTGAAGAGGCTTTTTCTCGCATTTCTGGGCTGTTCATGTGGAGACGCAGTCTGTTCTTTCTTGTCGTTTATAAGGGTGATTTGTCGAAATGATCCGATTGCGGGAAGCGCGGCTAGCCGGGCGAAATCCCGAGGATTTGCAGGATCCTCTCGAGTTCCGCATCACTGAAGAAAGCGATTTCGAGCGCGCCCTTGCCCTGGGCATAGCGCAGCTGGACTTTTGTGCCGAGCCGCTCGCGCAATTGGTTTTCGAGGTTGGCCACGTGGGTGTCGCGATTGGCCGGCGCGACAGGGCCGGTCCTGGTGCGCACCTCGGTTTCCGATTGCTGGATTTGAGCAACCATGGCTTCCGTTTGCCGCACATTGATCGCGTCCTTGAGGACCCGCGCGGCAATCAACCGCTGTTGCTTTTCACTGGCAAGACCCAGGATGGCCTTGGCGTGGCCTACCGAGAGCCTGCCGTCGCGAATGTATCCTTGCAGTTCCGCCGGAAGCTTGAGCAAGCGAAGCGCGTTGGCGACGACGACACGGCTTTTTCCGACCTTGGTGGCGACAATCTCCTGGGTGAGGTTGAACTGCTGAATGAGCTGGGAGTACCCTTGGGCTTCCTCGATCGCGTTGAGGTTTTCGCGCTGCAGGTTCTCAATCAGCGCCAGTTCCAGCACCGCCCGGTCGTCGGCCTGCCGGACAATCACAGGCACTTCGCGCATTCCAGCCATCTGCGCCGCACGCCATCGCCGTTCGCCCGCGATCAACTCCAGGTGCCCGTTGCGCTCGCGCACGATCAAAGGTTGGACAATTCCCTGTTCCCGGATCGAATCAGCCAATTCCTTCAGGCTTTCCGCCGGGAAATCTTTTCGTGGTTGGAAAGGGCAGGGTACAATGCCGTCCAACGCGACCCGTTGAACTCGGTCGCGCGGGTCGGCAGCCGTCGGTTCAGGCTGCGGGATCGCGTTAGGGACTGCGGCTGGTACTGGGGGTTTGGCTACGGGATTGCCGCCCAAAAGCGCCCCCAGCCCACGTCCCAGGGCTGGCTTCGCCATGCGAACCAGAGTGTCGGAGCCCTATGGCAATGTCAATCCGGGCGGCGTCGACTGAGGGTGGGTTCCCGCCACAGCCAGGGCTCCTGATGCGGTTCCTGCTTTTGGTCCTCCCTCCGTCACAGGGGAGGCTGAGGACTCGGACCTGATCATTGAGTTTTCACATTGACCGGGAGGACGCGACAAAAAGGGCTTGCCTTGATCCATGTCGGGCGCTAACACCGCGGCGATTATGAAGTCATACGTCTGCGTTGTGCTGCTTGCGTCCTTGAGCCTCCTTTCTTGTCAGGGCCAGGAATCCACTCCCGTGCATTTTGCCATTTTCGGCCTCGAGCACGATCACGCCGCCGGGTTTATACCTCGGGCCAAAGACCGCAAAGACATTGTGCTCGGCGGAATCATCGAGCCGCGGCAGGACCTGGTTTCGAAATATGCAGCGCGGTATCAACTCGACCCGAAGATGTTTTTCGCGAGCCTCGACGCGCTCCTGGCAAAAACCAATATCCAGGCCGTTGCCACTTTCACCAGCACGTTTGAGCACCGGCGCGTAGTTGAATTGTGCGCTGCCAAAAAGCTCAATGTAATGATGGAAAAACCCCTGGCAGTGAACATGGAGCATGCTCGCGCGATTGAGGCTGCCGCGCGGAAATCGGGAATCCAAGTCATAGTCAATTATGAAACCACGTGGTATCCGGGGAACCAGGCGGTTTACAAACTGGCAAACGAGGACCATGCGCTGGGCGAGTTGCGCAAAATCGTCGTTCATGACGGACACCGCGGTCCGAAAGAGATTGGGTGTTCGCAGGCTTTTCTGGACTGGCTGACCGACCCTGTACTTAACGGCGGAGGCGCTCTGACGGATTTTGGATGTTATGGAGCCGACCTGATCACCTGGCTCATGGAAGGCCAGCGGCCCACCTCGGTCTTCGCAGTAACGCAACACATCAAACCGGATGTTTATCCAAAAGTAGAAGACGAAGCTACCATCATAGTCACTTACCCGAAGGCCCAGGGCATTATCCAGGCATCCTGGAATTGGCCATTTGATCGCAAGGACATGGAAGTTTACGGGAAAACCGGCTACGCGCTGGTGCCGCATGCGGATACGGTGTTGGTCCGAAAAGCAGGCGGATCCGAAAGCCCGGCCAGCGTTCCGGCTTTGACGGGGCCCAGCGTAGACCCGTTGTCTTACCTTGCGGCGGTGGTGCGAGGAGAAATCAAGCCGAGCGGCCTGTCCTCTTTATCGGTCAATATGATCGTGACGGAGATACTCGATGCCGCGCGCAAATCGGCGCAAACCGGCAAACGCGTCGAGTTCAAGCCCTGAGGGCTTCGTTAGCGTTGCCTCACCAGCGGCACCAGGTCCGTGACGTTCATCGTTTGCGATTTCCGCGCGATATCGCCCGTGTAGCGGCCCTGCAACGAACGCGCTTCGTTGAACATCGACGAGAAGACACTCTTGAGCTGGTCGGTCGTAAGGGTGCGCCCTCCGGCGTAGTATTGCCTGGCAACCTGCCCAAGGGCGTATGTGCTCGCAAATGCTACTGCCGACCCGGCGGCTTCCGCGGCTAACCCGCCCAAAAGCCCGCCCCCGACTCCGCGCACGACCCGGCCAAAAAGCCTTCGGGTGAATCCCTCAAATACTTGCGAAGTCAGTCCGATGCCAACCGTCGCTAGAAAATCTTTGATGTGGCCGCTGTCGAGTTCAAAGCCATAGCGCTTGCCGACCTGATAAACCATCCGGACCTGGACAGGAACGATTGCCATAGTTGCGAGCGTGTGGGGCATGATTTCCAATGCGCCCGCCAGGACCGACGTGTTCAGGATCAGCCGATCCACGTCTGCGTCGCGCGCGGAATCATTTGAACTATGGGGATCGATGAGAGGGGGAGCCGCCAGGTTTTGAGCTGTTTGTGAGTGCGTTTCCACCGATTCCAACGCCAGGCCCAGGGCGCCGCGCAGTTCGCTTAAGAACTGCTTTTCAGGATCTTTAAGCACACCATCTGCGTTGCACACGCAGACTGCCATTTCATAGGCCAACGTTTTGGATGCGGGTGAATGCAGTTCCGCGGCGACCTGTGGCAGGGTGATCTTGCCGGTCAGCACATCCTGATAAGCGGAGGCCAATCCAGGGCTGCCGCCGGGAAAGCCGCTGACGATTCGTTCGATTTGGCTGCGTTCGGCTTCAGCCTGGTCGCCATCCGCGAAGGCAGCCAGTATGCAGACGCAAACGATTGCGTGGGTCTCCTGTTCGGTCAGAGGTTGTGATTGCATAGGTCTATTATGGCTTTCCCTGTGCCGGCCTCCAATTGGAATCCACCGTCGAATTTGTAATCATCTACCCATTCCCGCTAGGCGGACGGGTTGCGCTGTCCCAGCACAGCGTTTGGTGCCGGCTCACACGGACTCTCATTAAATCTGTAACGAATCAACCGAAACAGGTAAGTTCATTACAAGTCGATCAAATGAGTTCCAGGGCTAGCTCAGGCGCCGTCGCGGCGACGTTTCCTGCGACGCGATGGTCGCTTGTGTTGAAACTGCGCGGGGGAGGCGATCACGACTGCGCCGAGGCCCTGGAGTCAATCTGCACAACATACTGGTTTCCCTTGTATGCATTTGCCCGGAGGACCGGGCACTCGCCGCATGATGCCCAGGATCTCACGCAGGAATTTTTCAAGCTCCTCCTGCGGAAACATTGGCTCAGTACTGCTGACCCTCGGAAAGGCCGCCTTCGCGCGTTCCTTGTTACCGCGTTCAAGCGCTTCATGACCAAGGAATGGAGGCGGCTGAGTGCCCAGCGCCGCGGCCGGGCCCAGACCCACTTTTCTCTCGACACCGAATTCGCGGAGTCTCATTACGCCGCCGATATTTCGCAGCAATTGGACCCCGACGCGATGTTCGACCGCCAATGGGCGCTTCGTTTGCTGGAACTGACCATGGACCGGTTGCGCGAAGAGTTTTCCGTCAGTGGAAAGAGCGCTGAGTTTGATGTTTTAAAGGAGCTTTTGACGCTTCCACGCGACCAGATCGACTA
>DATGLT010000327.1:0-8559 GCA_035294005.1 Verrucomicrobiia bacterium
AAACCAGCCGATTGGCGTCGCGCTTGAGAACCTCGCAAAGGCGGAGACTTCTCTGAAAGAGTCAAGCGCTCTGCTCGAGGCTGATACCATCGTTGCCGCTGAAGAAAGGGAGCGCGCCGCTCTATCGGCTCTCGTTGCGACTCGCAAGATGTTCCAACAGGCGGTCAGCGAGCATCCCAGCGACTTCGCTCCGCAGAAAGACAGCCCAACCGATCCGCTCGCTTCCGATCAGAGGCTGAACAAAATGGCGGAGTTTCGGGATGAAGCAAAATCCGCTGAGGAGTTCGTTCAACGGTTGCTCGAACAGCAAAGAGAGGTGGAGGCGCGAGCCGCGGACGACCATCACTCGAACGGGAGTGTTGCCGAAGCCGAACAGAAACTCTCGCACGACCTCATGGATTTTACGGCGCAGCATCCACGGCCTTTCAAAAACGCCAGGGCTCAATCCGAGGAAGCTCAACGATCACTGGAGAGCGCGGGGGCGGCCTTGGATCAAAAGGCTGTGGGATCCGCCTCCGCGGTTCGACGGGCCACGCAAGGCCTTGAGACGCTCAATTCGGCTATGGCAAAGCAGGACCAGGGGCGGCGAATGGCCGATTCTTACCGATTGAAACAGATGATCGAAGACCAGGTGCGCTCGCTGGATGCATTGGCAAAATCAGATCAACCGCCCACGCAAGAAAAAGCGGCTGAAACCGCCCGGATCGCGAGGCAAACTCTGGACGAGTTCAAAAAGAATGTTGAAGCCTTGGGCGCGGAGAACCTTGGGCAGCCCTTGCGCGATGCCACTTCGGATGGCAGCTACTCGGAACTGAATCAAAAGCTGGACCGGTTGCAAAGCGCTGGAAGCGATCAGGAGCGCCAACGCCGTGCCGGAGAAGCGCGAGACAGCCTTGCGCAACTCGGACGCGCATTCGATGCCAGCGAACCAGGAGCCTTGCAGGCTGCGCGTAAAAGCGATTCTCTCCAACCCTATGCCGAACGCGGATTCGACAAGGGCGTGTCCCAACTCGAGAACCTCTTGAAGCAGCTTCAACAAGGACGAAACCTTTCGAGTGCCGACCAGGAGAAACAGGCCCGGGATGCATTGGAAAACATGCAGCGCGGGCTGGAGGCGAAGTTTGGCGAAAACGAGCGTGGGCAGGCATTGCTCAACGGATTCCAACAACTAGTTGAGGGACACGGAATGGATCCTGAAGGAATCAGGAAAATACTGGCTCAACTCGAGCAGTTCTCAAACGAGACACGCCCCAAGGTCGCAGGCGCGATGGCGGCTTACGAAATCCTGAACCCGGACCTTGGTCAGATTCCGGCCGCATACCGGGACCGAATTGAGCGCTATTTTCAGAAACTGTCCGAAAAATGAATACTCGGTTGGCCTTCGAGTTGCCGGACGTTTGGGTTTTCGGATTACCGCTGGCCCTGTCACTGCTGCTCTTCGTTGCCTGGCGGCAGAGCAGGCGCGGGCTGGTAGCGCGAAGGATTGCCCTGCTGATATTCCTCCGGTTTGCAGCTTTCATTGGGCTGCTCTTTCTTCTTGCTCGTCCTGCGCGCTTTCATCAGCAAGCACTTAACGTCCCGTCCCGGCCAGTCCTTGTCCTCCTGGACAGGAGTGAGAGTATGTCCCTGAAGGAGTCGGACACAACGCGCTTCGCGAGAGCCACCGAGTTTCTTTCCCGCAGACTTTTGCCCGCTTTGAAATCGGCAAACGTGGCCGTCCATTGCATGGTTTTTGATCAAAACGTGCAAGAGGTCACGGATTCCGAGATCGCGGCAACCTTACCCAACGGGAAGCGCACGGATCTCGGAGCGGCGATCGCACAAGCAATCGGCGGCTCGAGTCAACCTCCCCTTGCGGTCATCGCCCTGACTGACGGTGCCGCGAACTGTGACATTGAGAACGAGCGCGCTCTGAGCGTATTGCTGGAAGCCGGGACACCTTTCATTGGCGTCGGATTTGGCGAAGACCGCGGGGTTCAAACTTTGTCTTTGCGGAAGTGGTCGGGGCCGGTTTCTGCCGCACCCCGCATAGGATTCAGCCTGACAGCTGAATTGGAAGTTGTTAACGCCGATCAGCGGACCAGCTGTGAGTTGCTGTTGTTTCGCGATGGCCGCCTGCTACAAAGCAAAACTTTGCAGCTCGAAAAAGGAGGAGCCACAAGAACCGAGAGTTTTCAAGTTTCAGAAGAGGCCGCGGGGATCCACAACTACAGTGTCCAGCTCGTCCCGCCAAACCTTCCCAACCTGACCTGCGTCAATACAAAAGCCGATACCTCGGTGCGCATTTCCGATTCCCGCGACTTGAGAGTGCTTTATGTCCAAGGCGCGCTCACCTGGGAGTACAAATTCATCAATCTGGCTCTCCATAAGGATCCCAATGTCAAAATCACGGGCCTGACGAGGACCTCCGAACAATCTGTATTTCGCCAGAATATTGAGGGAACGGGCGAACTGGTGAACGGTTTCCCAACGTCGCTGGACCAATTGACGCCGTTTCGAGTGGTCGTCTTGTCGAACTTGCGGCCCCAGGATCTGAGTTCGCCCCAACAGGAGTTGCTGGCCCGGTTCTGTTCGGAACTTGGTGGCGGCATCCTGATGATCGGGGGAGCGTCGACCTTCGACCGGGCCTGGCAGAATACGCGCCTGGAACAATTGTTGCCTGTGCTTCTAGCCGCTGATTCGCGGCCTGTTCGAACGAATGCGTTCCGGCCACAATTGACTGCGGAAGCTTTGCAGTGCCCCATCTTTCGGCTAACCCCCAGTGAAGACGTGGCACGCACTTGGAACCGGCTGCCTTTATTCGATCAATACGCCCGCGTTGGTGATGCCAAGCTCGGCGCCCAGGTTTGGATGGTTCGCCCGGATGACGATTCCGGGCCGGGCGGGATCCTGATGGCCTCACAGCGTTATGGAGCTGGAATCTCGGCCGCGGTGTGCCTCCAGAATTTTTGGCGATGGCGACTGGCAAAGGATACGGAGACAGAGCAGTTTGATCGTTTTTGGCGGCAATTATTTCGCTGGCTTGGAGATTCATCGCGTGACGAAGTCTCAATTGAAGTGGCCGATCAAGAGCTCCGGCCCGAGCAGGACGTCCATTTGGTCGTTGAACGCCGATTATCTCCTCAAAACAGCGGGGATTCACCGCGGAATTTTATTGTCCAGGTCCGCGACGGCCGCAACCAGCTTGTCCAGGAGGAAACCGTTGAGCTCCAGACGGGGCATCCAGTGGAGTTTAGATTTCGAGCAGCCAGGCCGGATCTCTATTCCGTAACGATAACAGACCCGGCGAAGGTCGTGGTCGCGGCGCGCCCCGTCGAAGTGCGAGACCTGAATGTGGAGCTTGTGCAAACTGCCCGGAACATGGAGACGCTGCGGCAATGGGCCTCGATGAGCGATGGCCTGGCGTTCAAGGCTGAGGAATGCCCGAGAGCCGACGACCTGGTCGCGCAGATCAAGGCAAAGGTGCGCCAGGTACAGACCGCGCAGCAAACGCGACAGGTCGTAGGACTCCAGTGGCCGATCTTTGGACTGATTCTGGGTTGCCTTTGCGCCGAGTGGCTGCTTCGAAAACAATGGGCACTGGTGTAAAAGAGCCGGCGTCAGCGCACCGGAAGGACGTGATTTGGAGGCCAATCACCGCGCGCGCGCTTTGCTCGATTCTGTTTTGGCTCGGAATGGCTTTGTGCGGCGCCTCGCCCTTGCAGGAGTTTTCCGACAAACAGGCGACATTTTTCATGGGCCGCGTTCGATACAGTTCGAACGACGGCAATGATTGCGGCGGCGTAGGCCAGGATTTGATGCGCCTGGTCTCCAAAGCGTCCACGCTGACCATCCAGGAAGAGCGGAAAGTCGGCTTGGCCGATCCTGACCTCTACGAGACACCTTTCCTGTTCATGAACGGACACAACGATTTCGTCCTGAGTGACGAAGAGGTCGAGAACTTGCGAAAGTACTTTTCGCACGGCGGTTTCTTCTTCGCGTCCGGCTGTTGCACGAACCCCAATTTTCCGCGCGCCTGGCGCCGGGAATTCGGAAGGATTTTTCCCAACGAGCCCATACAGCCGATTCCGTACGATCATCTGATTTATCGTTCATTCTACAAGCTTGACCGTATTCGGTCGCTGAACGAGCCCCGGGACATTCAGCTGGAAGGCTTGTTCCATGATGGCCGGCTGGTGGCCGTGATGTGTGAGGACGGGTTGTGTTGCTCGTTCAGTGCCAATAACAGTTGCAACGAGGGGAGGGGAGTCAGCCCTGAAGATGGCCAAAAGCTTGCCCTCAATATTGCGGTTTACGCGTTAACGCATTGAGGACCCAGGCCGCGACCGCATTGAGTCATTGCGACTTGCCCAATGGCAGGCTCTCCACTCCTTCGCGGGTAATTTTGATTGGCCTGATAAAGCCCTGTTCGTCGAAATGCATTTCGTCGATGCAGGTTACGCGGTGATTGGCATCGGTCTCGCCCACGGGCCGACGGTGATAAACAATGTACCACCGGTCGGCGCCAGGGACATGCAGTATAGAATGATGGCCCGCGCCGCTCCCAATCGCCGGGTCCTGCTGCAGGACCTTGCCAATCCGATGGAACGGCCCGGTGGGTGAGGATCCGATCGCATACGCCACCGAATAATTCGGCCCGGTCCAGCCTCCCTCCGACCACATAAAGTAATACTTGCCGGCTTTTTCAAACATGCACGGGCCTTCCACGTAGCCTTGCGGAGTGATCTCTTTGAAGAACTCACCGCCGGCAAATGGCAGCAGTCCCGTAAAGTCGGCCTTCAGCCGTGCCAGATTGCAATGGGACCAGCCGCCGTAAATCAAGTAGTCCTGCCCGTCATGATCGTGGAATACAAACTGGTCAATCGGCTGGGCGCCATTGCGGATTTGGTTGATCAACGGTTTGCCAAGCAAGTCCTTGAAAGGGCCCTCGGGGTGGTCAGCAACGGCCACACCTATTCCGCCGACTTCCTTCTGTTCGTCATGAATATCATTGGCTCCAAAGAAGAAATAGTATTTGCCCTGTCGTTGTGCGATGGCCGGAGCCCACATCGCCTTGTGTGCCCAAGGCACCTGGTTTGTGCTCAGAATGCGACTGTGCTTGGTCCAGTGGACCAGGTCGGGTGAAGAGAACGCGTCAAAAAAGACTTGCTGCTCATACGGCGCTGAATAGGTCGGATAAATCCAGTATTCGTCTCCGAAGATCGCCACTTCCGGATCGGCGTACCATCCTTGGAAAGCCGGGTTGCCTGAGCGTGCTTTTGAAGCACCACTTTCAATTTGATTCTCCGATGCTGCCCGGCCAGTGAACAGGCCTAGACTCACAATTGCCAGCGTTGCATTCATGAACCTGAGATTGAGTTTCATTCCACGCAGGGTAGAGCCCAGGTGCTTTCGGTTCGAATAAAAATGTTTGGCTGAGCTCAAGACGGAATGAGCAAGCAAGATGCAGGTTACCCTTTACTCCGCGGGTTTCGTTACCGAAACTTTTGGGTGTGAACACCATGTTGAGAATTCGTTTGGCGTTTCTTGGGCTCATGGCTGGGCTGGGCTGCGCTCAAAGCCTCTCCGCGCAAACGGTCACCGTCGACTGGAGCACCACCTACCAGCGGATTGACGGGTTTGGTGCGTCGTCGGCCTGGCACACGAGCTGGACCAGCGCCCAAGCCGACATGTTCTTTTCAACCAACAGCGGCACGGGCACATCGATCAACGGCGCTACACATTTTGCTTTTAACGGGATCGGGTTATCGCTTTTGCGCAATCATATCGCTTACGCGAACTCCACAGCGGCAACCGACATTCCCACGACCGGTGAGATCAGCATCATGCAGCTGGCCCAGGTTCGCGGCGCTCGGCTCTGGAGCGCGCCGTGGACGCCCGCTTCCGGGTTTAAGAGCAATAAAGGACCCAATGGCGGGAATTACCTGGGTTCGGGAAACAATGCGACCAACCTGGCCTATGCGAGTCAACTCGCCAACTACGTGGCTCGGTTGAAGTCTGTCTACGGGCTGAACCTCTATGGTCTGTCGATTCAAAACGAGCCGGACGCGAATGTGACGACCTATGAAGCCTGCATGTGGGATGGGATCCAAATTCACGATTTTGCCACAAACCTCTTTGCTGCGCTGCTGTCCAGGGGCCTGGGTTCGACCAAACTTATCCTGCCCGAAAGCGAATCGTGGGGTGTCAACTCGGGATTGTATACACCGACGCTCAACGACCCCATTGGCGCCGCCTCAGCGGCTATCGTCGCAAATCACAATTACGTCGCAAATAACCTGGTCGGAGATACAACCACGCCCGCGCCGCTGGGGGTCTCGGGAAAGGCAAGCTGGGAAACAGAAGTGTCGCAAATTGGTGGTGCTTTTGATGGGGGCATCGCCAACGCACTGTATTGGGCTGGCCGAATCCATTTATTCCTCACCAGCGCGCAGGTCAACGCGTGGCATTACTGGTGGTTGATCCCCTTAGGATCCGACAATGAAGGCCTCACTGATACCAACGGCATTCCGGCAAAAAGGATGTATGCCCTTGGACAGTTCTCAAGGTTCGTCCGTCCGGACTTCTACCGGATTGCGGTGACCGGCAATTCCGGCACGGCCGCGATCAGCGCGTACAAGGATTCAGCCTCTTCGCGTTTCGCTATTGTCGCGATCAATGCCAACTCGACCGACATTCAACAGAGATTCAACCTCACCAACGTAAGCGGGGTGTCGGCAGTTGTCCCGTGGGTTACCAGCAGCAACCTGTCCCTGGTCGCTCAGCCGTCGGTTGGCGTCACCAACAATGCGTTCACCTACACCTTGCCTGCGTTGAGCATCGTTACTTTCGCGGGCCAGGCGACTCCTCCAACCGTTGCCGTCACCCGTTCTTCGGGCGGTGTCACCCTTTCCTGGCCCCAATCGGCCGGGCCTGCGACCTTGCTCGAAAGTGCCGCGTTGTTTCCGGCGTCGTGGACTACGAATTCAACCGGCATCAACTCCAACAGCATCACTCTTCCCGCAACCGGGACCATGTTCTTCCGTTTCAGATCACCGTAGATGGATGAGAAAGGGTGCTGGCTTGGGATCTCCCATTCGGTAGGCGGTAATTTAGGGCTCGAAGTTGAATGCGCGCTGAGAAGTACGTTCTTGCCCCGTGCGGTGTAACGGCGTAGAACCATTTCGGATGGAGTGATGTCGAAAACAGATCAAGGACCTACCCCTATGAAATATCTCGTCGTGCTATTTGCGATAACCACGGTCGCGCTCGGCATCCTTTGTACTGTTCAATCCCGCCAATCGACGGCCCAGCAAGCTCAACTGGCAGCGCTTCAGAATACAATCGAGGAAAAAGGGTCGCAGATTGAAAACCTCCAGGCTGCCCAACAAAAGCATGAGCAACAGCGACAGGAGTTACTTGGCCAGGTGTATCAATTGACAGCACAAGCCCGCGTCGGCCAGGCCTCTCCAACCAACGGTTTGCCTGCTGCTTCGGATGCTGGAGCCTCCCAGCCGGCAGCTCCCGGCGATCAACAGGCTGGAATCGGCAGCTTTTTCTCCAAGCTGATGCAGGATCCCGACACCCGGCAGCTGGTGCGCAATACTCAACGAATGATGATGGACCAGCTTTACTCGCCTCTAATCAAAAACCTGGGCCTTTCCGCCGATGAAGCCGCCAGGTTTAAAGACTTGTTGGCGGACAACACCATGAAAAGCGCCGACAGGGCATCCTCAGTGCTTGGCGGCCCCGGCAGCACCAATCGTTCAGAGGCGTTTGCTTCCATGGCCGAAGATCAGAAGAGCCTTGAAAGCGATCTCAAATCGTTGCTGGGCGATTCGCGGTACTCTCAATACAAAGAGTACCAGGATTCCATTGCCGAGCGGATGCAGTTAAATGCGTTCAAACAGCAGGCCGGTAGCGATTACGGCTTAACAGATTCCCAAACCGAGGCTTTGCTGAAGATTATGAAGGATGAGCAACAGAAAGCCGCTGCGAACTTGCCGCCCGGAGCGGTCGCCAACCCGGGAGACCCCGGAATGTTTTCCATGTCCGACGATAAAATCAACGCTCTGATCGAAAACCAGCAAGCCACGGCGCAGCAGGTTTACGATCGAGCCCGTTCAGTGCTCTCCCCCGACCAACTCGGGGCCTTCGGCCAATTCCAAACCAACCAACTGCAGATGATGCGGATGGGGATGGGGATGGCGCGAAAGATGTTTGGACCGGCCGCGGGGAACTGACGTTGCCGGGGATTGGCATTCTGCTGCCCCAACAGCTTGTTAAGGCGAAAGCCGGGCCTTGTAGAACTTTTTGGCGGCCGCGGCCCCGTTCGTGTCGACGATTTGGATTTCAGCTCCGGTGCCGGGCCGATTGGCGCTTAGAACCCACCATGCGTATGGGCCAGGGTCCGTTTGGCTCAACAAGTCATAACTTTCCCCGAGGAACGTTGTGAGGGTGAGTTGGACATTGCCTCCGATTCGTTGCAAGCGACTAATTCCGGGTGGTGCATTGGTAGTGAACTCGTCAGCGCCGATATCCGAACTGGCCCCGCGCGGGCGGCGATCCCCATCAATGTCG
>DATGLT010000328.1:0-40518 GCA_035294005.1 Verrucomicrobiia bacterium
CTCCATCAGTCCGGATGACCGCTGGGTTTTCACAGCCGATCAAACTAAACCCCGCCTGGCGGTAATTGATACGGCATCGAACGAGGTCAAAAGCTGGATCGATTTGCCTGGAACCGGTTACGGAACAGCGGCGACGCCGGATGGAAAGTGGCTGGTCGTGGCGCTCAACGGAATCAACAAGGTTGGGGTAGTGGATCTGAATACCATGAAGCTGGCCCGCACATTCGATGTGCCCAAGTCACCCCAGGAACCATTGGTGCGCCCCGACGGCGCGGTAGCTTACATTTCATGCGATGCGAGCCGGCAGGTTGCGGTGCTGGACCTGAAGGAATGGAAAATTGCCAAGCTGATCGACGCGGGAAAAACAGCTGACGGCCTGGCCTGGGCGCCTGCATCACGTTAGGAATTCGGTTTGCGCGGCAATGAGTCCGCCGAGGATTATAACAATCTTCCGATCGCGGCTGCGGTCGGAAAACCTCCACGCCTATGAGGCAATGGCCGCCCAAATGCTCGAACTGGCTGAGAAAATGCCCGGGTTCATCGCCATCAAAACGTTCCAGGCCGCAGACGGCGAGCGGGTTTCCATAGTGGAATTTGAGTCCGAAGAGACTCACAACGCGTGGAGAATTCACCCGGAACACCAGGAAGCCCAGCGGCTGGGTCGTGAGTTATTCTACTCCGAATTTCAGTTGCAGGTCTGCAAGCTGGAACGCAGCTACGGAATGTCCCCACGCAGATCCCCCTAATCACCCGTGGCGGCAATTGGCAGAGCGGCGGCGATTCTCAGCCGTCCGGCGGCCAGACTCTCGTTCAGAACTCGACACCAGGAATCACCTCACGAGATGCACGCTGACCTCAAGGATCCGCAAACCCCGCTCACTTCAGTGGCATGCGCCACAGCGTGATGCTATAGGGGCTGACGGACACATTGCCGCCCAGATCCGCCGATGGCAAAGGCTTGATATCCACGCGACGAGGCTCGCCGGGTTGATTGAAGGCCATGGGATCGTTCCCGGAGATGGACCAGCCTTCGGCCTGGCTCAATTTGATACCATTGAAATTGAACTTCAAGTCGGCGGCCTCGGCCTTCGGGTTGACGACGCCGACCGTCAATGCGCTTCGATCGCTGGTGAGCGCCGCTGAAATATCGAGCGGAGCCGCCTGGCAAACGACTTGCACGGGTATTGTGCCAAAATGGTTTCTGTAGAGCGCCAGGGCGAGGCCCGTGGTGTCGAACTCGGCATGCGTTTTGGTCGTCTTAATGCACCCGATGACGTTGACCGTCTGGGCATAGTGGGCCATGAAGAAAAGATCGCTGTTTCTAAAGTACTCGTGCAAGCCGGCCGCAATGCCGAGCGCGTCTTTGAGGAAATAACGTGTGCCCA
This sequence comes from Verrucomicrobiia bacterium, assembly GCA_035294005.1. GTDB lineage: Bacteria > Verrucomicrobiota > Verrucomicrobiia > Limisphaerales > UBA8199 > JANXQE01. The sequence goes on from DATGLT010000328.1 coordinate 1,386, forward strand.
ATTCCCCGAACACGTGCGGGCCGTACCAATAATTCCATTCGTCCATGCTGATGCGAATGTCCTTGCCCTGGAGGGACGGGATCTCCTTGCGGTAAAGCCGGTGAGCGTCCGCAATGCGCTTAATGTTGCTGGGAATGAGCTGCACATGCGCCGCGACATCGTCGTTGGGCCGAAAGACGTAAAAGTGTTCACTGATTAAATTCATGTGGTCGGCGCAATTCGTAAGCATGCCGCGGCTCCACGCGCCGGCTTCGCCGCTAGCGACAGTTTTTATGGTCGGATCCACCTGTCGCATCTTTTCCTCAACCCAATTGTGCTTGAGCACGTAGTGCTCCAGTTGCATATACCCGAGCTGCCACTTGCCGAACATCTCGTTGCCAACGCACCACCATTTCACGTTGTAAGGCCGAGGATGCCCGTTGCGGGCACGGACCTTGCCCATCGCGGTTTCCGCAGAGCCGTTGGCGTATTCGACTTCGGCAGCGGCGGAGTAAGCGTCTCCGAAACCCGTATTGACGGAGATCATCGGCTCGGTGTTGATCAATTCGCAAAGGCGGATGTACTCGTCCATGCCGACGTCATTGGGTTCGATACCGGTCCAGGCCGGATTGGTGCGCGTGGGCCGTCGATCGCGCTGCCCCAGTCCGTCGCGCCAATCGTAGCCGCTGACAAAATTACCGCCGGGCCAGCGATAAACGGGAGCTTTGAGCTGCTTGAGCAATTCCAGAGTGTCGCGGCGGAACCCGTCGATATTGTCGGCCGGCATCAGGGAGGCGCAGCCGATCCGGAATTGGCCTTTGCCTTTGGACGAGATCGTAAGCCGGGCGTTTTCCGTGTCGGCGCCCGCGGTGAATTTGAACGCAACGCGTTCGAATTTCGGCGAGAGCTTTTTAACGGTTACGCTGTCGGCGTCCTGCTCGCCGGGCCCCCAAGAAAGAGAAATCCGAATGGGAGCAGTTGAAGCCTCGCCAGCGAGGTAGATATAGCCGTTGTACCCCCTGCCCTTCGTTAGAGCGAGTTCTTCCTGGAAAACCCCGGTTTCGCCCGAGGCGCCACAGGTGATTGCCGGCGAGTGCGCCCCCACGAACGGGTCATGGCTATCCATGGTAACCGATTGAGCGGACCCGATCACCTTCCAGGGTGACGCCGCGAGAACCCGCGCATGTTCGCGCGTCTCGCGCCAGATCGCTCCCGGCGCGGGCACCGGAAAATAAAACTTTCTGTCTTCGAGCATTTCAGCCCAGATGCCGCCATAAATGCAGCGGCCGAGATGCTCAATAAACTGGCCATAAATATAAGGGCTGATCGGCTCGGCAGTTTGGGAAACGTTGATCGAGACTTCGGCTGCGCCGGCACTGCCCGAGCCTCGGCCGGTCTCCTGCCCGGCGAGCTGAAGCGACGCCAGGAGCAGGGTGCATCCGACAATGCGAAGCATGGAACCGAACGGTTGGGCAGGCATATGAGATTTCATTTTGTTCAGGGTAGCGCAGACGGATTGTGTTGTTGAAATTCCAGAAACAACCTGGATGACTTGGATGGGAACTGGTCGGATAACGAAGCGACCAGGCGATCCAGACCGACGCACACCAGGCCAAGAGTGCGGCGGCGGGGTGCGCTGACGCAAGTCACTTTACCGAATCGCGCCCACATCGTTCCTTTGACGACTGCCCGTTCGAGGTGGGTGACAACGCCTGGCGACAATTCGGTGAGACTGCCCGTGATGACGATGTGCCCGACACCAAGAACATTGGCGGCGCCGGCGATCACAGCGGCGGCGGCGTCAATCGCCTCCCCAAGCCAGCTTGTGACTCCTTCCTGGGAGATGTACTGGATCAGCGACGGCCACGTGTGAGCCGCGCCGGGCACCGCAAGCGCGAAACTCTGCAGCAAGCCACGCGTCGAAATGAGGGTCTCGACACACCCCACAGCCCCGCAACCGCATGGGCGCCAGTTCCCCAAAACCGGCGTGTGCCCCAACTCGCCACTGACGGGCAACGGGCCGGTATAGCTTTGCCCTCCCACGACAACGGCTCCTCCAACGCCTTCACCAAAATCGACCAGCAGGAAACTATCGTCCTCCGGAACGGCGGCATGATGTCCGAGGGACAGCGCGCGTTCTTCCTGCACCAGCAGGACGGGCACATTCCAAATATCGCGTAAAAGTGCCGGTAGGTCCGCCTTTTCGGTCCAGTGCAGGTTCGGAGAAAAGAGAATCCGGCAACCATTTTCATCGACGATCCCCGGAGCGCTCACCAACACGCCCCAAAGCCCTTTCGCATTCAAGCTTTGAGAAGCATTGCGCAGCAGACGTGACCATTCCTCGGCCGAAGGTGGAGTCGGGAATGAGAGGTCCCAGTGTTCCGCGTTTCCGACTCCCAACGGGACCAATGCCAGCCTGGTTTCAGAAACGCCCAGGTGAATCGCAACAAATCGTGGATGAGTGGAATCCAAGCGCAACATCCGGCTGGGCCGCCCAAGCCTTCCGTTGGTTTTACCTGTGTCAGCCCCGGCCGCGCCGTCCGGGAGCTCTTCGAGAACTTTTACTGCGAGCAACTCGTCGACGATTCTGCCCGCCGTGGGCTGGCTGATCCCGAGCAACCGGGCCAGTTCCGCACGGGAGCCTTGCCCCATTTTTTGCAAACGCCCCAGCAATGTGCGTTTGTTGATTTGGCCCATCCGGGCGGGAACGACAATCATGGACTGACGACAAGAATGCGAGGATTGAAGCCACCCGCGCAACAAACGGTTCCGCCAGTCACGAGCCAACGTGAGCTGCCGCCGAATCTGCTGTTATTGCGACTCAACACGACACTGCTGCTTACCACCAAAAGACCGGGCTTCCTGAGCCAGGATCGGTCCGGGGAACCATTTGCTTGAAGCTGCGCCATACCGCGTGGCCGTCGAGCATCCCGACATTGCCGCCGGAGGGCAAAACACCGTCCAAATGTGACGTGCGGTGCAGCTTCTGCCAGCCGCCCTGGATGCCCGTGTATTGATTGGCATACAGGTTGTTTGTGTTGGCTTGTCCCGGATGCGAGATAGTGGCATCGGCAATGAGGACCCGTTCCGTCGGCATTGGGGGCGGCAACGTGAGGGTTACGTACTTGATCGAGGTTGGAATGATAGACGGGTTGTCATTGGTGGAAATAATGCTCGCGGTTCCGGGGAAGGTCTGGGCATAACCGATTACCCTGAACGCGTCGATCCCCGAAGTATCGCTTCCGGCTGGTGGATGGAAATTCCAGAGCGTGTCGTTGTCTTGATCCGGAAACCCGGGGCAATACATGATGTGGCGCTGCGCTCCGTTTTGCGTCATAAGGTCGGCCACGTACCAAGGGCAATCCCAGGCCCAGTTACCCGTTGTCATCTGCGGCAGTTTTTCTTTGTAATCCGCGGCATAAATGAACGTGGCCAGGCAGAGCTGCTTGATGTTGCTCATGCATTTGAGCCGAATGGCCCGCTCTTTGGATTTGCTAAGCGCCGGCAGAAGCATCGCGGCAAGGATTGCAATAATGGCGATGACCACCAAAAGCTCAATCAGAGTAAAGCCCCGACGATGTTTCAGCTCGCGGGCACGGTTGGGCTCGGAATCGGGCTGTCCCGGCTCAAGTGTCCGGGTGAAAAGACAGGGGAATTCGAAAATGGGTTTTTGCATAACCGCAAAAGTTAAAGGGTTGTGACAAACAGGCCACAGTGGCATTAATAAAGTATAGCAATTTAATTTTGTCAATGCTTGTTTTCGCATTCCAGCAACAATGCCGGGCCGTTTCGTCCGGGGCGCGGCGCGTTGCTTCGCTTCTGCGCGAACCTCTTGCGACGCCAAGACCTCTGGCACTGCGGGCTCGTGTTTTGGCGGCAGGCTCTTTAGCTTCTGAAAATCGATGTCGCGAAGATCGCGCAAACCTCACCCAAGAGCAGTAAGCCCGCCGCCCTCTCCTGTTGAACAACCCAGGAAAAAGTCCACCGGCCTGGTGTTGAGGCAGAACTACGTGTGGCCCATGAGAGCCGCTGTGCTGATAGGCGTGCCTCTGCTGGTTTGGGCGTTGATTGAAGCGGCTCTCCGGGTGTTTGGGGTTGGCTACCCCACGTCATTCTTTGTGCCGGTCGAGATCAACGGCCGGGACATGATCGTTGAAAATGACCGGTTCACATGGCGTTTCCTCGGACGCCGAATGGCGCGGCAACCTTTCCCGTGCGCTGTGGAGGCGAAGAAACCGGCAGACACGACACGGATTTTCGTCTTGGGTGAATCTGCGGCTTATGGCGATCCGCAGCCGGAGTTCGGGTTGGCGAGAATGCTGCAGGCCTTGCTTGAAGGGCGTTACCCGGGGCGGCGATTCGAAGTCGTAAATGCATCCATGACCGCCATCAACTCACACGCTCTGCTGCCACTCGCAAAGGATTGCGTGAACGCACATGCGGACGCCCTCGTGGTCTACATGGGCAACAACGAAGTAGTCGGCCCCTTTGGCGCAGGCACCGTCTTTGGCTCACCTGCGGCAAGCCTTGGCCTCATTCGAGCCAACCTGGCCCTTAAGAAGCTCCGGAGCATCCAAATGCTCGATAGTCTAATTTCGAGCGTTCAAACCCGGAACGGATCAGAGCGTGAATGGGGCGGCATGGCCATGTTCCTTTCGCACCAGGTGCGACAGGACGATCCCAAAATGCGGCTCGTCTACGATCATTTCCGGAGGAACCTGGGTGACATCCTTGAGGAAGCCACGCGCCACGGAGTCAAAGTTGCCGTGGCGACCGTGGGCAGCAATCTGCGGGATTGCGCGCCGTTCGCCTCGGTTCACAAACCGGACCTTCCGGAGTCGAGCCTGGCCACCTGGGAAACGCAATTTCAGAAAGGAAAATCAGCCGCGCAGCAGGGCCGGTTTGAAGAGGCGTGTGACTGGTTTGGACAGGCCGCGCGGATCGACGATTCTTTTGCCGAGCTTCAGTTCGGATGGGGCAAAGCTTGTCTTGCCTTAGGCAATCGCAAGGATGCGGCGGGCCACCTGGGGAGCGCGCGAGATGCGGACGCGCTTCGTTTTCGCGCCGACGCGCGCCTAAACGAGGTGATTCGCGCCATGGCAGGCAATCGCGAAAGCCAGGGGATTGCCCTGGACGACGCGGAACAACGGCTTGCAACCCGCAGCCGGGACGGCGTTCCCGGTGAGGAATTCTTTTATGAACACGTCCATCTGACCTTCGAAGGAAATTACCAGGTCGCCCTGGGCCTTGCTGAAAAGCTGGACACACTGCTGCCCGAGGTTTCAAAGACGGACGGCGGCTTGCGCCGGAACTGGCCATCCATGAGTGACTGCCAACAGCGGCTCGGGTTCAGCCAATGGCACCGATACCGCGCCTTCAGTGAAATCTTGAGCAGGATTTCCGATGCGCCGTTCACCGGGCAGTCCGATCATAGCGAACAGCAGTCGAACGTCGTTTCGCAATTGGCGGCTTTAAGGCCGGCGACGGCCACTTCGGGATTGCGCGAAGCCCGTGAGCAATGCCAATCGGCGGTATCGAAAAATCCGGAGGACTGGATTTTAGAAAAAGAACTGGCAGCAGTCTGCGAGCGGTTGGGTGACTACGAAGGCGCCGAGAAATCGTGGCGCAAAGTCGTTTCACGCGTGCCGCAATATGGAGAGGGTTGGGAACAATTGGGACGCGCCGCCGCGGCCCAAAAGAACAGTGAAGAAGCCTTGGACGCTTTTCAGCGCGCGCTGGGTTTGGAGCTGAACCCATCGGTAGCACTCACGGCGATGGCGGAGCTGTACTTGCGGGATAATCGCCCGGCCGAGGCGCAACGTTGTTATTCGCGAATACTGAAAGACAATCCCTATTGGAGCCCGGCGCAGTGGGGCCTGGGCCAGGTGCTGGAGGCCTCGGGCCAAACCAACCAGGCGCAACGACATTTTCGTGCCGCCCTCGAGAACCGGCTTCGCACACCCGCTTCGTACAAGGCTCTAGGTAAACTCTGTTTCGAGAAAGGCTGGCTTAGAGAAGCGTCGACCAATTTCGCCGACGCCTTGCAATTGGACCCGTTTGATGCGGCAACTGAAGTCAACCTTGGCCTTAGCCTGGCGCTGCTGGGAGACCATCAGCAAGCCCAGTCGCATTATCTTCGGGCCCTTGAACTCGACCCGGACCTGGTCGAGGCGCATGTCCGGCTTGGATTCGAGCTGGGCAGGCAGGGGCGCGACGCTGAAGCGATGGAACACTTTGCAAAGGCGGTACAGCTCAAGCCGGACCTGGTTGAAGCACGGTTGGATTTGGGAATCTCCCTGTTCAATCAGCACCGGGCCGGGGATGCCTTGGAACAGTTCAATGAAGCATTGCGGCTCAACCCGACGAACGCGATTGCGTTGCGTTACCTGCAAAAGCTGAACTCGCGCCCATGAAAAAACGGCCGGAGAGATAAACTCTCCGGCCGCCTCCGCATTGGAAAACCGATGACTCAGGTCATCGGCCGATCACTGTTTCAAGCGGAAGAATGCAGCCTGCGTTCCCAGTGGCAGCGTGACCTGGTTGTTTCCGTTCACCACCGTTGGGGCGGTTGTGACGGCGGACCAGGAAGCCGATGAACCGAGGGCTGAAGTAGTCTGCAGCGAGAACCCGGTGGCCGAGGTTGGCCAGGTCAGGACCAGATTGGAGCCGCTGCGAGCCGCAGTAAGCTGCGGATTATTTGAGCCCGGAACCGGCGGCGGCAGCACAACCGTGGCGGGTCCGGCATTGAAGTCAGCCATGACCTGGGCGGGTGTGAACGCGCCGGCATAAATGCGGAACTCGTCGATGCTCCCGGCAAGCCCGGCATCGCCGGCGTACATCGATCTGCCGAGCCAGCAGTGCACGTCATTGACCCCGGACAGCAACTTGCCGCTCAGGGTATTGGAACTGGCGATCACCCCGTTGGTATAAATCGACAGCAAGTTGTTGGGCGGGTTGTAAACCACGGCGACGTGACCACTGAAACCGTCCAGCGTCGGGCCCGAATCGACGGCGGCCTCCGAGCCGTCGGAGAGGACGGCGCGGGTGTCGGGCGTGCCCGTGTGCGGACAAAGGAAGATGTAGTTCACACCGGTGCCTCCCGCATTTTGGCTCCCGAAGTCGTAGATCCGCGCCCAGGTCGCGACTGTGGGCGCCAGCGAGACCCAGGCTTCGAGAGTGACTGAATCGAAGCTACTGACCAGGCCGCTGGGCAGATCGACGTAGCTGTTCTTGTTGACGGCATCGCCATCCAGAACGACGGCATTGCCGGAAATGGTCGCCGTGCCAAACAGGTAGCCGTCCTGCGCGCCGACCGAATCCGAGGCGTCCGCGGTGAAGCTGTACCGATGCGCAAGCATCGTTTGCTTCGGATACACTTTTACCGTCGCCGTCGCGGTCTTGTTGTTTACCGTTGCGGTAATCGTCGCGGTTCCAAGCCCGACCGCTTTGAGCCGATTGTTGGAGGTGACTGCGACCACATTGGAATCGCTCGATGAGTAACTCACAGGATCCGTTTGGGTCATGTTGACGTTGGTAACGGTTGCAAAGTTCCCATAAACGTGCGGCAGTTGGACACTCCCGATGGGCATGATGGGATCCGCCTTCAATGTCAGCGAAACCGGGGCTCCCGGATTGGTAACAATCGTATCGGGTCCCGCAGCTTGCGACGCGCGAATGGCGAACAAATCCAGCGCGCCGTTGTAGATTCGGAATTCGTTAAAGGTGACGGCGGTGAAGTTATTGGTATCAAGACTGACTCCAAGCAAGCTCAGCGTGTTGGTGATGCTGGACAGAGAGAAGCCCAGGTTGGTCACGCTGTTCTGCCAGATGCCATCCAGATAAATGTCAATCGTGCCCCCGGCCGGGTTGTATTCGGTGACCAGGTGCAACTGAGTGCCACTGCCCATGTGCCCGCCTCGAGTCACGCCGACATTGGGCGGCCCGAAGAAACGAGCGGACATGCTGTCGCCGGTTCGGGCTGTCACCCCGATTTCATTTGCTCCGGGCGCTGATCCGAATGCAAACAGACGCGCAGCGTCGACATTCGCTGTGTTTGGATCCACCGTGGCCCAGGTCTCAAAAGTAACGGCTTTGTCGCCGTCAACCAGGTGGCCGGGCAACGAGATATAGCCGCTGACGCCATCCAGCACGACCGAGCCGCTACCCAGTGTCGCGTTGCCAACCAGGTTGCCTGTGGCGCCACCGACGCTGTCGGCGACGGTCGTTCCGCTGGTCTCATTGAAACTCCAACGGTGGGCGAGCGTTGCGGAGGCGGGCGCCACCGTGATGGATTTGGTGTCGCTCTTGCCGCTGTAGGTTCCCGTTATTGTGGCGGTGCCCACTCCTACGGCTTGAACCACCCCATTGCTGCTGACGGTCAGGATCGTCGGGTCACTCGACGAAAATGTTGTGCCGAGGGTCGTGAGGTTGACATTGCTGACGCTGGCAAAATCGCCAAAAAGGGTGACTTGCTGCTGATCGTGCCGCGTCATGGTGCTGGTCACAACGAGCCGCGCGTCGGCAAGTGTGCCGGGATTGGAAGGACCGACAATGTCCGGCCCCGCCGCGGCGTTGATGGCGACTTGCAGGGGGCTCAGAGCGCCGTTCCAGATACGAAACTCGTCGATTGAGCCTTTGAACGCCGGGTCAGGGTACTGCGAGCGCCCAATCCAATCATTGACGGTGGTGCCGAGGTCGGCAGGAGTCAGGGTCATGTTATTGTTCACGGCCACAAGCGCGCCATTGACGTAGAGCCGCCCGATGTGGTTCGCCGCATCGCTGGTCCACACCACGTGGGCTTCTTTGCCCACGCCCGGACGGTTGCCGACCCACTCCAGGGGCTGGTCGCCGCCCGCGCGATCGCTGATGTGGATAGTGCCAAGAAGATCGCCCGGTCCGGCCGGCAGAGACAGGAACATGTAAAGACTGCCACCATTGCTGACGCCTTGGCCACCCGCACTGTTGCCGATGTCCCAGATTCGGGCCCAGGTTGGGCTTCCCAGGTCCGTTACCCAGGTCTCGATGGTGATTGCGGTCAGATTCATGACCAGGTTCGGCGGAAGATTGACGTAGGAAACGGAAGGATCCGAGGAAGCGACTCCACCTGGCAGAACAACCGCCCCGCCGCTAATGGTGGCGCTGCCGGCGAGTGTACCATTGGCACCGCCGACCGAATCGCTCGCGTCGGTGGTGAAGCTGTAACGATTGGCCAGCGAGGGGTTATTGACCTGGATCTTCAGGGACGCGGTAGTCCCATTGTAACTGGCCGAGACCGTTGCCGTGCCAACGCCCGTGGCGAATATCCTGCCTGTTTTGGTGACAACCGCGATGTTGGTATTGGCGCTCGAGTAGGTCGCCTCAGTTGATCCGGGCAGTGTGTAAGTACCATAGCTGGCCGTGTTGAACGTGACGGTGGTATCCTGCCGCGAACCGACGGTCATATTGGTGTTTACGTTCCAGACGATCGAATTGACGACGATGTTTGTGACGATCGTGTCTGGGCCAGCTGCATTATTCACCGCAATCTCGAGCGGCCCCAGCGCGGTGTTGTAGATCCGAAACTCATCGATCGAGCCGGCAAAGGAAGAATCGCCGTTGTACAGTGAGCGCCCCAGCCACGAGTTCACATTGTAAATATTGGTCAGTGAGAATTGCTTGGCTTGTGTCGGAACGGTAACCGGCGAAATGAACCGGACCAGCACACCGTTCGTGTAGAGGGACATGGTATTGTTGGGCGGGTCGTACACGCAGGCGACGCTGACGGGTCCAAGGTTGTCGAGAATGCCAACGCCGTTGGCGACGTACTCATCGTTGTAACCAGGAGCCGCTTGAGCGTAGCTCATTCGGAAATCGTTTGGCGCGGATCCTGAATGCGGGCAAAACATCAGCATGTTGGCCCCTGCTCCGCCGGAAGTTTGATTGCCGAACGCAAACAGTTCCTCCCAGGTCCCATTGGCGCCGACATTAACGAACATCTCGAACGTGACACTGGTATAGTTGCTAATGAGGCCCGGCGGCAGTTCGATGTAATCGCAATTGGTTCCAGACGGCACCTGGCCGGTGAAATTGGCCTCGCCATTCGCAAAGGTTACACTGTTGTGGGGAATTCCATTGGCGCCGGCGATCGAGTCTGTGGCGTCATTGGTGAAGCTGTAGCGGTGAGTCAGCGTTGCCAAAGCAGGACTGGCAAGCGCGCATGATAGAACCACGCCAAGCAACCATGAAGCTGCCCTGCGGGTATAGCATCCGAAAGGAAGGGGTTTCGATTTCATTTGGGTTTTTCAGTTTTCGCGTCCTCGGACCCGAAGCAACCGGCGGAAGGGGTTGCGCAACCCCACCGCGCTTCCCTCAGGCCCAATTTACTAATGGAACTTTAAAATATAAATCCCATGTCCTTCATCCAGTCAATGAAAAAACTCTTAAAATTCTTTATGGCACTGCAGGGAAGCCGGCTCGGGCGATCCATTCAGCGCGGGAAGCTCTTGGTCTCCTGGCGCTCCCCTCTTTCGGTTCTGGAGAATCGTTGGCTAACTAGGGTTGAAAGGGACCGGCGCTGAGCTGTTGCGCGCGCGTCAACATAGCCGCGGCTCCGGGATAGGTCGGTTGGAGTTTCAACGTGGCCTGGAATTCCTGAATTGCCTCATCGAAACGCCTTAATTTCGCGAGCGCAACCCCGTAGTTGAAGCGAACCTCGGGATCGGCGGGCCTTAGGCGGGCGGCCTGGACAAAGTGCGGCAACGCCTCCGAAATTTTTCCGAAACGCGACTGCTCGAGAGCAAGATTGAACTGCGCATCTGCAAAACCCGGTTGCGCCGCGACTGCCGCCGCATAATGCACGAGGGCCTCGGCATGGTTGCCCTGCGCTGAAAGAGCGTTGCCGAGATCGAACTGGGCAATGGCGTTATCAGGCTTGATTTGTATCGCCTGGGTGTACAACGCGATGGCGTCGCCGATCTTGCCTTGCTGAAGAAGGATCCGGGCCAGGTTGATTCGGGCGGCGATATTGTTCGTGTCCAATCGCAGCACCGATTCATATTCCGATATGGCTGCCGGCAGATTGCCTTTTTGAGCCAGGAGTACGGCTCGATTCACGCGAACCCCGGTGGCGGCTGGATCGAGCCTCAAAGCCGTCTCGAACTCGCCCAATGCGGCGTTGGTTTGGCCGAGGGCCGCAAGGGTCAGCCCGAGCCCGCTAAGAGCCTCGATCGAATTCGGAGTCAGCGCCATCACGCGCCGGAATTCCTGCTCAGATTGCAGGTAAGCTCCCAGGTCATAGGAAAGGTTGCCCAGGTGAAAATGCGCCTCCGGCTCATCCGGCAGACGCTCGGCCACTTGCGACCATTGCTCAGCCGCGGCCGCTTTGTCGCCTGCAGCTTCGAGGAGCCGCCCGAAGTTGGCGCGCAACACCCAGTCTTCTGGTGCCAATGACAGGGCCGCGCGGTATTCCCAGGTCAGATCAGCGGGTGCCGCCTGTGGAGACGCCAACACCCGGTCCCATTCTTTGTCTCTCCTCGCGAAGTTGCTTTGAGTTGAGAACGGCGGCTGGCGCAGGCGAAGCTGCATTTCGGCTGCGATGCGCCGTCGATCGAAGTCGGTGAATGCCAACTGGTGCGCCATCTCGCTTTCCGGCAGCCAACTCCCGGCCGCGCTATTTGCCGGAAACAACTGCTGCTCCACTGCCCGCGCGAAGAACCTCGCAATGTGGTAGTTGCCGGAAAAGTTCGGATGGACATGGTCATAGAATTGGTCGTCCCCGGGAATACCGTCACGCGCCTCTTTCGCCAGTTCGCGCTCCGTGTCGACCAACACAACGCCCGGCCGGGCTGTGTTGCGAATCAGTTCCTCCAGCTTTGAATCCGCGCGAAACCTTAGAACATCCAGATCGCGAGCGAGTGAAAAATCCGCTGCGGCAGAGTTCGTATCACCCAGGGCCAGTTCGCATTGGGCCCGGCGAAACGCAAGCTCGGCAAAATCAGGGTCAAGTCGGGCGGCCTCGCGGTAGGCGGCCAGCGCGCCGGCGTAATCCCCTGCGTCTTCCGCGTGGCGCCCTTTTTGAAACTTTTCGTCCCATTCTGCTGTCTGCTCGCGTTTCAGCACGGCGGCGTGAGCGGACGCGAACGGGGGGTTGTCCTTGAGGTTCACAGCAACGGTTCCGATGACGATTTTTGCCCCGGCGCGGTTGCCGGCTTCGACGATGTCCCCCAGGTTGGCGCCGAAATTGTTGTAAACGGTTTTCAGCCGTGAATCCTTTGCAGAGACCTGGTTTTGAAGAAAGAACTCCATTCCCTCCCATTTGCCGGCGCCCTTCTTGCCTGATAGAGACGAGATGAACTGGCCAAGGCGGAACTTTTTGGCAAACAGAATTGCCCGAGCGGTTAAAAGACCGGGCGCCCGGGTTCCGAACACCGTCCCGGCACCAAACGGTCCGATGACCTCATTATTACCCGCGTAAATCACCCAAACATCTCCCGGATGTTTGGCGCACTCCAAAGCGATGGCACGGATGACGTGCGAGTTGATGGCGGTCATGGCGACATTGACCAGATCGAAGTGCTTGTCGGGGTGCCGTGCCTGAAGGAGGCGTTGGAGCTGCCGGCCAAAACCATAGGCCGGCTCCGGATCGCCCATGGCGGCGGACTCGCCAAAAAGAAAAATGCGAATCGTGCCGAACGGTTTGACGACAGGGAAACTCAAAGGCTGCGGGGCGCGCGCAACTGAAGGCGGAAAGAACCTCCAGCCGAACTTTGGATTTTCGATGAGGAACTGCTCGCCATCCTGGTGGCGTTCGATAAAGAACGATGTTGGGTACCCGTACCCGGCAATTCGCAAACCCAGCTCAATCACCACCAGGATGAGGAAGGGCATGCCCAACGCCACTCCCCGAAAAAGCCAAGGTTGCCTTTTGCTGCCGTCCGGCCGGGTTCCCTTAGGGGCCGCGGAGGTCGAATGCTCCCGGCCAGCCAGCGACTTCTGACGTGTCATCTCCTGAAGTGTAACAAAGGGAGCTCAGGGCTTGAACTCGAAACGTGCGCGTTCAAGAGCAGAGCAGGAAGCGCGGGAGCCGACCTCAATTCTCTCCTTGTGCATCGGTTGGTTTTGATGAACTTTGGATTCGACACGTCATGCGCAATACCCGCTTCCGACCCGTTGCCCGCCAACTTGGGCTTGGAGTCAAACTTCTGAACGGATTCGGACTTGCACTGCTTTTTTGTTTCGGGGCGCTGGCCGCCCCTTCTCCGTACGACCGAAACTCGCACCAGGGCGAGGGTTGGAATCCCAACGTTCATTTGGCCGGCACGGCGCGTGAATCGCCGTGGCACAGCGGCCCGACTCCTGATTGGACCAATACGGCGGGTTTCGAAAAAGATGTCTGGTCGTTTGCGCGCGTTCGCTGGACACGCCAATCCCGCTCGGCCCAGGTCTGGTGGAACGGCGGATACTGGTACAGCGACTATCCCGACAGCGATCTGAACCTCTCTTTTCGTGTCCAGCAATTAACGTCCTACAAGGTGAACCCCAATGGCCGCGTTATCGATCTCACCGACCCCGAACTTTTCAATTACCCGTTTATTTACATCGTCGAACCCGGCCTGATGATCCTTGAAGATGCGGAGGTTCCTATTTTACGAAAATACCTGCTCAACGGCGGGTTTTTGATGGCCGACGATTTCTGGGGCAAACCACAATGGGCAGGTTTCGAACGCCAGATTCAAAGGGCCCTGCCTGAGCGGCATTGGGTTGAATTGGAAATGGACCATCCCATCTTCCATTCGGTTTACGACTTGAAAGTGACCAAAGACCAACTCCAGATTCCTAACGTCCTGATTGGCCGCCAGGCCGACGTCACCGGGCGCACCTGGGAAATTCACGAAGGCGAAGTCTGTCGCGACATCCATTTTCGAGCGCTCTTCGACGACAAAAACAGGATTATGGTCCTGGGATGCTATAATACCGATAATGGTGACGGCTGGGAACGGGAAGGCGAAGACGTCTACTTCTTTCACCGGTTTTCGGAAAACATCGCGTATCCACTCGCGATAAATATCATCACGTACACGATGACGCATTGAGTGCCCGCCCACGCAACGGGGGAAGAAAATACGGACAAATGTCCGAGAAATCCGCCTGATTACCTCTGCGGCTACCATCGACAAACAGTGCGAGTTCCGCTAGGCTATGGACACCAGCATGAAAAGTGATATCCCCGCGGGAGCACGCCCTCCATGTAATACACTTGCACATCTCGCGATAACGCCCCAATCAAGGTCGAAAACGGCAAAGAAGGGTTTCACTTTGATCGAGTTGCTTGTGGTTATTGCCATCATCGCCATCCTGGCGGCAATGCTGTTGCCGGCTTTGAACAAGGCCAAAACGCAGGCACAATCGATCTCCTGCAAGAATCACCTGCGCCAGATGGCCCTGGCGCTGCAAATGTATGTGAACGACTGGAAGTATTACCCCTTATATTCGACGGTGCCTGTTGGTGTGTCGGGCCTGCCCGGCCGCTACTGGCACGAAGACCTGGAACCTTATTACCCGGTGCGCTGGACCAACGCCGCGTTTCAATGTCCGGCTTATAAAGGGGGGGTTTCCAATTCCGACCCCGGCGGCCCATTCGGCAGTTACGGTTATAATGCCTTTGGCGCGGCCGCTGATGCCTCAAGTTATCTCGGCCTCGGCACATGGACCAACTCCCCATCGAACTTCGGGTTTTCCCTCCGCGACTCGGGTGTAGCGGCTCCCGGCGATATGGTCGCCATGGCGGACGCTTCCTTTGTGCCTTATCAGGTTTCCCTCGACCGGGTCGAATATGCCCCGGGCACCACGGGGTTTGACGTGCTGCGTTGCGTCTATTCGACTCGCCAATGGGCCTATCCCTTGCGTCATGGAAAACCATACAACACCGCCTTTTGTGACGCCCACGTCGAAGGCATTGTGCCAGCGATTCTGTTTAGCCCGACCAACTCGGCCATGCGCTGGAATAATGACCATCGACCACACCCGGAGACCTGGTAGGCCGTAGCCGCCAACGCACCGGGGGGACAAAACAAAACGAAGCGTCGGATCCGACTCTTTGGCTGGTCAGCCATGCCGGCAAGTTACGCTCAACAGTCTCCTAGCCAGCAGCGGTCGATTTTTGTAACGTTTCGGCGCAAATGAAAACTTGCACTCGGCAACGAGCTCTTGTCCTCAGTGTCTGCCTCCTGAGTTTTGTCCCTGTCCGGCTTAGAGCGGCGGATGAGCCCTATCATCTTCTCAAGACGATCCCCGTTGGGGGCCAGGGAGGAGGTTGGGATTATATGTCTGTCGACGAGGTCAACCGCCGCCTCTACGTGGCGCACGGCAGTTCCATTGCGGTCGTTGATATCGACAAAGATGCGCTCGTAGGGGTGATTACCAACACACCCGGGGTTCACTCGCTCGTGCCTGTGGCCGAGCTTCAACGCGGTTTCACCTGCAACGGGCGCGAAAGCAAGGCGGGCGTGGTCGACCTCAAAACCCTTGAAACTGTGTCGAAAATCGACACAGGTCTCAGCCCTCAAACCGGTCTTTTCGATAGCGGACGCAAGGAGGTTTACATTTTCAATGGGCGAAGCGCTTCAGCAACGGTTATCGATCCGAAAGCTTCCAAGGCAATCGCTCTGATCCCGCTGGACGGGCACCCGGCGTCTGCCACCATCGATGTCAAAGCAGGCCGAGTATACGTCAACCTGGAGGATAAAAGCATTGTTGCCGTCATTGACACCGCTAAACATGAGGTTGTCGAGCGCTGGCCCGTTGCTCCCGGGCAATATCCCTCGGGGCTCGCACTTGATGTGGAGCGGCACCGCCTGTTTGTTGGCTGTCACAACCAGACGCTGGTTATGATGGATAGTACAAATGGCAAAGTGATTGACAAGGTGCCGATCGGCGCGCGCGTCGATTCAGTGGGATTCGACGCGGATAACAACTTCATCCTAGCTTCCTGCGGCGATGGCACGTTGTCAGTAGCGCATGAAGATACTCCGGACAAGATCAGCATTGTCCAGAGCTTGCCCACTGGAGCGGGCTCGCGAACTCTGGCTGTGGATCCGAGGACACATCGGGTCTATGTGGCAACCGCAAAGTTTTCAGCTCCTCCCCCCGGTGTTCCCGGCGCACCGCGCCAAGGGCCGCATCTGCTACCCGAAACGTTCGGTGTCATGGTATTCGGGTTGTAAAGCGGACGAGGCAAAGGTTGCCGGCTTATCACGTTCCAGGGTTTCAGGGTTCAAGTCCAGCTGGCCAAATGGTTTGCAGACGGATTTGAAGGAGCCACAGGAGGGTTCCCTGACCTTGTTTAGCCCGCGCGCCGGTGAATTCACCTGAACCCGTAACCTGGTTTCCGCTACACGCCAGGCACGCCAGGGGGAAAAACTGATAACTTGATACCTGAAACCAGTTAACTGCCGCGCCTATAAAGGAAGAGAGCCGCAGTTGCCTGCGGCTCTCTGTGAAGTTAACTCTTAACCGGAATCGGCCTTACGGCCCGACCCGGAAGAACTTGGTGCTGCCGGATATCGGCACGCTAGCGGGGTTGGCTGTGCCAACCGGAGTCCAGGTAGCACCCGGTCCAACGGTCGGGCTGGACTGCAGAGTACCGCCCGCAGGCGTCCAGGAGATGGAGATGTTTCCACCGGAGATGGAGGCCTTGAGGCTCGCCTGAGGCGTGTTAGTCGGCGCGATATACGAACTGTTATAGTTCGCAAACGAAGCAGTGTAGTAATACGTCGGATCGGTTGCAGTGACGGCGTTGTTGTCATGCGCCGTACCGCAAATACCGACATACACGTTGGCGGGCATCGGGCCGTTGGCATTGGTCGACCAGTCGGTCGAACCTTCCTGGACCCATTGCACGCCGTTGCTGGACCAAAAGCCCTGGAGCATTTGGCCAGTGCGCTTCAGACGCACCCATGCGTTAGGATAGGCCGGCACTGTGCCGGGGCCTGTGGCCCAGCCCAGAGATGCCAAGCTGTTGGTCGGCCGAGTGTTGCACTCGACCGTATTGGCGCCGGTGCCCGAGCCGTCGATGGCGTTTATGCCGTCGGCCGAGGTTGGATCATTCACGATGTTCCAGTTGCGGCTTGCCGCAGTGAGATCTTCGCGAACCATCAATCCACCTTTGCTCCAGTTGGAGACCTTGGTGAACGTCAACTGCTGCACGACCACGTCAAAGTCGTTGGTCTTGATTTCATAGCTGAAGTTAAACCCGTCGGCATTACCCCAGATGTCACTGCCTTCGGTGCGGATAGTGTACGCGCCTGGGCCATCACTCCACATCGAGCCAGGGAACGCCGGATCCGGCGGGTTGGCCTGCGCATCGCCAATGTCAACGTTGGTCAGTTTATTGACCAGGACGCTGAGCGTGTTCGAAACCGGTGCGTTCCCGGAGAAGTCCAGGAGACCCGCGAGCGTTAAGGTGATAGGACCAGTGGGCTCGGCGGCCAACTGGAGCTGAACATGGCGAGCGTCATTGGTATTCACAACGATGCCCACGATGGCGGCACCGCCACCGCTGACGCTGTAGTTCGCCTGATTTGTAAGCGTGGAGAGATCCATTACTTTGGAGAAGCTCACCGAGATGACGGGCAGACCGCCCTCGTCGAACACTGAAGCGAACGCCGTGGGCTTGTTCGTATCGGTGATGACCGTAAGGGTGGCTGTCACGCTGTTGCTCCAGGTAGGCATGCCCAACGCGCGAATAGCAGCATAGTATTGTGCGCTGTCGTTGGTCTTGAGCGGCGGCGTGGTATAGGTCGGTGTGATCGCCCCGGGGATCAGGACGCCGTTCCGGTACCATTGGAACAGAACGTTCGGGAATGGCAGGAACTTCTTGTCACCAGGGTTCTGGCCGGTCTGGAATTGACCAGTTGTCCCGATCAGGATTGTTCCATCCGAAACACCACCGGCATTGAAAGTTGCCCTTTGCCCGCTCAGTGCAGTTTGATTTTGCGGCTGATTGGTAAACGCAACGTAAGTTGCCGTGTTCGGGGCATTGAAGCCCAGCAAATTGCCCGTCATAGCGCTATCCGTGCCGTCCGCCGGATCCGGATCACCATGTTTAACGAAGGTAACGGCCACGCTGTCGCCACCGCCGCCTTCCTGGTGCCAGACCTCCATGTAGTACTTGGTCCCGGCGGTCAGACTGATGCCGTTAGCCCAGAGAGCGGTTCCCGCTGCGTTTGTATACGTAACGGAATGCTTCTGGTTCAAATCGGCTCCGCCACCGTTATCGGTACCCCAGGTCAGGGCATTGCTCCAGCCCACCATCTGGCAGATGAGCCGCTTGTTGTTCGGATTTGAATCCGTGCTCAGGAAGAAGTCGTTGTGATCGTCACCTGTCGTGATGAAGTCGTAGGCCTGTGTAACTGCAGGCACAAAGAAGCCACTGACTTCATTGATATAGTTGTCGCCGTTCTCGTTGTTCACGCCGGCTTCAAATGCCGGAACGGTCATGGTGAAATCAGGCGTTCCAAGCAATCCGTTTTCAGCCGGGGTAAGATCTGCGCCCTGGTTAACCCAGTATTGCATGAGTGCCAGGCCGGGTTCGAAGACCGCCTGTTGCACGGTAAGTGACACAACAGAACTGGTAATCGACAGCCCGCCTTCGGCGGTCGAAGCAACGACATCAAACTGAGTGCCGTTGTCTGCGATGGTCGTCGTGAAGGAGTAGCTCTTGCCGGTCGCGCCGGGGATATTCGTGCCTGACCGCTGCCACTGGTAAAGGACAGCAAACTCGCTGTCTGAGGTCGCACCGGCCGCGAAAATCGGCTGGCCACCTTCAAAGACCTTTTGGTTGTGCGGCTGATTGGTCCAGGTAAGCGTCGTGACCGGTTTGGTCAGCAACGAAAGCTGGGAGGCTGGAATGGGCGGAGCGCCATTCGTTGGGTCTGGAGTGCCGACCAATTGGGCCAGGACACCCAAGTTGTCGCCGCCCCCACCTTGGTGCATGTCGGCCTCAATGTAGTAGGGCGTCCCTGCAGTAAGCGATATTCCGTTGGTAAACGGCGCATCGCCCACGCTGTTGGTCCACTGATCCGACCGCTTCTGGCTCAGCAAGCTGCCGCCGGGGCTGGTCGTGTCCGTGTTCGTATTGCCCACCCATTGGCGCGACGGGCTCCAGTTGCTTTCCTGCGCGATCAATTGCTTGTTTGAAGCAGTGGCATCGGTGCTCAGGAAGAGATCCGAGTCGTCATCCGAGCTCAGGAAGAACACATATTTTCCGGTCGTCGGTGGGATGTACCACCCGCTCATGCGTCGGCCGTAGTTGTTGATGCCGTCGTTGGGCACGGCTTCGGCGCCGTTGACCGACACGCTGATATCACTAGCCGGGCCGGTATTCCCGCCTTCGACGTCAGGTCGAGCGAACCCAAGGAAGCGTTCGACCTTAAGTCCGTTGGTATAGGAAAGCGAGGTGTTATTAACGGTCAAAGTAGCCACAGAGCTGGTGACAGAGATGCTATTGCTGTACCAGAACGGCAGCGTGACAACGCAGAAAAACTGAGCGTTGTTATCGGCGGGCGTAGCCAGGAACGTATGTTGCGAGTAGGTCGCGTTCGAAAGGACTGTTCCATTCTTATACCATTGATAATTCAACGGGTCAGGCAAGGTGTTGCTCACCACGAAGGTAAACGTGGCTTCCATTCCCGCCAGCGCGGTCACATTGCTGACCTGGTTTTGAACGCCAAGTTTCGCAGGGATCGTGTATCCGTAACCGATAAGATTGCCCGTCAAACGTGAGGGGGCGTTGTTTGTTGGGTCAGGCTCTCCGACGAATTTGAAAGTCACGCCCACGGCATCGCCGCCGCCACCTTCATGGTGAACAGCCTCAAGCCAGTATTTTTTGCCTGCAACCAGGGGAATTCCGTTCTTGAAGGGAACGGTCACACCATCCGGGCTCCATTGGTCCGAACGTTTCTGCGGGATTCCCGCAGCGCCGCCGCCGTTGGCTACCCACTCGTCCCGGTTGCCCCAGTTAACTTCCTGGCAAATTAACCGCTTGTTGAGCGGATTTTCGTCAGTGCTCAGGAAACAATCACCGTCGTCGTCAGACGCGATGAAGAAGACGTAATTGGTCGTAGTGTCGGGAATGAAATAGCCCGAAAGACGATCAGCGTAGTTGTCGCCCGACTCCTCCTTGGTGTCATAGGCCGTGTAAGTCGTCGGTGCGATGCCGTAGTCGTCGGTGGTCGGTATTCCTGCCAAACCGGCTTCCACTTGTTGGCGGGAAGGATTCTGAGCGCCATTAGGGTTGTCGCTACTCCAGAATTGATATCGAACGGTTCCGGGATAAAAGACCGTAGTCTGTGCCCCGGCAGCCCCTGCAAATAACAGCAGGGAGGCTGATATGCCTAGCAATCTGATGGGTTTCATGGGGTGATGAGGATCGAGTAGTTTTTTCGGTGTTGAGTGTTGAGTATACTGTTTGGGTTTGTTTGCGCGCCCTCCAGGAAGGCCGAGCAGACACTACTCGACGCATTGCACGTCGACAGAAGCGGTCCCGCCATACCTGTTGGGCTTATGTCAAAATAAAAACACACTGGCCAATTAACAGCAAGCGAAAAATGTCAAAAAGAATTTTTATCAAACACATTACTCAATAATTTCTTTCACATGAACTGAGCTTATCAGGAACATGCCTCGACCTATTCAGCGCCGGTTTCGCCAGTTTGGTTTGAACCAGGCTCGATTGTCGTTGCCGAGCCCCGGGTCGTTTGAGGTCCCGATTGGGCCAGCCGCCGCGTCGAACCGCCTGGGGATTGAGCAGAGAAATGGATTGCCAAACCACGTGAAAATGGCTAATATCCACGACATTGCGGCTATGGCTTGTTTGGCTTGTGTTTCCTCTTCTGGCGCTCCACACCGCATTGATCGACCAAGTGCCACACCTCAAGCCTTCGATTTAGGTAGCCGCGTTTTCCTGTTCTTTCCTCCTTTACCACGCCAGACAGGCAACCCCCCTCGTATCCATCATGAGTCTAACCCCCAGGCTGTTCAGATTGGCATTCCCGACATTTGCGGAAACAATTCCTTTGGCCCTCCCTAGGCGGCAGGTGGCTAAATCTAGCCACTGGCCAGTCCTTCCAGTGACGTTACTCAGCTGCCTTTTGGCAGGCGCAGCTCAAGGCCAGTTACCCGCGAATTGGTCGGACCAGGATATTGGCTCCCCGTCCCAGCCCGGTTCGGCATCGTTTGCCAACGGCATTTGGAGTGTGGCGGGGGGCGGGGCTGATATATGGACGGCCTCAGACCAGTTCCACTTTGCCTACGAGACCAGCAGCAGCGCAATTACGATGCAGGCGAGGGTGACCTCGGTTCAAAATACCGATCCCTGGGCCAAAGCAGGCCTGATGCTGCGCGACAGCACCGACCCCGCGGCCGTCTTCGCCGATGTCGTGGCAACTCCAGGCAACGGGGTCAGCTTTCAGTGGCGGGCGGCCACAGCCGGCCAATGCGGCTACTCGCAGGTAAGCGGGATCAGTATTCCCGTGTGGCTGAAGTTGACACGCTCAGGTGACCAGTTCAGCGCGTATTATAGCCCGGACGGCGCGGCGTGGACGAGCATCGGCCCGAGCGAGACCATCACAATGGTGGACACGCCGTTGGCAGGCCTGGCGGTCACCGCGCACAATGACGCGTTCCTTTGCTCCGCCTCCTTTGATAACCTGGTCATCTCCAATACCCCTGCTCCGCCGCCGAATCCTTTCGGAGTGTACCGCCAGCTTTGGAGCAATCTCGACCCTAACGTCGGCAATAGTCTCGCAGCGCTGACCAACACCACGGACAACCCGAACTGGCCGGATAACCCGGATCCCAATTACACCCGCACTTACTCCAATTTCGAGGCCGATTCCAACATCGGCATGAACTACTACGGCCAGCGGATGCGAGCTTTTGTGATTCCACCCACGAACGGCAATTACACGTTTTGGATTGCAAGCGACGACAGTTCGGACCTTTTCCTGAGCACTGATGAAAGTCCCCTCAATAAGAAGATCATTGCGTGGGTGGCAACCTGGACTGCTTCGCGCGAATGGACCAAGGAACCCAACCAGCAATCGACGCCAATAACCCTGGAAGCAGGCCGCCGGTATTATATGGAAGCCATCATGCAGCAAGGCACCGGCGGGGATAACCTCGCCGTGCGCTGGCAAATGCCCGGGGGCGCTTTCGAAGAACCGATTCCCTCTTCCAGCGCGGCAGGCACCCTGTTGGTCCCTTGCGATGGCGTAGAAAGCCCACCGGGCATCTTTGAACAAACCCCAAATCTCACCGTTGTGGAAGGCCGCAGCGCAGCCTTTTCGGTCGTGTGCACCAACGGCAACTCTGTTTCCTATTTCTGGCAACTCAACGGCAAGCCGGTGCCCGGAGCCAATCAACCTGTTTATTCGATCAACAACGTCACGGTGGCGGGCAACAATGGCCAGGTCTACTCCTGCCTGGTTTCGAATTCGTTTGGCACAGCCTCGAGTGCCTCCATTACTCTCACCGTTGTGCCCGATACTGTCCCGCCCACGGTCACCCGCCTGCTGAACATCGGCACGAATAGCGTGGTGGTGGTCTATTCCAAGCCCGTTCAGGCCTCCAGTTCGACCAATACGTCCAACTATTCTTTTACCAACGGGCTGGTCATCAGCTCGGCCAGCCTCGCGGCCGATAACCAAACGGTGACTCTCACGACTTCACCCCTGGTTTACGGCAGCAATTACACCCTGGTCATCAACGGTGTTCGCGATCGGGCCAGCACGCCCAACACGATCGCTCCTAACACAACCGTTTCGTTTATTGCGTTACCGTATTCGGCCCAGGACATCGGAGGCCCCCCCTTTCCCACCAGCGTCGCAGTTTCCGGCAACGGTCTTAACATCAGCGCCTCGGGCAGCGATATCGGCGGCTACTCCGACCAGTTCGGCCTGAGTTATCAGCTGCGTACGGGGGATTTTGATCTGGCCGTGCGGGTGGTTGGGGTTAGCGCTTCGGATGTGTGGGCCAAAGCCGGTTTGATGGCCCGTGAAACTCTGGACCCGGCCAGCCGATTTGCGGGCGTCTTTGCCACTCCAGCCATGAACGGGATGTTTTTTGAATCACGCGACCCGGCCAGCAGCGCTTCGGTGACAAGCGGGAACCTGGGGGCCAATTACCCGAATACGTGGGTGCGGCTCAAGCGCACCGGCAACACGTTCACCGGTTACGGCAGTTACGATGGGCTGACGTGGTCCCAATTGGGCAGCGCCACGATCTCGATGCCGAGCCTGATTTATTTTGGCTACGCGGTCAGCAGCCATAACCCGGGCCAGAGCACACTGGCACAGTTTCGCGACAGCTTTACGGTAACCAATCCCGTTGTTGGAACGGTTAGCCTGGCGCGGGAACCGCTGGGACCGTCCAGCCGCAAAACGCCTATCGCCATCACTGAGATCATGTATAAACCGGCTCCGCGGACGGATGGCAACAATGTCGAGTTCATCGAATTGTACAATTCCAACCCATGGTTTCAGGACATCAGCAATTATAAGCTTCAAGGCAGTACGCTCAGCTATACCTTCCCGCCGGGGACGATTCTCCAGGGTGGAGCTTTCCTGGTGATCGCCGCTTCACCGTCAGGCATTCAGAACGTGTACGGCATTACCAATGTCATGGGGCCTTACACCGGCAGTCTCAAGAAAACAGACACCCTGGAACTGTTTGACGAAGTCGGAGCGCTGCTACTGTCGGTTCCTTACTCGAATGTGGCGCCATGGCCGGTGGCAGCTGACGGCGTTGGCCATTCGTTGGTGTTAACCAGCCCAACTTACGGCGAGGCTGATCCGCGGGCTTGGGCGATCAGCGACATCGTCGGCGGTTCTCCGGGCCAGATGGATGCCTACCGGGCCAGTCCTCTGCGCAATGTCGTCATCAACGAGTTCCTGGCCCACACCGACCCACCGCAGTACGATTACATCGAGCTTTATAATCATGCCAATCAACCCGTCGACATCTCCGGTTGTGTCCTGACCGACGACCCGACCACCAATAAATTCGTTATTCCAGCAGGCACACTCATTCCAGGCCGAGGATTTGTTTTTTACAGCGAGACCAACATGAATTTTCGGCTCAATGCGGCCGGTGAGACAATTTACTTCAAAAATCCCGACCAGAGCCGCGTATTGGACGCGGTACAGTTTGGGGGGCAGGAAAACGGGGTGGCAACCGGGCGGTGGCCGGATGGAGCACCCGAGTTTTACCGGCTCAGCACCACGACGCCCGGAGCGGCCAACAGCGGCATTTTGATTGGTAACATTGTCATCAACGAGTTGATGTACAACCCGATCACCGGCAATGACGATGACCAATATGTCGAGTTGTACAACCGCGGCACCAATAAGGTCGACCTCGGCGGCTGGAAACTGAGCGGCGGGGTTGGTTTCACCTTTGCCACGAACACGACGCTTGCGGCCGGGGGATACCTGGTCGTGGCGCGCAACGCGGGGCGGATGTTGACCAATTACCCCAACCTCAACGCGGGCAATTGCGTTGGAAATTTTACCGGCAAACTCTCGCATAACGGGGAGTACCTGGCGCTGAGCAAGCCCGACACGGTGGTGCAAACCAATAGTTCAGGCGTGGTGGCGACAAACCTGATTGCCATTGTCGTCAACGATTTGACCTATGGAACCGGAGGTCGATGGGGCCAATGGTCCTCGGGCGGAGGCAGCAGCCTCGAACTGGTGGATGTAAACAGCAACAACCGATTGGCGGCCAATTGGGCGGACAGCGACGAGAGCCAGAAGTCCAGCTGGGTCAATATCGAGACGACCGGCGTCCTGGACAACGGCCAAAACTACGATCCATCGATAGATTACGCGCAGATTGGGTTGTTGGATGTGGGCGAGTGCCTGGTCGACAACATCGAAGTGCGCGCGGGTACGGCGGGAGCCAACCTGGTGCTCAACCCGGATTTTGAGAGCGGGCTCGGCAACTGGTCGTTGCAAGGGGATCATGTGCGTTCGAGCCTGGAAAACAGCGGCTACTCCAGCAGCCACTCGCTGCATATTCGGTGCACGGACCGGATCTGGACCGGGGACAACTCGTGCCAGGTCGCGCTTAGCGCCAACTCGCTGTCGTCGGGCCAAACAGCAACGCTGCGGTTCAAAGCGCGGTGGCTGCACGGCTGGCCCGAAGCGTTGCTGCGGCTGAATGGGAATTGGCTCGAAGCCACTGGGCCCATGCCGGTACCGGCAAACCTCGGAACTCCCGGAGCGCGCAACAGCAGGGCGAGTGCGAATACCGGCCCGGCTGTCTACGAGGTGACGCATAACCCGCCCGTGCCCGCGGCCGCGCAGGCCGCGATCGTCAGCGCTCGAGTGCACGACAGCGATGGGGTAGCGGCCCTGACGCTTTATTACCGGTTGGACCCCTCGAGCAGTTACGCAGCCGTGGCCATGAAGGACGACGGCACGGGAGGCGATGGCATTGCCGGCGATGGCATCTACAGCGCGACGATTCCAGGCCAGGCAGCCAACTCGATCGTTGCCTTTTACATTCAGGCCCAGGATAACAGAGCCGCCATCACACGGTTTCCGACGGTGCTGAATCCTACCGCGCCCGTCCCCGAATGCGTGGTGATGTTCGGCGACAGCAACCCCGCCGGAAGTTTCGGCGTGTATCACCTTTGGGTCACCCAGACCAATGCCACACGGTGGTCCCAGCTTTCGGATCTCAGCAACGAATCACACGATTGCACGATCGTAAATGGCACCCGCGTCATCTATAACGCCCAGGCCCGCTTTGCCGGAAGCCCTTATCACCAGGGTTTCGACACACCTTACGGAAATCTGTGCCATTACAAATGGATTTTCCCCGACGACGATAAATTCCTCGGAGCGACTTCATTCAACAAGATTCATCAACCCGGCAATGGCGCGGGCGACGACAGCAGCATTCAACGCGAACAACTGGCCAATACCTTTCTGCGCGCGCTGGGCGTGCCCTGGCTGAACCGGAGATACGTCGCCGTCTTCGTCAATGGAAACCGAAGAGGCACTCTCATGGAAGATGCTCAAACCCCGGATTCGGATGTCGTTAAGGAACATTTCCCCAACGATTCGGGCGGCTGGCTTTACAAAATGCAGCCGTGGTTTGAATTCGGTCCCTTCCCATCAGGAAACTCGATCCCATTCAACAACGAGTCGTGGTGCAACTTGATGCCGTACACGACCAGCGGCGGCGCGAAAAAAGTAGCGCGTTACCGTTATAACTTTTTGAGCCGGCGCACTCCGACTTCCGCCAGCGATTATACCAATGTGTTTTCGCTGATCGACGCTGCCGGTTCGTACGGAACACCGGGTTACGTTGGGAACATGGAGAACATGGCGGACATGGAGAATTGGATGCGCGTGTTCGCCGCGAATCACGCGGCCGGCAATTGGGACGCGTTTGGGTGTCAAAACGCGCAAAACCTGTATGGGTACATCGGAACACAAGGCACGCGCTATTCGCTGTTGATGTTTGATTACAACATCGTGATTGGAAACAGCGGTTCGTGGGGCCCGGGCCAAAACCTCTTTTCGGTAAACGGACAGGACCCCAACACACAGAACATTTACAACGAGCCAACTTTCCGGCGGATGTATTGGCGAGCCCTTCAGGAATTGGTCAATGGCCCGCTGGATCTGAGTAAGAGCGGGCCGCTGGTGGATGCGAAGTACAACGCATTCGTCGCTAATGGCCTGAACGTCGAGGATCCGAACTCGAGCATTAAATCGTGGCTGTCCCAGGCCCACGACAGCATTGCCTCACAGATCGCGGTGGAAAATGCTTCGAGCTTCAGCTTGAGCCAGAACGTCACCGTCAATAGCGACGTGGCTACCCTGACGGGCACGGCTCCAGTTGGCGTCAAGACTGTTCTGATCAACGGCGCGCAATACCCGCTGATATGGACCAGCGTGACCGGCTTTCAGATCCAGGTGCCGCTAAAGCAAGGCAACAACGCCCTGACCGTAGTCGGTGTGGATATCCACGGCCAACCGGTTGCGGGTACCAGCAACCTGCTGAACGTGGTTAACGGAACAGCCGTCCCGTCGCCCGTGGGCCAGGTCGTCATCAACGAGATCATGTACCGGCCAACGCAACCAGGAGCGGAGTTCGTAGAGCTGTACAATAATTCAAGCAGCACCATGTTCGATTTATCGGGATGGCAGGTTAAGGAGCTGGGGTACACGTTCCCGCAAGGCGCCACGATCAGTCCAAACAGTTACCTGGTGCTGGCGGCAAATCGCGCCGCTTTCGCGGCGGCCTATGGAGCCACCATTCCAGTGTTCGACTCCTACGGGACGGTCGGGCAAGCCAACGGCGGAACTTTGACTCTGTCCCAGCCGCAGACCAATGCAGAGCTTGTGATCGCCAAAGTTCGTTACGGATCAAATCCGCCCTGGCCGGCTGGGGCCGCGGGCAGGGGCAGTTCCTTGCAACTCGTCGATTCACATCAGGACAATTGGCGCGCGGGCAATTGGTCGGGCGCTTTTCCACCGGCGTCCTACAGCCCCGCCGCGGCGAATCCGATCGCCACAACGCTGCCGGCGTTTCAACCTCTCTGGATCAACGAGGTCCAGGCGGATAATTTGACGGGCCCGACCAACAGCGCAGGACGACATACACCCTGGCTTGAGCTGTTCAACCCAAGCCAGGCAACAGTGTCTCTCTCCGGCCTGTACCTTTCCACAAACTATTCAAACCTTACCAATTGGGCATTCCCAAGCGGCGCCACAATCGGCCCTGGCGCATTCAAGGTCATCTTTGCCGACGCACAAACCTCTCTTTCAACGCCCAGCGAACTCCACACAAGCTTCACGCTGTCCAGCGGCTCCGGTTCGCTGGCACTGAGCCGGATCTATAATAACCAGGCGCAAGTGCTGGATTATGTCGACTATACCAACATCGGCCCGGACCATTCGTATGGCTCAATCCCGGACGGCCAAAGCTTCGACCGGCAGGAGCTTGCCCTGGCCACCCCTGGGGCGACAAACAACCCGGTACTCCCGTCGTCGTTTGTTGCCTACACCAGCGTTGGGGCGGTTTACAACCAGACATTTGATGCCTTGCCCAACCCGGGGGCCGCTTCGGTTAACTCGGCGAATCCAGTGACGATTAACGGCATCGTTTACGCCTTGGCTAATCCGTTCGGGTTCTCGGATCCGGTGCTTTCAACCGGCGGTGGCCTTGGGATTTCAAGTATGGCCGGCTGGTACGGCGAGGGCAGCGTGAGTTCAAAGTTCGGCGCGACTGATGGAGACCAAACCACCGGTGGCCAAATCAGTTTTGGCCCTGCAAACAGCCCGAACCGCGCGCTCGGATTGTTGGCCACGAGCAGCACTGGAGCAACGGCCTTTGGAGTGAAGTTCCTCAATCAAACCGCCCAAACACTCAACACGCTTTCGGTGCAAGTGACCGGAGAACTGTGGCGTCAATCGAACCTGCCGAAAACCCTTGAATGTTATTACTTCATCGACCCGACCGGGACTGCTCCGTTCACCGGGACGACAACTGGCCTCTTGCCGTCGCTCAACGTCGCATTGCCCACCAGCTCGGCCGCAGTGGGAGGATCTGCTGTCGACGGAACGGCAGGCTTGAACCAAACCAACCTGGCTATAGTGAACCAACCCATCTCAAATTGGGTCCCTGGAGCCGCACTCTGGCTGGTATGGCAAATGACCGATGCCACTGGAAAGGCGCAGGGACTGGCAATTGATAACTTCAGTTTCTCCGCCTCCAACGGCTCAGCTGTCCCAACGCCGCTACCGGTGGCGTTCGCGACGACGGCGACCAACCTGACTCTCACCTGGACTGGCGTTGCCGGTCTTACGTATCAAATCGAATACAAAACCGATCTCGGCGCCCCGGCATGGACCCCGCTCGGCAGCGCAATCCCAGGCACCGGGACTCCGGTGAGCTTTACCTACGATTTCTCACAGTCGGCGCAGCGCTTTTACCGCTTGCGCGTCGGACCATGAGAGGCTGGCTAGTCGGCCGACTTCCAGTTGCCAATGGTAACGGTGCTATCCCGGTATTTGATGTCCATCCACAAGTCGAACTTGCCGGGATTGTTCGTCGGTGCGGTTGACACGTAACGCCATGAACCCAGGTTCAATTCCCAGACCAGCTCGGAGGGGACCTCCGTTCTAGTTGCGTTAAATGCCAGCACAAAAACGTCCGGATCGTCGTGGAGTTGACGCCATTGAGCATCTTCCCTGGAAAGGAATGATTTCAAATCGCCCGGTGTGCGCGCAAGATTTCTGAACAGCGCGCAATGAAGAAAATTCGTCACGAAAGCTACGTCGGCAGGTTCAAGGCCACAGACCTGGACCCGGCCGTTGGCTGGATTGAACACCGTTCCGCTCAGTTCATAGATCAGCGTGTTGGTCACCGGGTCGATCATGACGGGTTGCCTGTTGAGCACGTTATCGGGCGGATACGATCTGAACTGAGCGTGGTAAGCCTCAATGGCTTTGACGATGGCTGCCCGTTGCTTGCGCGCCTCGCCACAAAGGATCGGAATGGCGGATCTGACGCGGGATTCCAGGATCCTGGCTGAAACGTATTGATAAACACCGTAGCCGGCCCCGGCGAGCAGGCCGAGGCACAAAATCACCGCGACAGTTTCCGTTACGGATAGACGCCGAGCGAAGAACTGCCGCAACCGAAGGCCGGGCATAAGAATCAGGGCGTCTTGAGCTTCCGTGTTTGCGCCAACGCGCGCTGCGCCGGCAGGAAATCCGGTTGAGTTTTGAGGATCTCGTTAAACTCGGAGACAGCCTGGTCTGTTTGTTTCTGCAGAAGGTAGGCCTGCCCGAGGTTGTAACGGGCTTCGATGTAGTCGGGTTTAAGCCGCAGCGCCTCACGAAATTGGGGAACAGCTTCGTCGAGTTTGCCCAATCGAGCCAGGGCGTGGCCCAGGTTGTTGTGCAAAGACGGGTCTTCCGGCGTGGTGTCCAGCGCGGCCATGAAATTGGTGATGGCGCCCTGGATGTTGCCTTCCCCGAGCAATAGATTACCCAGATTATTATGCGCCTCGGGGTAATCGGGGTAAATCCGAAGGGACTCAAGGTATTCCCGCTCGGCTCCGGTGCGATCCCCGCCTTTCGCCAGCGCAAGGGCCAGGTTGTAATGGCTATCTTCATCCTCGGGGCTGAGTTTGACTGCCTTTTTATACTGAGCAATGGCGTCGCCAAAACGACCCTTCTCCAGCAGTTGCGCGCCTAAGTTCTGGTAGAGCGCCGCCTTCTCGGCGTCGGTCAATGAATCGACGTTAGTGCCCGCGAGCTGCAGGGCATCGGGAACAGCGGCCGTCGTCGGCTTAGGCTGGGCGACCATCGGACGAGCCACCGGCGCTGCCGGGGTGCTGGGAGCGGGCGGTGTGCGTTCGCGGAAAGTGTCTGGCGAGACGAAAAGCAAAGTGCTTCCGACCACGGCTACGACCACCACAATCAGAATCACCGGCCAGTTTGCGGTCTGGTTGCGCGGCAATGCTTTCTGGTTGCGAACGGGGCGGGACCTGTGCTGGCTGCTCATGTAGAGCCGCAGGATACACCAATATTCCGGGCCAATTCAATCGTTTAGCGAACCCGTCGATTCAACCCCAAAAATCAAAGGGACGCGTAAAACGCGTCCCTTACATGAGCAAACTAAAAGCAGCTTACTTCGCTTCTTTGGCTTCGCCGCGCTTGGCTTCCCAATCGCGCTTCACAGGCTCGCCGTTGCGCTCAAATTCCATCTTCCCTTTGATGGAATCGCCACTAATCTTGCCGCTGTACTTCGTCACGATAGTGTTCCCGTTCATCTCGCGCGACGTGCTGAACGAGATTTCGTCGCCCTTAATCTTCCCGTCCTGGATCTCGGTTTCACGCATTTCGCCGCCGCGACTCGGGGCGCTGACCTTTCCAGTCACTTTTTCCCCGTCCACTTTCAGCTTCGCTGTGAACTTGCGGTCAGGCCCGCCTTGCCGGCCTGCCATCGTCCAGGTCCAAGTCCCGGAAGCATCGGCTTTCGAATCTTCCGCCTTGGCCTGATTGAGGACTCCAAAGGTCAGAACGGCTCCTGTAGCCATCGACACTAACAACGCTAACATGTTGAATTTAAGACGCATATGTCCGATTGGTTGAGTTTTTAACTATCCGACAACACTGCTCCAGCCCTTAAGGCTTGTTGCCCCAATGGACGGACCAACAGCCGCAATGGTTACATTTTGTTCGCCGCAACTTTCAATCTACAGGGTTAAAAGCTTACGGAACGGCCGGCAAAACCGAACCTGCAATCTGAAACTTTCAACTAACCGCTTGGTCTGTCCGTTTGACATTCGGACGTCAGGTGCTAACCGTAGTTTTTACTATGAAACCATCCCTGATACTAAGCGCAGTGCTACTTATGCAAACCTTTGGAGTTTCGGCCGGGTCAATCCACCAAACAGCCGTCAAGAACATCGATGGCAAGTCCGCTACTCTTGAAGAGTATCGAGGCAAGGTGCTTTTAATCGTCAATGTGGCTTCCCGGTGCGGGTACACGCCACAATACAAGCAACTCGAAGCGGTTTATGAAAAGTACAAGGATCAAGGCTTGGTAGTCCTGGGATTCCCCTGTAACCAATTCGGGGCGCAGGAACCTGGAACAGACGAAGAGATCAAACAATTCTGCTCGAGCAAATACAACGTCACTTTCCCGCTCTTTGATAAGATCGACGTCAACGGACCAAACCGCCATCCATTGTATACGAAGCTGGCCGGCCCTGAATCCCCTTACCCCGGCGACATCAAATGGAATTTCAGCAAGTTTTTGATTGGACGGGATGGGAAAATCCTCAAGCGCTTTGAATCCAAAGTCGTCCCGGACTCTCCGGAAGTGACCCAGGCCATCGAAGCGGCCTTGGCGGCTCCTAAATAGGCGGGCTTTGCCTTATCGCAGCGGCGTTCAGCGGAACGCCGCTTTTTTTTGCCCTGATGGCGGCGCTTCCCGGCGTAGGTGTTCACCCCAAACTCTGGCGCGGGGCTTGCCAGCCCTGCTATAGTGTATTGTTCTGACTTTGAGTGAAGCGGGAAATACACATTCTGATGCTCGAGGATGACTCGGCTGACGCTGAACTCACGAAGTTTGCGCTGCGCAAAGGCGGCCTCCATTTTTCATTGGCGCGTGTCGATTCGAGAGACGACTACGTTCGAGAACTGGAACAGAAGCCGCCGGAGTTGATCCTGTCGGACTACTCGCTGCCAGGATTCAACGGCCATGACGCCCTCGACATTGCTCTTCAGAAATGCCCCGAGACTCCGTTTATCTTTGTCACCGGGACGATGGGCGAGGAAGTGGCAATCCAAACCCTCAAAAGCGGCGCCACGGATTATGTGCTCAAGACGCGCCTTTCGCGTTTGATGCCGGCGGTGCACCGGGCCTTGCGGGAAGCGGAGGAGCGGGCGCAGCATCGTCGAGCGGAGGAGCAACTGCGCGAATCCCATGAGCGCCTCAGGGCGCTGTCGGTATACTTGCAGACGGTTCGTGAAGAGGAACGCACCCGGATTGCCCGGGAAGTCCACGACGAACTCGGGCAGGCTTTGACTAGCTGCAAATTGGATCTGTCGTGGATCGCGAGCAAATTGCCGCCGGATCTCAAGCCGTTGCTCGACAAGACGCGGTCGCTGACGGCGCACATTGATTCGACGATTCAAACGGTTCGCCGGATCTCGAGCGAACTCAGGCCCGGTGTGCTCGATCATCTGGGCCTGGTTGCTGCCATTGAATGGCAGGCCAATGAATTTCAAAACCGGACCGGCATCAAATGCGATTTGCACGCGCGCGTGCGCGAACCACTCCCCGACCAGGATCTGAGCACGACCTTTTTCAGGATTTTTCAGGAAACGCTGACCAATGTGATTCGTCACGCGGGCGCTACCCATGTCAGCGTGGATCTGAAGGAATCCGATGGGCGCGTTAGCTTGGAAGTCAGGGACAACGGGCGCGGCATAGCCCAAGAGGACATATTCAACACGAAGTCCATGGGACTCCTGGGCATGCGCGAACGCACGGCCTTGATGGGCGGCGCTTTCAGCATCGGCAATCTGCCGGGTGGCAAAGGCACCCGCGTCAAAGTTTCGATCCCGCTGTCCAGGCGCTCCCGCACACCCGATTTGAACCATGAAGATACTCCTCGCCGACGATCACACCGTAGTGCGACACGGCTTGAAACAAATTCTCGCCGATGACTTCAAACGGGCGACCTTCGGGGAGGCCCGCAATGCCCAGGAAGCCCTGGACCTGGTCTGGAAAGAAAACTGGGATGTCGTGATCCTGGACATCACCATGCCGGGCCGCAGCGGGCTCGAAGTCCTGCGCGAAATCAAGAAATCCAAACCCAAACTGCCGGTGCTGGTCTTGAGCATGCATCCCGAAAACCAATTCGCTGTCCGTGTGCTTAAGAGAGGTGCCTCCGGTTACATGACCAAGGAGAGCGCCGCCGCCGAGTTGGTGGGCGCGATCAAAAAGGTCCTCGCGGGAGGACGCTACGTCAGCAACTCGCTGGCGGAAAAGCTGGCCACTTATCTTGCCAGCGACACTCAAAAGCCGCCCCAGGAATTGCTCTCGGACCGTGAGTTCCAGGTTCTTCGTTTGATCGCTTCAGGTAAAATCGTCAGCGAAATCGCCCGTGAACTGTCGCTGAGCGTCAAGACCATCAGCACGTACCGCACACGGATCCTGGAAAAAATGGGCCTGCGCAACAACGCCGAGTTGATGCACTACGCAATGCAGCATCAATTGGTGGAATAGTGCTGTCCGCCGACAAAATGGCGCCGAAGTTCTGTAGAATCACCGGCTAATCTTTCTTTGCTAGGGTTTGAGTGGCTGCCGTTTGAGGTCTTTACCCACTAACCAACGTCCGGCCAAAGCCTGTACCCTTGACGCGGCGAAATTGGCCTCCTGGAAGGATGCCCTCAAACCTGATTTTAATCACTGATGAAGGACAATTCGAACGCGAACGCGGGCGCCATGCGTCGGCGGGAGGACACCGAGTCGTCGCATGGTTCGGCGAACGGCGCTAACGGTCACTTCCAGGCCAACGGGCATATTCGCCGGCAAGGGGTCCAGTTGTTGTCGGTTATGGACCTGGTGCTGCAACGGTGGCACTGGCTGGTGCTGGGCTCGGCCTGCGGCGCAACATTGCTGTATTTTTTGGGGCTGCAACTGATCAAACCCAAGTTCACGGCTATCGCTGAGCTGATGCGGTTCGAGGCGCCGGGCAAAAGTGAAATGTTCAAAACCACGCCGGTATCCGGCGACACATTCGCCGCTATCATCCGGGCGCCGGAGCTGTTGAGGCAGGTTTGCGATAAGGCGCTTCCGCCGATCGCCCCGGACCTTTTCGCCAAATCCATCAAGATTGATCCCGATCCCGACTCGGATATCGTAAAAATCCAACTGGCAGGACGCGATGCGAAGCGGGCAATCGATCTGCTGAACCTCTATATCACGAACGCCGTCGAGTACACTCGTTCGCTCGAAGCCAGGCAAGCCGGGGTGATTGCGAACGAGTACCTCAAGAGGCAACTCGAAGAACTCGACCAGGATATCACCTACGTGGAAGAGCAATTCCGCAAGTCGCCCACGGATTTTCGTATGCAGCACAAACTGGGCGCGGTTGGGGCCGAAGTGAATTCGGTTTCAACAAACCTGGCCGCAAGCCAGGCAACAATGATCTCCTTCAGCATGCAAGCTCAACGGCTCCAGGCGGCGCAGGCCGAATTGTACAACTTGCTGGCCAAGTTCACTGAAGAGAATCCCTCGGTTCGCGCGAAGCGGGAAGAAATCAAGGACCTTCAGCGCGGCATCACCGCAACTTCAACGAATATGAACATGGCGCCTTTGCCTTCGGCTGGGCTTGCCCACCAGGGACCTGACGCGCCCAACCCGGAAATCGAGATTCTTCAAACCAAGATGCGCACCCTGCAGGACAGCCGGCAGGACCTGGTCAAGCGCGAGCGCGAAGCGGAGCTCTATATGTCCGATCCCCCGGGGAGTGTTCGCGTATTCGCCCCGGCAAACCTATCCACGATAAAAACAAACCACCGGCGCCTCAAAATCGGCATCGCGACCGTGCTCGGAGCCGTCCTGGGGTTTGGTGGCAGTTTGGTTTTGGTGCTTTTGGTCGAGTTCATGGATAACCGGCTTAAGACCGCCGATGACGTTGTCCGGGTGACAAAGTTGCCGGTGCTGACAGCGCTGGGCGATCTGACCGAAATGGAGCCCAGCGAACGCTCCCAGTGGGCATTCCGAACGTGGACAATGCTCCAGGGCCGCCTGAGTCCTTCGGCGAACTTCGGCCTGGTTTGCGGCATTACTTCGTCCGCGCAAGGTGAAGGCCGTTCGACCTGGGTGAGCCTGCTGGCCGAAGCAGCCAGCATGACGGGGTTTCGAGTACTGACAATTGCCACCAAACCGTCCTCGACTCCCGTAGGACCGAATCACCAAATTGCGGCCGACGCCAGCCCGGAAGAATTGCTCAAGCCAAATGAGATCCACCCCTCGAATGCGTTGACGACCAGTGTCCTTTCTTCGCCGGCGCAAGTGACCGAAAAGCTCACTGGACCCAACTCCCAACCGATGGTTCACATTCCCCTGCCCGGCTGGGTGTGGAACCTCGAACGGCGCAAACAATGGCGCGAAGCTCTCAACCAATGGCGGCAAATAGATAACCTGGTGATTTTCGTCGAGCTTCCCCCCGCTAGTGTGCCCGAAGCGGTTTTGCTCGGTTCCAATCTCCCGAATATGCTGTGGCTGGCCGAGAGCGGCAAAGCCAGCGCGTCGGAGACCCAGGCCCAGTTGGAAACCTTGCGGCACGCGCGCTGCAATCTCGTGGGAGCAGTTCTCAATAAAGAACCGGGAATGCCGTTGCGCAAAAGGTTGCCCCGATGGCTAAGCTGCCTGGCTGTCCTCGCCGTTTTGGGGTTGAGCGGCCATAGCCTCCCCGCCCAGGACCCGGCTTCATCCGGTCTTGCTCAACCGGCCCCAGCCGAGTCTCCCGACGTCAATACTCCAGCGCGCACGAATCTTTTCTTTTCGGTCGTCGGCCCATCCCAACGAGCCGAATGGCAGAAGCACCTGACCCTTGGCCCCGGCGATGTCCTGAACCTGAGTCTGTACGGGAGCCTCGAGGTCGCTCGGACCGAGGTTGCGATCGGGCCCGACGGAAGGATCAGTTATCTCGAAGCCCAGGATGTGCTTGCAACAGGCCTGACCATTGATGAACTGCGAGGCAAGCTGGATGATGCCCTCGGGCAATATCGCCGGGCGCCGCACACAATCGTTACCCCCGTAGCTTTCAAGAGCAAGAAGTACTACATGCTCGGGAAAGTGAACACCAAAGGCGTTTACATTCTCGATCGCCCATTAACGGTTCTGGAAGCACTGGCACGGGCGCACGGGCTCGAGAACGCGCTCATCGATCGTAACCTGGTCAGTTTAACCGATTATCGTCGCAGCTTTATCGCCCGTGGCGGAAAACGCATTCCGCTGGATTTCCAAAAATTGTTCGAGCAGGGCGATCTCTCCCAAAACATCCCGGTCGAGCCCGGCGATTACATCTACTTCGCGCCGGGCGATGCCAACGAGGTTTACGTCGTGGGCGAAGTGCGACTGCCCGGACCGGTGGCCTGGACCCCTAATCTGACGATCATTGGGGCCGTAGCCGGCCGTGGCGGCTACACCGAACGCGCTTTCCGGGCTCGCGTGCTGGTTATCCGGGGACCTCTCAATGCGCCGCAAGCGTTTCCCATCGACACTCACGCGATCCTCGATGCCAAAGGGCTCAATTTCAAACTGCAGCCTCACGACATTATTTACGTCAACTCTCGCCCATTCATTAAGGTTGAAGAAGCTGCCGACCTCGCCACGACTGCTTTCATTCAGTCCGTCATTACGTCGTGGGTTGGAGTGGATGTCGTCAAACCGGTTCAGTAATGAAAACTCGATGCGCCTGGATGCTCCTGGGGGGAGCCATGATTCTGGCCGGATGCCAATACCCGGCCCACCGTGTGCCCAAGTTTGATCGGGCCGCGGGAACGGATGCCGCTGCGATGCGGCAGGTGGACCTTACGAATCGTTTGGATCCGAGCTTCCTGCACCCGGCCACAAACCTATTCACCCTCGGCCCAGGCGACAAGCTCGAGCTGGAAATCGTGGGTGAACCCGCGTCCAAGACCACCACCGTGGTCGCGCCGGACGGCAAAGTTTATTTTGACATCCTGCCCGGAATTGATGTTTGGGGACTGACACTCAGCCAGACAAAATCCAGGCTCGAAAAAGAACTGGCAAGGTATGTGAAGGAACCGCAGGTCTCGGTGCTGTTGCGCGACGTCGAAAGCAGGCACATTTGGATTTTGGGCTATGTGCAAGCTCCAGGGATATACCCGCTATCCACGCCGATGACGTTGCTGGAGGCCATTTCACTGGCCGGCGGCGGACTCAACCTGTCTTCGTTCAGGCAGGGCGAAGCCTTCGGCGCCAGCGACGAATTGGCCGACCTGCGCCGCAGTTTCGTGCTGCGAAACGGCAAAATGGTTCCAGTGGATTTTCAGCGGCTTCTCACGACGGGCGACTTGTCGCAAAATATTTATCTGCAGCCCGATGATTTTGTGTACTTGCCGGCGGCCACGGCCAAGGAGGTCTACGTGCTCGGGGCTGTGAATGAACCCAGGGCCGTTCCTTACAAACAAGGCATGACCGTCGCCGCGGCAATCGCCAGCGCGTACGGGACCATCACCGGCGCCTACCTCCAGCATGTTGCCGTCGTGCGCGGATCGTTGTCGCACCCTCAAATCGCGATCGTCGACTACAAATACGTTATTCGAGGTATGGCGCAGGACATTGCCCTCGAGCCGCAAGACATCGTTTACGTGCCGTTTTCTCCCTATCGCTATCTCACCAAATACGCGCAACTGGTGGTGGACACATTCGTGAGTTCGGCCGCAATTAACGGCGGCGCCAAGTTGGTCGGTCAGCCTGCAGGCACTGGAGGTATTTTCATTCCCGTCGGCAGTGGTGTTCAAGTGCTGCCCCCGATTTCACCACCTCCGGTGCATTAAACACAAGACCCCCCGTTTAATCCGACCGATTGCAATTCAGAAGGCTATTGCATAATTTTACCTTCGACCTTCGACGTTCGACAGTCGAATCGACATTCGCTCAGACGCCGGGTCCGCGCTCACCAGCCTCTCCCTCTCCCCCTCCAGGAGGAGAGGGCGAATCCTCGGCCTGATCTGGAGACGACACCGGCTCGCCATTGAATCCGGCCGAGCACAGTTCAGAAGCTTATTGCGCGATTCGACCTTCGACCTTTGACAGTCGAATCGACATTCGCTCAGACGCCGGGTCCGCGCGCACGAGGCTCTCCCTCTCCTCCTCCAGGAGGAGAGGGCTGGGCAGAGGTGGCCTTACAGCCCTCGCCTACGCGTATGTTTGTTCTCCCACGGCGGCTTCCTGGCCGGCTTCTTTCCAAGCTGATCCGCAGGCAGCGGGAAATACGTCTGATTTTTCAGTTTGCGCATGATCTGGCTGCAGCCGGTTCTGCGCTGAAGCGCATGCCAAATCTCAACCAGCACTCCTTCACGGTTTTGACGCCATTGCCGGTTCCAAAATCGCAACTCCTCAATGCCACGCTCCTCGAGGAACTTCTCCCGCCTGACGTCGTGCGCCAGTTGCTGCGGTAGACCGTGTGAAAAGCCGTCCAACTCGATTGAAAGCCGAGCCAAAGGACAGTAGAAATCAAGAGCGTACTGGCCAACCGGATGTTGCCGACGAAATTTGAATCCCGCAAATCGACCTGCTCGCAAAGCCGACCAGAACTGCTTCTCCTCCCTGGTTTGCTCTTGCCGAAGACGGCGCACGTTGGCCGAGCAACTCATCACCGCCAGACTATGACGCTTTGGTTGTGCGGGCAAGGAATACACCTGGCGTAGCGCACTGCAGATGATGGCCTCCTCTCCCCGGCCCTCTCCTCCAAAAGGAGGAGAGGGAGATTTTTCGACCCTTATCTGGAGGCGACACCGGCTCGCCATTGAATCCGGCCGAGCACAGTTCATAAGGTTATTGCGCAATTCGACCTTCGACCTTCGACCTTCAACCTTCG
>DATGLT010000329.1:0-6639 GCA_035294005.1 Verrucomicrobiia bacterium
TTCTATGTTGTCGGACCCAAAGGCGAACTTGCCGATGTCATTGTTTCAATTCAAGGCGCGCCGGCCCAATCCTCGGGCGCTTCGGCTCAACCGGCTGTCCTGGACCAGCGCGGGTGCGAGTACGTGCCCCAAATCCTCGCGGTCCAAACCGGCCAGAAGATTGTCGTCAAAAACTCCGACCCCGTGTTGCACAACGTTCACGACCTGCCCAACCCGGATTCGGGCAACGCGGAAAAGAATAATGCCCAAATGCCCAATGGACCGGACCTGACGTTCACGTTCGACAAACCCGAGGATTTTCTCAAGTTCAAGTGCGACGTGCATCCGTGGATGTTCGCCTGGGTGAGTATTTTCAACCATCCGTTCTTCGCGGTTTCGGCCAAGGACGGGACCTTCAAAATCTCGAATGTTCCTCCGGGGAAATACACCATAAAAGCCGCTCACCGCAAAGCGGGGGCAGTGACCCAGGAAGTCGAAGTGAAGGAAGGTGCGCCTGCCAAGGTGGACCTGACCCTCGAAGCGAAATAGATTTTCGATTTTCAGCCGCTGCGGGAATCACCTTCCGCAGCGGCTGAATCATTCGTGCAGGGGCAGCCGAGCCCATGGACAATCAGATTCAGCCGCCGTCTCCAGTGACACCGACTTTGTTGCGTCCGTTCCTGCTTTTCACAGCCTGCCTGACATTCGTACTGTTGGGCGCGGGCGGACTCGTCACGAGCCACGGCGTAGGCATGGCGGTGCCCGATTGGCCCAACACCTTCGGCTACAACATGTTTTTCTTCCCGTTCTCCCAATGGGTGGGCGGAATCTTTTATGAGCACAGCCACCGTCTGATTGCCTCGGCGACCGGGTTGGCCACGACTATTCTCGCGCTGTGGCTGCATGGAACAAAAGCCCGCCGGCTCCTGCGATGGGGGGGCGTGGTTGTTCTTGCCGGTTCCATAGCGGGTTTGGCGGCGTCTTCTCACAAGTCAGATTCTCTCGTCGGCGGGATCACCGGACTGTGCGCGCTCGCGGGTAGTTTCTTTTGGCCCAACTGCGCTCCGGCCGCGCCGTGGCTGCGCCGGGTCGGGTTTGCGGCATTTTTAGCAGTTGTGCTGCAGGGGGTGCTTGGCGGCTTGCGAGTTGTGCTTTTCAAAGACCAGATTGGGATTTTTCATGCCGCCCTGGCCCAGATCTTCTTTACCCTGATTTGCGCGGTTGCGCTTTTCAGCAGTCGGTGGTGGGAACAGCGCTTCGGAAGCCCCTGGGCGCCGGCTGGCGACGCGGGCCGCACTCCCCAAACCTCCCATTCGCACTCAACGCGTTTTGTTTGCATTTCCCTGGTCGCCACCAGCTTGATTCTGATCCAGCTTGTGCTGGGCGCAACCATGCGTCATCAACATGCCGGCCTTTCCATTCCCGATTTCCCCACAGCGTACGGCAAGCTCTGGCCGGCCCTAGATTCGCAGTCGATTGCTCGATACAACGCCCAGCGAATCGAGGTCGTTGATCTCAACCCCATTACTTCCCTTCAAATTGTTCTGCAAATGGCTCATCGCCTGCTGGCCGGTCTGATCCTGATCGCCGTCTCGTTCGGCGCGTGGTCCGCTTGGACCGAACGTAACGGAACACTCTATGCACGCCGCCTTAGCGCCCTCTGGCTTGGCCTGATTCTGATTCAGGTCCTCTTGGGCGCCGCTACAATTTGGTCCAATAAAGCCGCCGACATTGCCACGGCCCATGTTCTTGTGGGCGCCCTTTCATTGGCGCTCGGGTGCAACTTGAGCCTGGTCCTCCTCGCAGAACGAAGGCGCTTTTTCCAATCCCTGTTTGCCCGCGACGCCGCTCCGGATCTTGTGACCGGCCTGCCCGCCTCTGCGATGGGTTTGAAATCATGAAGGCTACCGTTCAAACCCTCGATCAGGTCGCTTCGCCGGACAAAAGCTGGCTGGCCGTCTACTCGGAGTTGTTCAAGGCGCGACTGACTTTTCTCGTGCTGCTGACCACCCTCGTCGGATTTTACATTGGAAGCCCAAGCCCGGTGAATTATTGGCTCATGCTCCATACGGTGCTCGGGACGGCGCTTGTTGCGGCGGGTGCTTCTGCCCTGAACCAGTTATGGGAGCGGAAACACGACGCGCGCATGAGACGAACGCAGGATCGCCCATTGCCCTCAGGGCGTTTGCAGCCGCACACGGTGTTGCTCGTCGGTTGCGCCACGGCGGTAATGGGCCTTTGTTACCTGGCTGTGGCGGTGAACCTCCTGACCAGCGCAATCGGCGCGGCCAGCCTGCTCACCTATGTGCTGGTGTACACACCGCTCAAGCGGGTCACCTGGCTCAACACCGCGGTCGGCGCCATTCCCGGCGGGTTGCCTCCCCTCATGGGCTGGACGGCGGCTCGCGGCCAGCTCAGTTCGCATGGCTGGGCGCTTTTCGCGATCCTCGCCCTATGGCAATTGCCACATTTCATGGCCATTGCGTGGATTTACCGCGAGGAATATGCCCGCGCCGGATTCAAAATGCTGCCAGTAATTGACCCTGACGGCCATCGCACCGGCTGCCAGGCCCTCAGCCATACCCTCGCGCTGGTGCCCGTCAGCCTTTTCCCGTCGCTGGTCAACCTCACGGGCCCGATTTATTTTGCCGGGGCATTGGCCCTGGGCCTGGTTTTCATCTGGTCAGCGGTTCAATTTTCGCGGCAACTGACGATGTCGCGGGCGCGGCAGCTGTTTTATGTGTCGATACTTTATTTGCCGTTGTTGCTTGGGTTGATGGTGTTGGACAAAGCCCGTTGATAAGGAAGAGGACACTGGAGATGAACACAATTGACAGAGTAAAACGGTCTAATACACTATTGCGCCGTTTATGGCAAAATAGGTTGAATCAGATGGCCTAAATACATTACCACCGCACATGCAGGCTAGCTCTCACGCCATTCCACATCCTCATCTTCACGAATCCGCTCACCACGAAGAAGCCGGGTTCTGGAGCAAGTACATCTTTTCCACCGACCACAAAGTCATCGGGATCCAATACGGGTTTACGGCCTTGTGCTTCCTGTTTTTCGGATTCTGCCTGATGCTGATGATGCGCTGGCAGATCGCGCACCCCGGGCAACCGGTGCCGGTTGTGGGCGGCCTGCTTGAATCCCTGCTGGGCCCGATCGCCGCCAAAGGAATCGTATCCAACGATCTTTATAACTCTTTCGGCGCGATGCACGGGACGATCATGGTGTTTCTTGCGATCGTGCCGCTGGCATTCGGTGCTTTTGGAAATTACCTGGTGCCGCTGCAAATTGGCGCGCCGGATATGGCATTTCCGCGCGTGAACATGGCCAGCTACCAGTTTTACGTCCTGGGCGGGGTTGTCATGTTTTTTAGCTTTTTCATCCCGGGCGGCGCGGCCCAGGCTGGCTGGACTTCTTATCCGCCGCTGGCCGTGGCAATTCCCACTGCGGGCCAGACCTTCTGGCTTGCCGGCATGGTGTTGCTGATTACGTCATCGCTTTTGGGAGCTGTGAATTTCATTGCGACGGTCATCCAGTTGCGGGCCCCCGGCATGACCTGGATGCGACTTCCCTTTTTCGTCTGGGCCCAGTTCGTGACCGCTTTTCTGCTCCTGCTGGCCTTTCCGCCTCTCGAGGCGGCGGGCGTTCTCCAACTCATGGACAAGGTCGCCCACACCAGTTTCTTTCTGCCGACCGGTTTGGCGGTAGGAGGCAACCTGGCCAACATCAGCGGAGGCGGCAGCCCGCTCCTGTGGCAGCACCTGTTCTGGTTCCTGGCGCATCCCGAAGTTTACGTCTTGATTCTCCCGGCGATGGGAATTGTCGCTGAGATCATCGCCAACAACACCCGTAAGCCGCTTTGGGGTTACAAATCGCTCGTCTACGCCGTTCTGACGCTTGGCTTCCTCTCGTTTATCGTTTGGGCACACCACATGTATCTGACCGGCATGGGCATCACGATCGCCACCTTCTTCCAGACGACGACGATGATCATTTCCATTCCGTCGGTGATCGTGCTGACCTGCATGTTTATTTCGCTCTGGGGAGGTTCAATTCGTTTCAATACTCCCATGCTGTTCGTAATGGCGTTCCTTCCAATGTTCGGCATCGGCGGCTTGACCGGCCTGCCCCTCGGGTTCAGCTACAGCGATATTCATCTGCACGACACGTATTACGTAATTGCCCATTTCCATTACATCGTGGCTCCGGGAACCATTTTCGCACTCTTCGCCGGCATCTACTTTTGGTTTCCCAAAGCAACGGGCCGCATGATGAACGAGTTCTGGGGGCAGGTGCACTTCTGGGCCTCCCTGATTTTCATGAACCTGATCTTCCAGCCTATGTTTGCCCAGGGAATGGCAGGCATGCTGCGGCGCATGGCCGACGGCGGAGCCAACTATTCAACCGCAAGAGTGCCCGATGCCATCGGCGGGCTGAGCCCGCACATGCTGCAGCTGCA
Organism: Verrucomicrobiia bacterium; assembly: GCA_035294005.1. GTDB lineage: Bacteria > Verrucomicrobiota > Verrucomicrobiia > Limisphaerales > UBA8199 > JANXQE01. The sequence goes on from DATGLT010000329.1 coordinate 4,451, forward strand.
CACCTACATTCTTTGGGCCGCGGTGGGGCTTGCGCTGGCCCAGATTCCTTTCATCCTAAATTTCTTCTGGAGCATCAACAATGGGAAGCCGGCCGGCTCGGATAATCCGTGGCATTCGACGACCCTCGAATGGCAGACCCCGACTCCACCTCCCCATGGTAATTTCGCCAAGGCCCCGCACGTCTACCGCGGGCCCTATGAATACAGCGTTCCGGGGCACCCGACCGACTTTACTCCGCAAAATCAACCCGATTAAACCCGCGCCAGAGTTTAAATGAGTTTCAGCGAAACCGCGCCAGCCACCTGAATATGGAGATACCCTATACAGTCGAAGCCCGTCCTGATACCGGGCTTTATAACGCAAAAGTCGGAATCTGGTTGTTTCTAGCGTCCGAAGTGATGTTGTTCGGCGCCCTCTTTTCGACCTACATCCTCTTGCGGGTGGGCGCTCCTGAGGGTTTCTGGCCGCATGGCTGGCTTAATATTCCTGTCGGCACCGTCAATACGCTGGTGCTGATCACTTCGAGCATCACCACCGTCATGGCCTGGGCTTCGCTCAAGATGAACCAGTTCGGCCGGTTCAAGTTTTTCCACGCCTGCACACTGTGCCTCGCCTTGACCTTCGTCGGGATCAAGTCCTACGAATACCATGACAAGTTTATCCATTACGAGATCACCCTCAACGACGGCAAAATCGCGGACGGGCACCTCGTCAAAAAGACCGCCGACGAGGTGGTCATCTCCGGTCATTACGTCGAGGACCGCAAAGAACTTTTCGACCTGCGCGCGTCCGGGGCTACTCATGAACACAAGGAGATTGCCATTCCCCGGTCACAAATTAAAAAAATGGAAAACTACGGGCCGTGGCATAGCACGTACCTGGCGATCTATTTTACCCTGACCGGCCTGCACGCGCTGCACGTTATCGGCGGGGCCATTGTAATCGGGTTTTTGTGGGGTCCCGGGGCAAGCCTTTGGAAGCGGGATCCCGAGCGGTTCACAAACCGGATCGAGATTTCCGGGTTGTTTTGGCACTTTGTCGACCTTGTCTGGATCTTCCTGTTCCCAGTGTTATATCTTTTATAAGCATATGAGCGATCACGCCGCAGAGCACGCCGATCATTTTCGAGAGCACATTCGCCGGTACCTGTTCGTGTTTTACGCGTTGTTGTTTGGAACGCTGATCACGGTGGCCGCGTCGTACATTCCGTTTGGCAATCGCGCCATGAACATCGGCGTGGCCCTGTTCATCGCCATTTGCAAAGCCTCCCTGGTCGCGTGCTACTTCATGCACCTGATTTCCGAGCGCAAAATGATTTACGCCATCATGGCGTTCACCGCCTTTTTCTTTGCGGGATTGATGTTTCTCACGCTTTGGACCTATGCGGACCCGCCCTTCCACACTGTGACCCACTGATTCATGTCTCTCAAAGCGTTTCATTTGGTTTTTATCACCGCCGCCAGCGCCCTGGCTTTCGGGTGCGCCGTATGGGGTCTGAAGAACTATTGGACTGGCGACGGGAAAGCCTTGGATTTGTGGTTCGGGCTGGGTTCGTTGCTGGCCGGTGTTGGTTTGATTGTTTACGAGCGGTACTTCCTCCGCAAACTCAAGAACGTCGATTATCTGTGACCCGGGACTGCGCCATCTTTAGAAAATCAGCCTGTCTCCTGGCGGCGAGTGGTCTTGCCCTACTTCCCGCCCGCGTCTCCGCTTGCGCCGCGTGTTACGGCCAATCCGATTCCCCCATCGCGGCAGGCATGAATTGGGGCATTCTCAGCCTGCTCGGGATCATCCTGGCTGTCCTGGGCGCGATTGCGACCTGTTTCATCGTGGTGGCAAGGCGTTCGGCTTCCATTCCGCGCGAATCCGTGGAAGCCGCCCTGGCAGCCAGTGCCGAAGCCAATTGGCCCGGAGTGGCGGCACACGCTGAATTGGAGGGGCATGAATCTCCTGCCGAACGCGGGGCATTCAAGCCAGTCTCGATACTCCCCCGGCGCAAAGTCTGCTCTTCTGCCAAATCCGGTTCGTCCCGCTTAGGCGCTTTCCGCAACCAGCGCTGATTCGATCAGAAAAATTTACCTATGTCTAAACTCCTCGGATTACCGGTTCTTGCCTCTGAACATGGGAAGCAAGTCGATAATTTGATCATTTACGTGCATTGGCTGATGATTGTGCTGTTCGTCGGCTG
>DATGLT010000330.1:0-13165 GCA_035294005.1 Verrucomicrobiia bacterium
GATTACATCGAAGTCTTCTACAATCGCCAACGCTCCCATAGCGCTCTGAACTACCTTTCGCCCGTTGACTTCGAACTCCAAAACAACTAACTAAATGACCCGCTTTCTCTGTCCGTTTTATCGAAGCAATCCCAGAACGCCGGCTGCAATTGACGCGCAAGTGCCTGGCTGTCCTTGCGGAATTCCGCAATCCGGTTTGTATCATCACCAAAAACTTCCTGGTCACGCGCGATATCGACCTGCTGTCCGAATTGGCCCGGCACAACGCTGTGATGGTACACCTCTCGATCAATTCCCTGGACCGGGAACTGGCCCGCAAACTCGAGCCCAGGGCTTCCTTGGCCGAGCAACGCCTGGCGGGGGTTGAAGCGCTTGCAGCAGCCGGTGTCCCGGTCGGAATCCTTGTGGCTCCGATCATTCCCGCGCTCAATGAATATGAAATCCCGGCAGTTCTCGCCGCCGCTAAAAAAGCGGGCGCCGGCTGGGCCGGCTGCGAAGTGTTGCGCCTGCCGCTCACCGTTGCGTCCGTGTTTGGGCAATGGCTGGAACAGACCTTTCCGGAAAAGCGCGACAAGGTGATCGGCCGCATCAAATCCATCCGCGGCGGCAAGCTTAACGATGCTCGCTTCGGTTCACGGATGCGTGGTGAAGGCATTTTCGCCGAGCAAATTTCCCAAATGTTCCGGGTCGCCCGCCGCAAAGTTGGCCTGGCCGAGGAGGCTCCCGACGTGTCTACCGGTGCTTTTAGACGTCCTGAAGGACCACAGCTAACCCTGACGATTTAGGCTTGTCGAATGGTCCGTGGTAGGGACAACGCACAAACTTTCATCTCGGCAAAGTTCGCAAGCGCGCCACGAGGAGCCTGTTCGAAGCCCCGTCGAGGCCTACAGACTGGGAAGGTATGAACTTGTAAAGTCCGAAAGTGGACTTGATTCAGTTTAGGAAGCTTTCATTGTCATCCACGATGAGAAGGATGAACTGCTTCTAGTCAAAGGCTTCCTGCATGCTTTACGCTGCTTGGCCGAAGCACCGTTCGGTGAAACGCCGGATCAGCATCATTTCGCCGAAGGGATCGATGGTGTGGCCTTTGACGATTTCTTTCCATTCCACTTGGAGCCCTGCCTGCCGTACCACCTCGACCTGCTTCTGGGATTCTTCGATGGGAACGAGATTATCCATCATGCCGTGGGTTACACAAAACTTTTGCTGGTCGGCGACTGGTGATCTCGCCTTCAGTAGCTGGTCAGGGTCGCGCATGAAACCGCTGATGCAGATGCATCCCGCAAAGCGGTATGGGTAGCGAACGCCGGCCTCCCACACCATCAGGCCTCCTTGGGAGAAGCCGAAGAGCATGGTTTGTTCGGTCGGGAACCCGTGTTCTCGCTGAGTGTCCAGCAATTCCTGCAACAGGTTATAGCTCTGCTCGGCCCCGGGAGCGGGATCGCCTGGAAAATCAAACCAGGAGAATCCTGGTCCGTAAGGCCTGGGCGCGTTGACCAGCAGGAAATTCAGCCAGGGCAGCCCGATCTCCGACGAGAACATCCTATAGCTCTCCAAGCTGTCGCCCAACCCGTGCATGACGACCATCAAGCGCCGCCAGTCCCGATTGGCGGCGGGAATGAAAACTGTCTCCAGTTTCTGGCTCATAGATGCGAATATTCAGTGAGCGTCGTGGGCCTCACATGATCTGCCTGTGTGCAAGGAATCCAACTCAGCAGAAGGGTGGTCAACAACGAGAAACCACCCGCCCGGCTTTCTGCTGCTTGAGCCTTTTGGAGTTTTATAGTGATCTTCGAATTGGTATCCGGGTGCTGTCATTCTTGATTTGTTCATGTCGGCACTCACCTTCCCATGGGGCGCGGCGCAGTTAACAAGCAAGACGTGCAGCAATCTCCTGAGTCTAAGCTGGCCCAATTTTGGGCAGACTTAAGACCGTCCGTCTTGCTTTTGGCCAGCAATTCGACACCAGGTCCTCGACAAAGTGCGGTTGCTAAACAGTCCATTTTGAAATGCATGCAATTAGCATGGTTGATGCCAATCAGTTGTAATTGCACAGACATTAGTTTTACTATTGAATATCGGTGCAATTCGAGAAAGGCAGCAATATAGGATGCGACAATTTTTGCGTCACTCAAATTCGCTCTTCTGGGGGATCGCTTTTTGGCCTTCAGCATCGGGCGGTTGCGTGCGCAGGAACTTTACTTCGTCCGGTTTGACCTCCAGTCCCGCGTTTCCGAAGGAATTGTAAACGTAAGTCAGGACGTTGGCGATGTCGTCGTCACCCAGCGGAAACTTGGGCATACTATTGTTGAACTTCCTGCCATTGACGATCAGTTCACCCTGCCGGCCGTTGATCACAATTTTTATCGCCCGACTCTTGTCGGCATTTAAGAAATCCGATCCCGCCAGGGGTGGAAACACGTTCGGCAGTCCCTGGCCGGTCGGTTGATGGCAGGCTGCGCAGATGGAGGTGAACAGCCGTCGACCGAGCTCGATTTTCTCAGCCTTGGATTTTGGGGCGCCTTGCGCCGGAGCAACGCCACGTGACCCGCCCTCGGCCACCCAATCGCGGATGGTCATCCGTTCCTGATCGGTAAGCGCGAGCGATTCGGGGCTATTCGCGATCGGCATTGATTCCTTGAAGTAAGTCCCCTTCCAGGCGTCCCACACCCGTCTCTTGATCTCCCACCGGTCGGCAAAGGCCGTCCGGTAATCCAACCAATTATATACAAATCGTGCCTGCTCGTTGTGACACCTCGAGCATTTCCCCATGATAATGGGCAAAACGTCCCGAAGGTAAGTTGGAGGTTGGTTGGTCGAGTCTGTCGCCGCGGGAGCAGTCTGCGCGAAAGCCCGGATGCTCGAAACAAATCCCAGTCCGGCCAGGAGGCAGGCTTGAATAGAACGCGGCCATTTGTTGTTAAAAGATGTGAATGTATGCATGACTAAATTGGTGAATAGATAATCCGTTTTGGTTTTGAACAATGCGGCCTCAAAACCCATATGAAAGTTGGAAAACAAACCGGTTCCTTTGGGTCGGATCCGTGCTGCGGAAGAATTCATAGTCTCCTTCGAATAGCAGGGTATTCGAAAGATAGTAGATGTAACCTACGGTGTAGCGCCGGGTCCGGGTGCCCAGTCCATCGTGCATTGTGTCGAAGCGGTTCACGAGTTCTAGGTTATTGATTAGCGGCAAATCCAGGTTCAACCCTGCCACCTTGTAGCCGGCTTGCACCCACCATCCTTCAGGCCGGATTTCTCCGAGGTCGTCGCTTCCGTACCAGCTGCGGATATACTCACCCTTGACTTCAAAGTTCGCTCCCAGGTGCACGCTGGCGTCCGCCACGGCCGCGGACCACAGATGCTGACCCGCGTCATCCCATTCCCCTGACTGGCCCGATAGGCCTAGTTCCACATCGTAGTGAGGCTTGAAAGGTATGAAAAACCCCACACGGGCGCCGCCGCTCGGATTGCCGTGCAGATTCGCGATCGCGTTGTCCGATCGCAACCCCACGTTTCCGCCCAAATCTAAAGCCGAGGCATTCCCCGAACCATCCGCGGAACTCGGCCCATTCACACCATATGCTGAATAATTCAACATCTTCCCTTCCTGCCCGAGCGGGACAGCTCCTCGTAACTCCGCTCCCACTCCCGAGCCGGGAAGCAGACCGCGCGGAAGCGGATCATCGGGAATTTTGTTCAACCAACCCGCGGAGCGCTCGCTGTAGGTGCCCAGGGGCAGCAACAGGTTTCCCGCGGCCAGGGTAACGTAGTCGTTCATCAGGTAATCCAACTGGGCAAAACTTAGATTAACTGTCGTAGTCCTCCCGCTGCTGCCGGGAGCATTGTTCTGCAGAATGAAATCGAAGCCGGCTTCAAACAGCACCTTGTCGCCGCCTCGATACAGAAAGATGGGCGCAAAGTCCGCCAGCAAAAAGGTCCCGTGCTGGCCCGTAGTCTTGGCGTATTGAAACTCGGCATCGCCAAGAATCGAGAAGTTATGATTGACGGTAGCCTCGTCGAGCGGCACCCGTGGAAGGGGTTCCGCCGGGACCGCCATCGCGGCCTTTTGTTGAACGTCCGAAACCGTTTTTTGTGTTTCTCCCAGCTTTTGCTCAAGTTCCTGGATTTTCTGCTGGTCCTGTTCGTGGGTTTTTTGATCCAACGAATGCACCTGCGCATCCTGATCATGTGTTTTTTCCAGTTGCTCGATTCGTTGATCCTGTTTGTCGATCTTTTGGCCTAATTTAGTGACCAGCTCTTTCAACTCGTTGAACTGCTGATCATCGACAGCCGCCGCCGTCCTGCCCGGTAGTGCGAGCGCCAACGCGCAGCCTACGGCGACGCAGCGTAAAGCGAAGGAACGTGTTTTCATATTATCGATTCTGTGGATTAAACGCGGGTTCATTCGCTTTATCGTCCGCTGTTATCCTGAAGGTATTTGAGGATTGTCCGTGACTGTTCGGCGGGCAGGTTCGCCCGCACGCGCATGTGGAGCAGGATGGTCTTCCATTGTGCCGCGGTCCTCTCGGTGGGATAACGCTCAGGGTGGCACCGGTTGCAATGCATCGAATAGAGTTCCGCTCCGCTGAGCTTTTTCGGGGGAGCCTTCGCCTTTGTTTTTGAGGAATCGGCCTCGGTCCTCTGTTCCGCCGGTTTTTCTGTTTTGGGCGCCGGTGTGTCCGCCTCGGCGCCCATGAGCAGGGCCATGGGAGCCACGGCCACGCAGGCGAGGGCAAAACTCAGGGCGGTCCGCAGTCGTGATTGGAATTGTCGTGTCCGGTTTATGGTATTCATAAAAAAAGCTTACGTGTGGGCGCACTGTAGCGATGGCCACACGCTGGGGCAAGTCAAGCAAAGTGGCGCCTGGCTCGAACGACACCGTCGATTTCACCGAAGTCCCGGCGCAGTGACATTAACTTTGATCCAGCCTGGTCGAGCTACGGGCCGGAAGAAAACAAGAAGCGCGTTGAACGCCTGCTTTTGCGGGACGCTGAGACGCCACGCCGGCGAGGGACGAAAAGGAAGCCGCGAACCTCGATTGGGGTCAGGGCGCGCCAAAAGCCCAACGGCGGTGGTGGGATGGTGGCGCTGCTCGATCGAGTAACCTTTATCTGCGAACTTGGTGAGAAAGGGCCCAGCGCGGTAGGTGCGGTTGCCCGATGGCCGAATTTTTGACAAAGTGGAGGCAGCATCGACCCATTTATAGTCCTAGGGCTGTTTGGAAGTAGACACGCGCGCTCCGTCAAGCCAGCGCTCCAAATTAGCGGCGCGTTCTAGGCGGAAGCTGCTGCAGGTTCGTTGGAAAGATACTCAGTTGGACCTTTTGATGGGCATTCTGTGTGAATAGACGACTTGTAGAAGTCAACGCTTAACGCTACAATTTACTTTACAAGGTTCAGGCAAGGCGCATAATGGGTTTGGTGAATGGGGAAGTGTCACCTTTGGCAACAGGGGTGTTTACCTATCTGTCGAAGCGGCGGGATCACAGGATCTCTCTACTCCACTTGTTGGGCATAAAAGGTAGCGTAGTATTCAAGGTTGCTTTCGGGCTCGTTTTGAGCGGTGTGTGTAGCTGCGCTTCCTCGCCTCAAAAGTCGACTGAACAGGGTAACCTGTATCACCTTACCGTGGAGTTCATTTCCCCGACCGGAGAGCCTATGCAGCAAATCAAAACGCTTGTGCGTCCGGGCTTACCATTCTCGCTAAAAACCAGAGACCAGCTCGGCAACGACTATCAGGTAAGTGGCACCCTCCGAGAAGCCCGCAATGGCACTTTTCAATTCGAACCAATCATGCTGGCATTGCAGTTGAAATCCGGAGGTGGCTTTTCGCAGTCGAGTCATCTGGAACCGGTGCTGGGGCAAGCTTGGGGCATGCGGCGAACCAATTCGTATGGCGAGAGCATTGAGCTGACGAGAAACTGAAGATGCCGAACTCTCCCTCTGCACCGAACCCTTCGACCGCAATTAGCCGTCATGCTGACTCACTATTTCGCCGGTTCGCTGACCGGGATCGTTCGTTGCAAAGCGCCGCTCGGGAACCGAAGCAAAGATTTTGTATGAGTGGGTTCAAAGTCGTCAATGCGGGAACTTCGGCACGCGGATTCCGATTGAAAGGCCCCCGAACATAAGAATGACACTGGTTTTAAAACTATGAATCGTACATCACAGGAACGGCCACGTCGCTGGCGAATTGCGTTGTTAAACTTGGGGTTTCTAATGGCAGCCGCCTCATTACACGGTGCGGTGATTACCTGGGGGACGGCCGTCAACATCGCCGGTGATCGCGATGTCCTCAATGCCGGCACTCCCCTCTATGCTTACTCCTGGTCGGGCATAACTTCGACCGTGAATGGGGTCACTTTCATCGGATCGCCAGGCATCAACGGGGGCACCAACGTGCTGGCTCCTGCGTTTACTAACTATGGTCCCGCTTATTTTACTTCCAAAGCGACACCGTTCTCCATGTTGTCCACTGCTTATAGCAACATCCTCATCGGCGCAGATTACATAGTGGGACGGCCGGCACCCGTCGCGCTCGAGAATCTGACGAGTGGACACAACTACAGCGTGCAGGTCTGGGTCAATGACCCGCGCGGACCTGAAAATGCGCGCTCCGAAACGATTACCAGCGCCGGAGGCAATACCAATCTCCTGAGGTTTTCCGTCAACTTCACGAACACCAATCCCGGAGGCCCCGGCCAATATCTAATAGGAAACTTCACGGCGGACGCGACCAGCCAGACCTTTACCTTAAACGGGGGAACCAACGGTGTCAGTCAACTGAACGCCTTGCAACTGCGCGACGTCACCCCGGCACCGATACCATGGAGTAGCACGACTGTTAAGGCCGGCCAAACGTGGACGCTAGGATTCAAGTCGCTGATTTCACTAAATCCGGCTGTGTCTTCACCTAGCCCGTCACCTAATACTGTTAAATTCTTTTACGCGACAGGAGGTCCGACCACCGCCTCATTGGAATGCTTTGAAAATACACTTTCGGATTCGCCTTTGACTTTCTCCCTGGCCTGGACGAATCCCCCGCCCATAATTGGTGTGACTGCCCCGAATTTCTGGTCAGATCATCAAGGTTGGGTCCGCTTACATGTGATCACTGGAGAAGTGACATTCTCTTTCATGAACATTGACGTTTACAACTGGCCTGTAGGGCTTTACGAATCCACGTTTTATCAGCCGCCAAGTTTGAGCGAGGTGGTGTCGACCAACTCCTCAGGCGTTCTTCAGTTAACGCTCCAGTGGCCACTTCTTTATAATATGTTTCCGATTTATAGTCCCGATCCCGTCCAATTTACTTTGCAATCATCGCTCTCCGGCGCCTCGGGCTCATGGAGCGACGTCCCCAACGTGGTTGGAAACAGCGTCACAGTCGATTTAACTGGCCCGCAACGATTCTATCGACTTATCAACTCTAGTTTTTCCATGACGCTTCGATAAACGAGAGGCTACGCGCCAACGATTCCGTTGCCATTGAAGAGGCGCGGTTAGGAGTTTTTTATATGCCTGCACGTGCGTCATTTAGCACTTTGAAAAAACTCGTGATCATCGGAAGTGTCGTTGCGCCAGGCATTTTGATTATTTCGCTATTGTTCCGCCGCCCCGAGCCTCCAAACCTAAAGTTGATTGCCGGAAATTGGGTCCAGCAGGATTCGTTGGGGTCGCTGGTTCTGCGTCCCGGGGGCAAATTTCACTGGCGGATATATAGCCAGAAGGTACAAAACGATGGCATTCCAGAGGACGCAGCTCAATGGCTATACGAGGGGACCTGGGATGTGAAGGATGGATCATTGGTTTTGAGCATATCATTTGCTAACGCACGCAACACCACCAATGTCGAGCCAGTTGGTACTGTTGATAAGTTCAGAGTCATCACCGTGGACCCAGGAAATCTGGAGATGGAAAGGGAGGGCGTAACAATGCGTCTTCACCGGGGGCAAAACAGATCTCCCGCCAAGGTTCAGGATTTACTTATTCAATAATCCCGCAAGATCCTGGTGCGCGTCGCCGCGGTGGACCGCAGCTGGCCTTAACCTCTGAATGAATCAGGCGCCAAACTCTTGAAAACGCGTGTTGCGATCCGGGCGCCAATGTCCAGTGATGCTCGATTCTTTCTCGCGGCTGTGCGCCGCAGCCGTTCCCTTCATCGTCCCTGGGTAGCGCCGCCGTCCACGCCGAAGGCCTTTGCGCGTTATGTGGAGCGTGCCGCCTCCGAAGCCCACCGGGGTTTTCTGATCGTCCACCGCGAGACCGGCGACCTCGTGGGGGTCATCAACCTGAACAACGTGATTCGAGGCGCCTTCCAGTGCGCTTTTCTGGGCTACTACGGCTTTTTGCCTTACACGCGCCGCGGCCTGATGTACGAGGGGATGCAACTCGTGCTCCGGCATGCGTTCCGCAAACTAAAACTCCACCGCTTGGAAGCCAATATCCAGCCGGGAAACCGGGCATCCCGCGCCCTGGTGCAAAAGTGCGGATTCGTCCGTGAAGGATTCTCGCCTCGCTACCTGAAAGTCCTGGGCCGCTGGAAGGACCACGAACGGTGGGCTGCTGCGTGAAAACTTCCGGTAGGCATTTTCGCACGAACCGCTATTCCGCCCGGCAACCCGCTCCGTTCCGTTGCGCCGCCACCAGGCAAGCGCTGGAAAGACTTCGGGGCTTCAAAGCCGAGTAAAACTCGGCGCTCCGTCGGAGGCGCAACTCAACAAGCCCCACCTGCAACTTGAACGCACTGCCCTCGTTCAGACACTACCCAGCCGTGGCGCGGCCTCCGCAGGCCACGAGTCGGCTCTCATCGAGCAGCGCACGGCCCTGGTCAATCAGCTCCAGCAAGCCCTCTTGGAGTATTATCCGGCTGGGTTGGAAGCCTCGCACCGCAATCCAATCCAAACAAAACTGTTGATGCCCCGGGCAAACTCAGGCTAATTATTTCCCCCAGACTAAATGGACCAGGAACCAGAGAACCTCCGTTCCCAAATCGCCCCTCGTGATTGGTCCTTGGCATCGGTCATTCGTCCTTTTTCCGAAAAAAACTTCTTGTTCCCGCTTGACAGCCATCGCCCACATGTGTAAATACATTGTAACGACATTGCATGGGCGAACAATATACAATTGAACTACTATGGAGTTTGATTGGAACAATCCGCCCTTCAATCTCGATAGTTCTTTGACTCTGCAGGAAATCGAGGAATCCTTCGAGGATCCGTTCGCTATCCGGCTATTGCCGGATTCGCCGCGGTTCTCGACCCAGACCCGGTTTTTTAACCTGGGTATGTCGAGCTCAGGGATTGGAATTTTCAGCGTTTACCGCACCAACGGGAAGCAGGTTCGAGTCATTCATGCCCGTCAATTCCAGCCCGAAGAACGATTCTTCTATCAGCGCAAACTCGACCAGGCGCTGGCACAGTAGACAAGTTAGACGGGTTAAATCGGTTTTTAGCGAGGTGGGGAAGGCCCTGAGATAAACCCGCGATAGGGCTGGTGTTTGAGTTGCTGATTTAACCCCTCTAACTGGTTTACGAACAGTAACATGCGAGCAATTGCAAAGTGGGAAGAAGTGCCCATCTTCGATAGCGAGGAGGCCGAGGCCGATTTCTGGTCGGAGAACCGGCCGGACCTGCGCCTGATGGAATCGGCTGTGTCCGGGACGGGTGAATCCGCGGAATCAGTGACGATTACCCTGCGAATGGACCCGCGGATGCTGGCTCGAATCAAGCGGTTGGCTCGCTCGAGGTATCTGAATTACCAGAGCATGATCAAGCAATGGCTGAGCGAACGGATGGAACACGAGCTGAGGGAACGATGAAAAGAAAAAGCCCAGGTGCAGCGCAAGGTCTTACCGGATCGAGACTCCAAATCCCAACTTCCCGCGGCTCGTTGAGGACAACGACCCGCGCGCCGGGCTTCACGCTAATCGAACTTCTGGTCGTCATTGCCGTGATGGCCATCCTCGCGGCCCTGGTCATCCCCATCACCGGCGCTGTCAGCCGGAACCGAATCCGATCCAAAGCGCGGGCCGAATTGGAGCGCGTTGCCACCGGGATCGAGTTGTACAAGGCAAAGATGGGCCATTACCCTCCCGACAACCCGGGCAATCCCGCCACAAACCAGCTTTACTTCGAACTGCTGGGCACGACTTTCACCAACGGCGTTTACACCACGCTCGATGGCAGCGCGCTGGTCAAAGCCTCGGATCTCGGAACGGTCTTCGGCGGCAGTCCCGCCCGCGTCGGCGGGTTCATGAATACCAGCCAGGGCACGGGCGGAGACGAGGGCCGACAGGCCCAACGGTTTCTTAATAATATCAAGCCGGACGAAACCGCCCTGATTAGCAGCCCCGCCGGTGATACCGTAAGAATCTTCATTGCGGGCGTCCCCGCGCCAGCCGGCGTTTTGAACGCGTTCAACTATGTCTCCTCGAGCCCGACAAACAATCCCAACTTCTACGATTTGTGGGTCGATGTCTTGATCAATGGCAAAACCAACCGCCTGAGCAATTGGAACAAAGAACCGATCATCTTCCCTTGAGAAAGGAACAGCCCTATGGCGATATCATCGAGACGGAGCGGTGAGATTGGAAAAAAAAGCCTGCCGATCAAATGGCGCGACCACACCTGGCGTCCGCTGATTGTAATCCGGCGTGTTATCAGCCGCATCAATGCACAACCGATCCAGCAATGTGAACCCCGTTTCTTCGACTGGGTGGCTGTGCCGCGAGTGGTTTCCTGGAGCCGCGCCGGGCGGCGGCTTCCCGGCGGCGCGCGCTGGGTTTCTTCCGAGGCGATGCCGCCCCAGTCGCGCACCCGTTTTCCGAACAGCTGGCGATCGAATAACCCTATTTAAGCTATGAAAAACGAAACTCTTTCAACCCAGGAGCGGCGGGGCTTTACGCTGATCGAATTGCTCGTGGTCATCGCGATCATCGCGATCCTTGCGGGCATGCTGCTCCCGGCCCTGGCAATTGCCAAACAGCGAGCCAAGCAAGCTGCGGCGAAGTTGCAAATCGGCCAGATTGTCAGCGCGATCCAGCATTACGAGAGCGCCTACAACCGGTTTCCGACCTCCAGCAATGCCATGGATTCCGCCGCGGCCCAGGGCGGGGATTTCACGTATGACACGTTTTTCCTGCAAACAAACTCCAGCGGCACCTTTAGCGCCCCGGCGGGCTACCAGACCAACAACTCGGAGGTTATTTCCATCCTGATGGACCTCGAGACGTACCCCAACTCGGGCGCCCACACGATCAATTATGGCCACGTCAAAAACCCTCAACGCTCGCCGTTCCTTACCGCGACCATGGTTAATGGAACGACGTTGCCGGGTGTAGGTTCCGACCTCGTTTACCGCGATCCCTGGGGCAACCCCTATATTATTACTTTGGACCTGAACTACGACGAGAGGGCTCGCGACGCCTTCTATTCCAAGATCGGTGTTTCGGCCGATCTCAATTCACAGGCAAACCCAAAAGCGGGTTTCAACGGCCTGATTCCAAAGTCCGTGAACGGGCAAGTCGTCTATGAATCCGGAAGTCCAATCATGGTTTGGTCGCTGGGCCCGGATAAGAGGTGCGACGTGAACGCCAAGGCGAACCAACCGCCCAACAAAGACAACATTCTGAGCTGGAAGTAATGTCGTGAAAACGTTTCGGCCCGAAGTTTCCTCCGAGAGCGCCCAGGCTTTGCACCCAGGGTGGGCATTGAATGACCGGCCCGCTGTTCCTGGCCGGCAAGCTCAAACCCAATCCGGAGCAGTTCTTGAAAAAATACGCGCGGTTCGCATTCGCGGGTTTACCCTGATCGAACTCCTGGTGGTCATCGCCATCATCGGCTTGCTGGCAGGACTGGCGGCGCCGGTGCTGCACAATTTCCGGCCAAATTATACCGCCTCGGTCATGCAGCAACTCTTGACCGACATCGCCCGGGCAAGGCAACTCGCCATCAGCCAGCACACCACGGTGTACATGGTCTTTGTTCCGACGAATTTCTGGAAAGACCCCGCTTACGGCGCCAATTGGACGCCCTCAGATTTTCTCCAGGCCAGCAACCTGCTGGATAAACAAACGATCGGCTACAACTTTGTTTCGCTTCACAGCATGGGCGATCAACCCGGCCGGCCGTCGGTCCATTATCTGTCGTCCTGGAAATCGCTTCCGGAAGGAGGGTTCATTTACCCTCTAAAATTCGTGCATTCGTCTCCGAACCTGCCGGTAATGACCATTTACACCAATTCCCCAACGGCCGGGCCGACCGTGGCGTTCCGGATCTCCGGGTTCAACTACGCCAACGGTCCGAATCGCAACACCAGTCCAGTCATACCGTTCCCGCAGGAAAACACCCAGCAAGCCGGCTTCCGCAATCCCTACATTCTTCTGCCTTACATTGCCTTCGATTACATGGGCCGGCTGGTCTCGGGTCCTCCCGGCCTCACGGTGCCCGACGCGGGAGAGCTCATTCCCATTTCGCGCGGAAGCGTCATATTCTCGCGTGACGCCACCAAACGTCCGCGCCAGGGCCTTCCCAGTTTCAACGAACAACCCGTGGGCAACGTCACCAACGGCTATAACCTCGTGTACGTGGACAATATCACAGGGCGCGCCCGGGCCCTGCAATTGGAGATCCGATGAATCTTCGGTTTATCGTCACACCGAGTTGCAAAGCGGAAAGCCCGGTCGTTGTCCCGGAGGGACACACGGAAATAGCCCAACGCTTTAGCGTTGGGATCCCGGCGCAAAAGAGTTGCGTCCCGAAGGGACGCCCGCTTTGCAACGCAGACTTCAGCCGTCCCTTTTGGGACTTGCGCCGCCGCCCCGAGCAACCCAACGCTGAAGCGTTGGGCTATTGTCAGATGTCCCTTCCGGGACAAGCGGAGCGGGGCACGGTCGCAATAACACGTGTGGGCGCGCAGATAACTCTGATGAAATGAAAAGGCTGACATCCATGACTTTCCTTAAAGCCGGCCGCGGAAATAGGGCGTTCACGATGATCGAAATCGCGATCAGCCTCGCGATTATCGGTTTCGCCATGGTCGCGATTATCGGCATTCTGCCCCTGGGCATGAACGCCCAACGGGATAATCGGCAGGAAACCATCATCAACCAGGACGCCAGCATTTTCATGGATGCCGTGCGCAACGGCGAACGCGGGCTGGAT
>DATGLT010000331.1:0-19074 GCA_035294005.1 Verrucomicrobiia bacterium
CAGCGAGCAATCGCCTTTTGCATCGATTCAATCGAAACGGCCGGGATTCCGAGCATCGAGCAAATCGCCGCGGAATTTCCCAACAACGCCGCCACCCTTTCTTTACCGGAGAAAAGCGGCTGCTTGCCCAGCAATTCACCGAAACGCGTGGCCGCGGCCCGAACGGAATAGATCTCGGGGCGACACAAATTCCAGGCCGAAGGAGGGGCATTGGCCAGAGCCAGGGAACGAATCACCATTTCATTGGCGTCCCCCTGCCAAATGCAGTTGAAGTGGCCGTTTGAAAGATCGATGCGCTCAGCCTGGTGGACTTTTCGCGCAATATCGACCAGCACCCCGTACCGCAATTCGACGGCATAAAACAATCTGATTAAGGCCACTGCGGTGCCATGCGCGCGTGAATGAAACTCGAACAAGCGCTCGCGGGCTACGGCCGAGTTGGCATACTCCCCAGCCGGTGTGAGCTGGTCTGACTCAACCGACCCGCAACTTGCCACCTTTGACAACGGATAAACATTGCCGGTAGACAAGGCCACGATGCGCGCTTCGTAATATCTTTCGGCGATGCGGGTCGGCACGATGGTATTCATCGCCCACGTGGCGGACGGGTTCTGAGAAGTGCCGAATTTTAAACCGACCAGGTAAAGCAGGTTCGAGGCGTCCGGCAATCGCTGGACGGCGACCGGATCCAGCAGGTCGCAGGAAATGGTTCGGACCTCATGCCGGCTCAGCCATGCAACCGTGTCGGGGTTGGTGAACCGGCTGACAGCGATCACCTCCAATGGATGACGGACGGCATCGGCCGCGCGCTTAGCAAGCACGGCCAAAGTGGGTCCCATCTTTCCACCTGCCCCAAGGATCAGCAGCGGGCCTTTAAGGGTTCGCACGAAATCCTTTAAAGCCCGCGTCGGCTCGGTCAAAACCTCATCGAGTTCATCTTCGTTGTTAATCCTATGCAAAACGGAAGATTTGGCGCTCCTCATAGGTGGTGAGCGCAGGTTGGTTCCACACGCCGTTTATGCCTCAAGCGTTCCGGAAATGCAACGTCGGACCGGAACGTGTCGAGACGGAACGGCCCGGACTGGGAGCCTCCGCCCCGGTTCAAGGATCCTCAATTCAGTTGTGCCGCGATTGGCGCATGAGTCGCCGGATCGGCAGAAGTATTTCCGGTTTGCGCCGATTTCTTCAGCACGTCATTGACCCGTTCCAGCGCTGTGGCGAGCTCCGCCCGAGCCGCTTCGAGCTTCATCTTTTCTTCGTAGTTCGGGTCAACCGGTTTCACCGGCGGGAGGCCCAGGATGTTCCGGGCGCGTTCGAGGGCGGCGTCAATGTGCGGACAGACATTTTCCCGGCCCAGCCGGTCAATGAAGCCGGCCTTTTCCATAACCATCATGGGATTGGTGTGAGGCGCGCTTAAAACGAGGTGTTTACCGCGTTTACGCAATTTTTCGTAAAGATCCTCGAGGGCATTCAGCCCAGTGGCATCCATGGCAACGACCTTGCGCATGCGCAGGATGAGCACTTCAGGCTCCTGGCTCAGCCGCTTGAGGACACTCTCGAGCTTGTCGACAGCTCCGAAAAAGAATGCGCCCATCATCCGGTAAACCATTACGCCTTTGGGCACTTCCTTGCCGACCAGCGAATGGTGAGAGCCCTCGGTCTCGGTGGTCTCGTCCACCGCCATAATCTGCGTTGTTTCCGAGGATCTTTTGATAAATAGAATGGCGGCCAGGACCATGCCGACCTCAACGGCGACGGTCAGGTCAACAACCACCGTTAGAGAGAATGCCGAGAGAAAAACCGCGGTGTCACATCCCGGCCATTTGCGCAGGCGGGCGAAGTTATGCCATTCGCCCATGTGAAAGGCGACGTTCACGAGAACGGCGCTCAGGACCGCCAGCGGCACGAATTTGGCCAGTGGCGCCGCCACCAGGATAATTGCAAGGAGTGTCAGCGCATGCACCATCCCGGCAACCGGGGTGCGCGCGCCGGCTTTCACATTGGTAGCGGTCCGGGCGATCGCGCCGGTGGCGGCAATGCCGCCAAAAATCGGACAAACGATGTTGGCCAGGCCTTGCGCTATCAGCTCCTGGTTGGCGTCGTGGCGGTCGTCGATCATGCCATCGGCCACCACCGCGCACAGCAGCGATTCAATCGCCGAAAGCAACGCAATCGTCATTGCCGGTTGAAACAAATGCTGAATGTTGTCCCACGACAATTCCGGCATATGGGGCATCGGAAGGCCCTGAGGAATGCCGCCAAAGCGCGAGCCGATGGTTTCCACCGGCAGGTGAAATGCCGCCATGGCTGCTGTTCCCAGAATGAGGGCGACGATAGATCCGGGCACCCGGCGTTGCCACGCTTTGGGCCATAAGAAGATAATTCCCAGGCAAGCCGCAGCCAGCGCCAGAGTCGGCCAATGAATCGTCCCGATGTTTTCGGCAAGAACTTTCATCTTCGGGATGAATTCCGAGGGCACGTTCGAAATCCGCAGCCCGAGAAAGTCTTTGATTTGGGTGCTGAAGATCAGCACCGCTATTCCGCTGGTAAACCCAGCCGTAACCGGGTACGGGATGTACTTGATCATCGTGCCCATTCGAGCCAGGCCCATGGTCAGCAGCAAGCCACCCGCGAGGATCGTGCAGATGACAAGGTTATCGAACCCGTACTTGGCTCCTATTCCGAAGAGAATGACGATAAAGGCCCCGGTCGGGCCGCCGATGGACACTTTAGTTCCGCCAAAGGCTGAAATAATGAAACCAGCAATGACCGCGGTGAAAACACCCGCTTCAGGCTTAACTCCGGATGCGATCGCAAAAGCCATCGCCAACGGTAAGGCGACAATACCAACGGTGATCCCCGCCACGAGATCGGAGATTAAAGTGTTTGAGTTGTAACCCCTCAACGTCTCAAACAGACGGGGACGGAATGCCGTGTTCAAATGCATAGGTGAGATGGAACAATCGGAATCAAGGCCGTGTTCATGGCAGCTGAAATGAATTCTCGCGAACTGGTGGTCGGGAGCCGCATAGAGGAACTTGTCCCATTACTTCAAACATCAATGACGCGTCGGACGCAGCGGACAGCTTCGCGAGCTGCGCCGTGTTTTGGCTGAACCGCGCGACTGAAGCGACCAGGTTCAAATAAGCTTTCGTCTCTCCTTCCGGCACTGCAAAGAGCCACACCGTGTTGACGGATTGTCCCCCCGCCCAGGCCAGCGGCTTGAATGACTTCCCCAATGCGAAAATGAGCTCCGGCAATTCAGCCAGACGCGCATGCGGAAGCGCCCACCCCGGTGAGCAGGCTGTCGGGCTCAACCGTTCCCGGGCTATCACGGCGTCCAGGAATGTTTTACGATTTTCCAGCATTCCCGTCCGATCCAGTTGATCGGTCAACTCGGCCACAACCTCCGCCGGCGTGGTGCTTTTCAGCATGGGAACCAGCAGTTCGGGCCGGGTAAAATCGGCCAGGCAGATAGGATTGGGACGGCTCATTGTCCTCGATTAAAGTCGCCAGGATTTCGGCACAGGCGCCCGTTGCTGTTGCTCATCAACATAAAACGAACACTTAAGCAAACCGTATGCCGATGGATGGCCGAGTCGCACAACTCATTGACTCGCAACAATAATCACTCGGTGAACAAAAGCCTGACTTCCCGAAAACCACACGTTCTGTCGCCTTTGTGCATTTCTTGCACGCGAATGCTGGTTGCGGTGAAGCCACGAACCAGGACCTCATCCCTGCTCCGGAACGCCGCTGCGCCATGAATCCCCGCCTGCCTTTGAATGTAACCCATCCCTATTTTTCAGCGTCCAAATTTCATTGTGATCCACCGCGATGGTGGTTTGCATTTCAAGTCGCAGGAACAATTCAACCTATGGTAGCGTGATTTGAGGCCCGAGGCAGAGCGCGTTCCGGCTGCCGCTGGGTTATAAAGCAGCTAAGTAAACAACCAGGAGTGACTATGAAATTTTCAGCCAAGATCATCGTATCAAGTCTAGCGACAGTCTGTGCCGCAAGCCTGTTCGCCCAGGACTGGCCGCAATGGCGGGGAGCTAATCGCGACGGCAAGGTCGTGGGTTTCGAAGCTCCCAAGACGTGGCCTAAAGAGCTGGCCCAAAAGTGGAAAGTGGAGGTGGGCAGCGGCGATGCCACACCTGCGCTTGTGGGAGACAAGCTCTTTGTGTTTTCGAGGCAAGGCGACGAGGAGGTGCTTCGATGCCTCGATGCGGCGACCGGAAAAGAGAACTGGGCTGCCAAATATGCGGCGGAGGCCGTCAAGGGCCCCGACTCAGGGCACGGAGGCCCGCGCAGTTCGCCCGTGGTTGCAAGCGGCAAGGTCATTACGCTCGGAGTCACTGGCATTCTGTCCTGCTACGATGCGGCGAATGGGAAATTGGTGTGGCAAAAGAACGATTTCCAGGGGCAATGGCCACGGTTCCACGCGGCGATGTCCCCCATCGTTGTGGATGGTCTCTGCATAGCCCAACTGGGCAAAGAAACCGAAGGGGCCATTGTGGCTTACGACGTGGGCAGCGGAGATCAAAAATGGAAATGGACGCAGGAAGGGCCCGACTACGGTTCCCCAGTTCTGATGTCGATTGGAGACAGCAGGATGATTGTGACAGAAACCGCGAAAAGCATCGTAGGGATCGGAGCCGGAAATGGAAAACTCCTCTGGCAGGCGCCTTACGCGCCGTCCGGCATGGCTCACAATGCCACGACGCCTATTGTCGACGGACAGACTTTAATCCTGTGCGCACAAGGCCGCGGGGCCCGCGCACTGAAGATCGACAAACAAGGCGATTCTTTTGCCGCTACGGAGCTGTGGAGCAACAGCGAAAACTCCGTGCAATTCAACACGCCTGTCTTGAAGAACGGGATGTTGTTCGGCTTGTCACAAAAAGGGAATTTCTTCTGTATCAACGCGCAAAATGGAAAGACGGAGTGGTCGGATCCTCAGGGTGGACGGGGAGGATTTGGCTCCATCGTCAATGCGGGGCCCGTATTGGTCGCCCTGACGTCCAAGGGCCAACTAACGGCCTTCGAAGCTTCGGACAAACAGTACAATGAACTTGCCAACATCAAAGTGTCCGAGAAACAAACCTATGCTTACCCGGTGTTGGCTGGAAATCGGCTGTTCGTCAAGGATCAGGATTCCATCGCGCTGATGACCCTCAACTGAGTCCGATAAGAGCACGGGAGTCTGCGCGGCCGCCGAAGCAACAAGGCGGATCCCAGGGTGTATTGCGCGCTTGCGCCGCTTCGTTAACCTGGGAGGCTCCCATTGTCCCCCACCGGATGCTTCACGCGGCCTGGTGCCGGATTTGGTCTACCAGGTTGCTCTTTGGTCCAGCCGCCGCCTGTTCGCACTCCTCAATTCTCTTGCGGAGAAAAGATTGCTCCGACCTTACCTGGCTTAGTTCGAGAGCCTGGCGCAAGTAACCTGCCGCGGCGGAGTAATGACCCAATTGTGATTCAAAGTCTCCCAGGACAGCATACAATAAATAATACGAATCGAGTTGTGCGCGATTGCGAATGGATTCGACGGCTGAGATCCCCGCCGCCGGACCGTGGACATGGGCCACCGCAACAGCGCGGTTCAGCGCCACGACGGGTGAATCCTCAAACTCGGCCAGGCGATCGTACAGGACCAGGATCCGCTTCCAATCGGTCTCTTCGAAATTAGAGGCGGCGCAGTGGCATGCCGCAATGCCCGCTTCCAATTGATATCTGCTTAAGCTCTCACCCGCTGCCGAATGGACCAGGTGGAGCATTCCACGCGAAATCAAGGACTGGTCCCAGGAACCGCGGTCCTGCTCCTGGAGCCGGATCAAATTGCCGTCTCGATCCACACGACCGGGGATCCGTCCCGCGTTGAACAGCATCAACGCGAGCAGCCCGTGGGTCTTCGGACAGTTGCACGCCGGATGGGCCGCCAACAGCTCCGCCAATCGTATGGCCTCCCTGCAGACGTCTTCCCGAACCAGACGTTCTCCAGACGAGGCCTTGTAACCTTCATTGAACAACAAATACAGCGCCTCCAAAACCACATCCAGCCGCCGGCCCAGTTCCTCGCCTGCCGGAATTTCAAAAGGAATCCGCTCGTCTCGAATTTTTCGTTTAGCTCGAGTCAGGCGTTTGGCAATTGCCGCTTCGGTGGTCAGGAACGCCCGGCTGATTTCCGTAACGCTGAACCCGCAAAGGGTATTCAGGGCCAGCGCAATTTGCCCGTCGGCCGGGATCACAGGGTGACAGCACACAAAGATCATTCGCAACCGGTCGTCGGCGATTTCGTGTTCGGCAAAAATCTGTTCCTGGGCGCTTGGATTGCCGTGGTCCATCATCTGGATGATCTGCGCCTGCTTATCGCGGAAGACCTTGTCGCGTCGAACCACATCCAAGGCAAGGTTGCGAGCCGCCCGGATCAGCCATGCCGAGGGATTCTCAGGCACTCCATAAAAGGGCCATGTTTGCAAGGCCCGACCGAGGGCTTCCTGGACGACATCTTCGGC
Organism: Verrucomicrobiia bacterium; assembly: GCA_035294005.1. Lineage (GTDB taxonomy): Bacteria > Verrucomicrobiota > Verrucomicrobiia > Limisphaerales > UBA8199 > JANXQE01. The sequence goes on from DATGLT010000331.1 coordinate 6,516, forward strand.
CAGGCTCAGGTGTTCCAACCCGAAAATGCGGGTGAGAATAGCCACCATCTTGCCGGATTCATGCCGAAACAAGTGCTCAACAAGGTGAGGCACTTCGCCCATCTGCGGATCATGGCCTGGTTCCGAACTCACGATCGTGGCTCCAGGCTCTAACGGCGAACCACCTCGCCGCAGGCTTTGTTCAGATCCGCCAACCCCTTTTCAAATTGGTCCCCAACCATTTTGTCGCAGTTGATGAACATTCCGATCACTTTCGGAATAAACGCGGAATGGCCGGACATCGTCCAGGTAACGCGCGTCTGTCCATTTTCGGGCATGAAATCGAAATCGGCCGTATTCGTCCCTTTGAAAGGCTTTTTAAAATCGAGCCGGAATCGTATGGATTGGGAAGGCAGACTTTCAATAATGGTCATGCGGCCTTCGCCGATTTTTTGATTTCCCGCCCACGCAAAGGCAGCGCCGGTGCCGGATTGAGGCCCCTCGTAACTAGTGGTCGCCTTTGGATCCAATTTGGCCCACGGTGACCATGCCTCCCAATTGCGAAGCTCGTTAACGTGAGGAAACACCACATCCGGTGGGGCACTCATCAGTGCCGAGCGGCTGATGCGAAATTCCGAGGGACGCATGGCTGCTGCAATGGTAAAGCCGAGCAATGCGATACCGACAATGATGAGCAATTTAAGAATCATAATGGGTGCCTCAATCGCGATACGAGGATGGTGATTTTGCGCTCTTCAAAATGCCCCGATAGGGAGCGCCGGCGGCTTCCATGTTACTGGATGCCGTCGGCCGCCCGCCGGGCCATTCACGAATGAGCGCCGGCCAATTCCGTTTCTTTGGACAACTCCGACACCAACGGGCAAACATCCGCAACCTGGCGGACCTCGACCTGAATCCCGTACGCCAGGCCGGGACATTGTTGGGCGATGCTCACGGCTTCATCGTAATCGTTCACCTGCAGCAGGAAATAACCACCAACCGCCTCTTTTGATTCCGCAAAGGGGCCGTCTGAAACGGTTCGGCCATTCTTGCCGGACACTACTTTGCCGTCCTTTTCCAGGGGACTGCCGGCAGTTACTTTACCCTGCGCCGTGAGTCGCTCAAACCAAGCCATCCACTGGCCTGCGATCTTCTGCATTTCCTCGGGGGACAGTCCTTTTTGCCAGTCGTTGCCGCGGAACAGCAGCATGTATTGGGGAACTTTGTTCGTTGTGCTCATATTCGTGTTGCTTTTGTTTATTATTACCTGATCCGTTCAGCCGGATCAATATTACGACGAACCAGCACGGCCCGGCAGGACATGGGATCGCGATTTCTTTGAAAGTTTTTTGTGCCTCTTCGAAATCAAACGGGCTTGCCTCTCGACGGTCTCGCCCCAAAATCAGGCCCGATGAAACACCCTTGCCTGCGATGGTTACTGACCCGGTTCACGTTCTCGGCTTCAGTTGCCCTGGCGACTTTGAACGCGGCGGAATTGCCTCCCGTGCCTGCACCCTTGAGTGTGCCTGGCCCCGGCCCGACCAATGACGCGCCCTACTCACCCCAGGCCATTGTCCAGGGCGGAGTGGTGTTGCCTTTATACGAGCCGGGTTCGCCAATGCTCAAACAGGAGCGCTTTCGCGAAGCGGAGCAATACAACATGAGCAAGTCGGTCCCGGGCCGGATCAACAGTATCGTGAACATCCACAACCCAAGCATTGAGGTTCATCCAGTCGACGGCGGCGTCAACACCGGAGCCGCAGTCATCCTGGCGGCAGGAGGCGGCCATAATACTCTGAATGTGGGGTCGGAAAGCGCCGATTTTGTGCCTTACTTTTATAGCTATGGCGTCAGCACGGCAATCTTGCGGTACCGCTTGCGGCGCGACGGCTACAACGTCCAGGCGGACGCGGTCGCCGACGGGTTGCAGGCGATCCGCTTGCTGCGCGCCCATGCGAAGCAGTGGAATATTGATCCGGCCAAAATAGGAATTATGGGATTCTCCGCGGGAGCCGAACTTGCCGCTCCCGCAGCGCTGTTTTCTGATGAGTTCGATAAAAAACACAGCGAAGCTTCGGATCCTTTGGCCGGCATCTCTTCCCGGCCGGACTTTGTCAGCCTGATTTATCCCGGCCCCTCACCCTTCGCGCGCAACGGCAATCCGCCGATTCCCTCCAATGCTCCTCCCGCGTTCATCGTCTGCGGAGGGGCTGGCGACCGTGTGCACGCCATTTGGGCGGATGAATATTTCTCGGCGATGCTCCACGCCTCAATCCCGAACGTCGAGATGCACATCTACGGCAATGGCCGGCACCCAGGTGAAGTCCTGAGCGACGGCAACCGCATGAGCGCGGGCCTTGCCGATCGTAACGGCATGCCTTTTGGCACCTGGCAGGACAGGTTTATCGATTGGTTTCGCGACCTGGGATTTCTACAAAAGCCGGGAGTGCCAACCAAGGCAGCGAAAGACACCGCGGCCTTCCTCAATCGGCAGCAACAAAAGTGAGCCGGCTTTGAATGCAGGTTTGCCGTGGCCAGTCGTTACTCGCAAGATGAACCGTGTGCTCGCACGCGTTCCCAGGACGCCTTTAACGGAGTTTTCACGTGGCGCCATTGGCCATTGCGACCTCGGCTCGCAGCAAATCATGCAGCGTCACCAATCCGAGGATTTTGCCGGCAGGCTGGTCCACGAGCACAACCATTAGTGAAGAGGATTCGATCAGTTTACTTTGAAGCTGCCGAATGGTCTGCTCCGGAAGGCAGGTGACGGGTGGCTCGACACGTGGCTCGCGTTTGGCCGCCACAGCTGCTTCAGCCTCTTTGCGGGTCAGGATCCCGATCGGCCGGCCTTCGACCACCACCGGAAAGCGCTGATAAGGATGCGCGCGCAACAGGTCACCAATTTTCAGAGGCGACAGTTCCTCGACAATAACGGGATGAAACGTGGCTATGGCGGAAATGGGTAACTGCTGCCAGGCCTGCAAATCGCGAGGAGGGACCACGTGGTCCAGCCGGTGTCCGTCCTGCAACAAAATCTCCTCATAAAAGCTGTGCCGATTGAATTTACGGGTAACCGCCTGGCTGACCAATGCGCCGAGCATAAGAGCGGGAACAAGGGAGAATTCATGCGTCATCTCAAACACGATTAAGATCCCGGTCACAGGCGCTCGCACCACCGCGCCAAGACATGCGCTCATTCCGACCACCGCTAACGTCAGTTGATCGGGCGGGGTCAAAGGCAGCGCCAGGGCCCATAACCCCGCGATGCAGATTCCGCACATGCCGCCAAGAAAAAGTGTCGGTGAAAAGATCCCGCCGCAACCTCCAAGCCCGTAGCAGAGCACCGTGGCTACGAGTTTTGTCCCCAGCAGGATAGCTGCAAGTTTCCAGCCCAGCTGCAGGCTCAACCCCGTCGACAAGTCATCGTATCCGAGACTGAACACGCCTAAATGATGTGTTTGCAGGAACACAACGGACCCCAAAGCCCACGTTGCAAGTCCTCCCAGCATTGGACGCATCCAGGGTGGCAGCCACGTTACCTCGATTCGCCGGGCCCGCAGCCCCATGGTCCATTTCTGGAACAAGACTCCGATGAATGCCGCGGCCGCCGCAACTACCGGGGTGAGCACGTACACCAGCCAACCGGCGGTTTCGACCCTGGAGAGCGCGAATGCGGGTTGCCTGCCGATTAGCCCGTGCACCACGAAAGCGCCGATCACAGAGGCGAGCAATACGCTGCCTAGAAGCGTGCTGTTTAGATCCGCGATAATCTCCTCCAACACAAATGTGACGGCAGCCAAGGGCGTGTTGAACGCAGCCGCCAGACCTGAGGCCGCCCCTGCGGCCGCCGCCATGCGCCTGCGCTGTTTGCTTTCCCCAAGCAATCCACTCACATTGGAAGCCAACCCTGCGGCCAGCTGCACGCTCGGACCTTCCCGGCCCAAACTGCAACCTCCGCCGATGCTGAGCACGCCGGCAACGAACTTGACCCAAACGACCCGCCACGGAACCACTCCGAAGTCTTTCCAAAACGCAAGTTTAAGCTGGGGAATACCGCTACCGGATGCCTCCGGAGCAAATTGGCTGACCAGAAAACCGACGAGCAAGGAGGTCGTGACCACCACAGCGAGGCTTCCTAACAGAAACGTTAGTTTCGACTGGTGCGATAACGAGACGAAGGTCGCTCGGTAAAGCAGATTCATGGTGACTTGAAACGCGACCGCCGCCAGTCCAGCACATAACCCAAAAACGCAAGTCAGGACCAGCGGCCGGCCTCTGCTCGGAACCCGCTGCACCAATGCGGCCAAACGGTTAAATGTCATGAAACTCAGCAGTCTCATTTCAACGGGAGTATACTCGGGCCGAGTCCGAAGGCGTACCGAAAATGGCGGCCGTTGCTTGACTCACAACCTCGCCCGCCCCAATGAACGTCGGTCCCTGGGCCACGCTCAGGATCTCTATTTTTGTGCGCTGAGAAACTCGACAAGATTTCGCAGGTCTTCTTTTGTGAGAATCTGGCCGAGGCCTTCGGGCATCGGCGACAATGCAGCACGTCGGGTCTTGATGTCGGACTTCTTTATCGTGACCAGACCGTGGTCCACCGAGTTTAGCACCAGTTCTGTCGGGGTCTCGCTTTTCAGCACACCGGCCTGGACATCCCCGTCATTGAGCACCACCGTCACGCTGTCGAAACCCTGCGCGATCTGTTTATTGGGCAGCACAATGGATTCGAGCAAGTAGCGCCGGTCCTTCTGGGAACCGATGTGCGTCAAATCCGGACCTACATCGCCGCCCTCACCTTTGATTCGATGACAACGGACACACTGAGCCTCGGGTTTGTCAAAAAAGACTTTTTTGCCCTCGACAGCCGAGCCGCCGAAAAGCGCCGGCTCGAATGCGGCAAGAGGATCGTCTTTGGGATACCCTGCTTCGTATCGGGCAAGCTCTCGCTTAATCGTTTCACTTTTCCGGTTCCTGGCGGCTTCGAGAACATCGAGCTGCATTTCTTTGGGGACTCCCCCAGCCTGCAACTTGTCGAGCCATTTCTCAATGAGTTGGTCGGCAGCGTCTCCGGGCAGAGTGGCTAACGTGGCAAGGGCGTTTTGCTTTTCCCCAAGCGTGCCGGATTGGAGCGTGGCGCCGACGCGACCGACTGGATCGGAATTCCTGACGCGCCCTTCCAACCGGGTAGCAGTTTTGCGCAAGTCTTCATCCGGGTCGTTTCGGGCGAGGTCCAGCGCCTGCTCAAGCGTGGGAAGATTCAACCCTGCGATGGTCTTTAGAGCCTGGGCCCGGACGTCGCTGGAAAAGCCGGTGTTGGTCACGACGTCCGACAGAAGAGCTGCGGCGCCGGTCATGCCAAGCCGCTCGGCACAACGCAATGCCGCCACCTGAACCGCCTCGGGCGAGTGTCGAACGATCCGCTCAAGTTCCGGCTGCAGGGCTTCCGCCGCCGTTTCATTGTGCCGGACGGCCGACACCGGACGCCAAAGCCCAATCACCCGGTCGATGCCGGACGGGTGTTCCCAATCACCCAACTCCTGCAAAGCTTCGATGCGCATTTTCTCAGGAGCATCCCCTCGGGCGGCAAACAAACCCAATGCGCGGGCAGTCTGCGCGGTGCCGAAATGAAAGTTGGCGTTTAAAACACGCCTTAAGAGCGCTTCGAGCCCCAAACCTTGCGCCGCTTCCTTGGGAACGCTCGCGGGGACCAACGGCGTGCCGTTGATGAACCGGTTCAGCGCGGGGCTGTCTATCAGTTGCGCCAACTGCTCGAACGCGCCTGTAATGGGCTCATCGTTGATGGCACGCGCCGCCTCGAGCACCAGCGCCGGATCTTTGTCCTCAAGAAACTGCCCGATCTCCGCGCGTTGAAGCCGCCGCAGCGCCAGCAGGACGCCCATTCTCACTGCCGCCGATCCGTCGTGCGCTCGCTCCAGCAACGCAGGCACATCTCCGATTTTGCTCAACCCCATCACACACGCGTGCCGAACGTACGGGTCGCGGTCGGCGTTTTGCTTCAATAGCGCGAATAACGCAGGCACTGCTTCGACTCGGCCGAATTTCCCGAGACTGATCGCGGCGAAGAATCGAACCCGGGAGTTGCTGTCTCCCAAAGCGGCTTCCAACGGACGAAACGCTTTCGAGTAGCGGCGCTCGCCTAGAACTTTCGCGGCCTGGGCCCTGATTTCCGGATCCGAGTCGTTGAGCAAATTGAGAAGCAAGTCGAATGCTTTCGTAACTTGCGTTGGAAATCCGCCCTCTGAATAGCTCGCCCCAACCTGGCCGATTCCCCAAATTCCGTGCAATCGCGCCAGGAGATTCGGCTCCTGCCGAGCGCAGTTGACAAGAACGGGCAATCCTTCGAGGCCCCTGCCGGCCAGTTCAAACTGGGCCTCCTGCCGCACCCGCATATCGGGCTGTTCCAACAGACGACCCAGTTCCTTAAAGGATCGTTTCTCCATCCCTTCGGCGAGCAGGCGCTTGGTTTCCAAAACAGAGGGATGTTTGTCCATCGCCGGATCATGCACCCGGTACAGCCTTCCTTTCCCCGTTAATTCCCAGCCCTCGACCCAGTCGCTCACGTAGAGGCCGCCATCGACGCCGAACTTGACGTCAGTTGCCAGGATATTCCAAACGAAATGCTCACGATTGACCAACTCAAACCCGGCGCCCTTGGGTTGAAGGGTGAAAGTGTGGACCCCGCTGTTGGCGGGACCGCCGCGAAAATCCACCAGGAAGAAATGATCCTTGTACGCCGCGGGCAAGCCCGTGCCTGGAAAATACGCGACGCCCGAAGGTCCGCTCGCAATGTTGGCAACGGGCGGAACGATATAGGCAGGCTGACCCTCGAACGGGGGATACCATAAGCGCTCGGCGTTAAACGGTCCGCGCGAGTAGGGGTCTTCCATAAATTGATATCCGACGCGCCACCCGTTGTCACTGCCTTCAACCAGGTAAACCCAGCGCGCCTGGTCGCCGCTATCCGAGTTGTTGTCCCCGGTAAACAGGTTCCCGTATTGGTCAAACACCAGGTCCTGGGGATTGCGCAGACCGTATGCAAACACCTCGAGTTCCGAGCCGTCGGGATTGCACCGGAACACGCAGCCCATATCCGGTTCGCCGACCGTGCGCCCATGGGCCACTCGGATATTCGATCCGCGATCGCCAATGCTGAAATAAATCTTTCCATCCGGACCGAAATGCAGCCCATGCAGATCGTGGCCCAGAAAACCTACGCGCACACCGAAGCCATAATGCAGTGATTTTCTGAAGTCGGCCACTCCGTCGCCGTTGGTGTCCCGAAGCAGCCAAAGATTCGGTATGTTGGCGTACCAGACATTCGTCCCGCGGGCCAGAACCCCCGCGCCGATTCCGTCCAGGGGTGAGTTGAAATTTTCAGCAAACACCGTCGAGTGATCGGCCACGCCCCGACCGCTGCGGTCCTCAATGAGCCGAATGCGTTCGCTGCGATTGGTGTAGCTGGCGAACCGGTCGCCGAGGTGACGCTTCATTTCAGCCAGTCGCTCGTCGACCGACCTCGAGGCCAGTTCTTCGTCCAGCCAGCTCATGATCCCGCGGATGTCGTCCACGCCGTTGCCGAGCCGAAATGTTTCGCAGAGGTACACGCGGCCTTTCTCGTCGAAACAAAAAGCCACCGGGTTTGCCAGCATCGGTTCCGCCGCCCAGAGATCGATTTTGAGACCTTCAGCAGGCTTGATTCGCTTTAACGCCACCCGAGCCTCGTCTGAAGCGGGGGCCACGTACATTTGGGCGTCGTGCCGCCCTCCCAATTGATCCTGGGCAACCGCGCGCAATGAGAGGCACGCGACAACCAGAAATAACGGGCGGCGCACGAAGTGGAATCGGACCCGGCTGCAAACCGGGACAGCGGTGTTGAGTCTTATAAGCATGATTTCAGAACATTATGGACGTCGCAAACGGCTGTGAGATTCACCTTGATGAGGACAAGCCGTGGATTCTCCCGCACCGGGGCACGGCGGCGAAGTCATTTCCTCGAACTGCTCTTGCCCGACGCCTCCACCTGAATTTCCCGGGCCCCACTTGGAATCACTGTGGTCGTGGTTATGCCGCCGGGCCAGCGAATCCAAATTTCCGATGGGGGTTCGGGAGTTCCCAGCACTTGCCAAACACTGTCCTGCGACCAGTAGCCGCCGCCAACATGAATTTCCCGCGCGGGCCCCATGCCGCTCGGGAACTTCAACCTCATAACAGCACCGATTCCGTTCCGGTTCCCTTCGGGTCCCACCAACCGAACGCGCAACCCAGGCTTCGCCGTTTCATTATGAAAGAGCCGCGTTTCCGCCCCGTTTTGAGCGACAACCAGGTCCACTCGGGCATCGCCATCGTAGTCGCACAACGCGCAGCCGCGTTGCTCCCCATACACTTTGATCCCGGACAGCTGTCCGGGCACGGAGCGAAATCCCCCTTTGCCGTCGCCCCGCAGCCATAAGCCACGACCCGCATCGATGCGGTCGTCTTCCGGGCGCACCGAGAAGAAATTTTGCGCCATGAAAACATCTTCTCGCCCATCCCCGTCGAGGTCGCCAACCGCCAATCCGAAGGCGGGAGCCCACTGCGCTTCGCGCGGTAAAATGACCCGCTCAAAATGGTCGCCTCGATTGAGAAGCACCATCGAAGCCATGGTGCCGGCTTCCAATTTGGCGCTCTTCGGAAAGCGATCGCCCAGGACCTGCTCCAAAGTGGCGGTCGAGTAGGCAGAGTGAGTGGACCACTTGGCCCTGACCCAAGGCATGCCCGTTGCCATGGCATCCATGTCGCGCCATGGGACAACCTGGCCTGAGCGAGGGTTTCGATAAGCCTCGAGCATCGCGACCTGGCCATCGCCGTTAAAATCCCCATAGTACAGCCACCAGGGATCGCCGGGAGCCGTGTTGTAGTAGCTGTTCAACCCCCAGTTGCCAACCACCAGGTCCATTCGACCGTCCCCATCAAAATCGCCCGCAGCGACGCTGTTCCACAAGCCGGTCAGCTTTTCCAGGCCGGCATCCGGAGCAGCTGCTTTAAGTTTGCCGTGATCGTTGCTGAAGATCCTCACCGGGCCCCATTCACAAGCAAGGATGAGTTCGGGAAATCCATCCCCATTCAAGTCGCTGAAAATGGCTGCGCTTACCAATCCCACTTTTTCGAGCACACGCGAGTTTTCCTCATCGATTTGCCATCCTTTGGTCGTGCGGCGGTACAGCACCGAGGAAACCGGCTCAGGATACCGACCCGGGCTGACCCGGCCACCCACGAACAGTTCCAGCACGCCATCGCCGGCCAAATCGCCGAGCGCCAGTGGGCCGACGCTCATGCCGGCTGGCAGATTGAGAACATTTGAAGACACTTGCCGGCCATGAAAAGAAAACGACTCTATTGAAGAAGAATGGGCATCAGTAGCTTCGTAATTGGAATTTCCCACGAGCAGTGATGTTGTTCCATCGCCGGCATCAGTTGCAACGATCGCGGTTTGATCGTCGTATGCCTGGCGGCTCACGCAGGGGTGCTCCCAACGCTCGAATCCCCCGGACCCATTGTTCCGAAATATCGTCAGGCGGCCTCCCGAGCCTGAACCGATAATAAGGTCATCCAGGCCATCGCCGTCCAGGTCGTGCCAGGCAACTCCTGGCCCCAGTTGGCTGAGTTTTCGCGGCAATAGCGGCTGCCGCGCGAAATCGTCGTACTCGGTGTCCGCGTGCGTGTGGGCGAGCAAGCCGCTCACATCTTTAAATGATGGCGCCGGGGCAGGCTCCGCGGGTGCGCGAGGGACTGGCTTGGCGCCGGTTTCGTCGATCTCATACTCATAGTTAGGTTCGACGTCGTTAACCACACTTTGAGTTCCATTGCGCCACGTGACGCGGATCGCGAGCTTGTTGGTCAAAGTTCCGGCGGCAAACACGCGCATCGTGTCATCGCCGGACAGGTAACGCCCGCCACATAACATTTCCTGGGCTTGCAAGGGCACCGCACCGCCCAGCACCTCGATTTTAGCGCCGATTCCGAACCGGTTCGCGCCTTTGCCCTTCAACCGCACGGCGATCCGCGGAGCCGAACAATCATTGCGATAGATTATCGGAGGCCCGTTCAAACAATTCAGCACCACGTCCAGGTCACCGTCGTTGTCCAGGTCGACCAGCGCCATCCCGTGACAGATGTTCGTGGAATTAAAACCCCACCGGTCAGTGGCGTCTTCGAAGGTGAGATCCCCGCGGTTGTGAAAAGCGGCTTTGGGTGTGTTGAGTTGCGGATATTTGAGGATGAGTTTGCGCGACATCCGCAAGTCATGGAGCTCCGCCGGCCGCAATGACAACGTCGCGTCGCGGTCATTAACATCCAGCATGTGGCCATTGCTGACGAGCAGATCCTCGTAGCCGTCCAGGTCCACATCGAGAAAAATGGGGCACCATGACCAATCGGACGCAGCCAGGCCACTGTAGTAAGCGATTTCGGCGTAAGTGCCATCGCCGCGATTCCAGAAAAAAGCGTTCCGCGCCACTTCTTCCCGATTAGCGATTTCGCCGGGCTTTCGGCGTTTGGGATTCATCGGGCTCATCTGGCGGATATGGCGCTCGTGGTCCCGGCTTAACATTTCCACCGTGATGAAATCGAGTTTGCCGTCGTGGTCAACATCCGCGAAGTCCACTCCCATGGAGGCAAAGCTCATATTTCGCAGCGCGAGGCGGTCTGCGGCGCGCAGGTGCCCGGTTCCGTCACTGAGCCAAAGCCGGTCCGGAGTCTGAAAATCATTGCAGACGAAAATATCCGGCTGGCCATCGCCGTTGATGTCCCGGATTTGAACGGCAAGGCTCAAATCAGGAGGAGAACCCACCGGCTTGCCGTCCTCATCACGGAATAAGCTGTCCCACGACAAGGGAGTGAAATGCGCCTGTCCGTCGTTATGGAAGAGCATCGAGGGCTCCCCCAGCTCGTACATGCGGTTATTGATGATTTGAATTCGGCGGGCGTAACGACCGCCAACAACCATCTGGCCATTCACAAACTTGACTCCGATGGCTCCGCCGTCCCGCAAGATGGCTTCAGTGCCGAAGTAAGCGACGTACAAATCGAGATTGCCGGTCGCTTCCAAATCCCCCAGTCCGAGCGATGTGGATCCCCCTTTGGATAACAAACCTGCCGCTTCCGTCACGTTCGTGAACCGCCCATCACCCAAGTTCAATAGGCATGCATTGGGTCCGGTGAAGGAATTTACCAGGAGGTCCGGCCGGCCATCTCCGTTGATGTCCGCAAAAACGGCCCCGGTAGACGATTGGTTTGTGCATGTTACGCCCGCCTCTTGGGCAACATTTTGAAAGCGCAACCCACCCAGGTTGCGGAAGAGCGCATTTGCGCCTTCTTTATTGCAGAAATACAGGTCGCACAAACCATCCCCATCGAAGTCGCCCGCAGCGACTCCGGCCCCGTTCATAAGATTCTGACGTTCATTAACCCGCGCCAGCGAGAGTTTGTTGGTCCAAAGAATCCCTGTGGTTTCAGGTGACAGCAGGGTAAATCCCGACTTTGGAGACGGTGGAACGTTTAATTTTGCCCTGCGGTAACCAGCCCCCGACTCCCAAATCAGCTTGTTGGACGGGGTGGATTGGGCGCAAAGAACTCCGCGCGGTAGAAAAACCAGGCCACAAATCACCGCCGCCAACACGTGTAAAGCCCGCTCGCCGCGGAATGTCTGCATTGAACTCGGTTCTGCCAAGGGTGTGAGTCAGTCTAAGGAGCGCCTTGCCGAGGGAGCAAGTCATTTTGGCTGGTCCCGCGAATGCGGGATGCCCTTCAGGCGCTTACCTCGAGCAGGGGCCTCGGAAAACGTGGGAATAGCTACCCTAGCCTCCTCGTCATTGGGAACTGCCGGTTGCCCACAAGATGAAGGAAGCAGGCCGCTGTGCGCGCAGACAAAAACGCCGCCGTTGAACCGGCGGCGATGTGTCTAATCCGAGTCTGGGGCCGGGGCAGAGATCCCGTCCCGAGGCCAACAGCAAATCCGCTACGCGGCGCGCAGAGCAACCGGTCGCACGGATTTGTAAAGGCGCGCGCCGCTGCGCACGCCCGGTGCTGTTCTGCTAACGCTTGTCGTACTGCAAGGCCAATTTCAATTGTGCAATGGCCTTGTCACATTCCTCGAGGGCTTCTTTCCGGTGGCCCCCGAAATCGTGATTGGCCTTCTGTAAGTCGCCCCTGGCCGCTTCCAAGGCCAGGATCGCCTTGTGAATCGCCGGATGCCGTTCGCGCCCTTCGTGGCGTTCTTCAGTCCCGGCGGCAGCCGATTGGCCATGCGCCAGTGTCAGCCCGCCAAACAACGCCCCGGCCAGGCCCACGGTAGTCAATAGAATCGTCAGATTTCGTTTCATAAGATGGACTTCCACTTTGAGATCGGTTTTCCGATTTCAACCGAAAACAGCAGGAGCAGCTTGCGCGCCAGCCACCGGACCGGATGCTCGCCCGCACCGGCAGCATGAGCTCATCCGAAGAACAGGATAAGGATGTCTTTGAACCAGCCAAATTTGTCCAGGGAAGAGACTCCCCGAATCCCGTGCGGGCTTGACTT